>CP126121.1:3409767-3730244 GCA_030123625.1 Nitrospira sp.
AAAGATGGGTTGTGCTTTGCCGAATTATGGGACAGTGTACCCGTGATAGGGGGTGTACCTCTGTGATGAAATATGCTCATCAGCCAAAGAGGAGATCTGTGAATGAAAGACTTTTTGCCTTTCCATAGGTCTGATGTTGGCGAGGAAGAAGTATCAGAAGTGCTGGAGGTCCTTCGCTCTGGCTGGTTAACAACCGGTCCCAAGGTGAGGGAATTTGAGCATGAATTTGCTGCAATGGTTGGAGCTGAGCACGCCGTGGCGGTTAATTCCTGTACGGCCGCCCTTCATCTTGCCCTTGAAGCGGCTGGTGTGAATGAGGGAGATGAGGTACTGGTTCCGACGATGACCTTTGCCGCAACCGCCGAAGTTGTTACTTACTTCAAGGCACGACCGGTTCTGATCGATTGCGTGCAAGACACGCTGAATCTGAACACGGATCATATTCAACAAGCCATTACGGATAAAACGAGAGCGATCATTCCTGTCCATTTTGCTGGGCATCCGTGCGATCTACGACCCATTCAGACGATCGCACACGATCATCATTTACACGTGATTGAAGACGCGGCACATGCCTTACCAGCACGATATCATGGCAAAATGATTGGCGGGATCTCTGACGCCACTTGTTTTTCGTTCTACGCGACAAAGAATATTACTACCGGCGAAGGAGGCATGGTTACTACTAATAACGCTGAGTGGGCGGCTCGTATGCGGATGATGAGTTTGCACGGTCTCAGTCGGGATGCGTGGAATCGCTACTCTGCGCAAGGTTCGTGGTATTACGAAATACTTTCGCCCGGTTTTAAATACAATCTGACAGATATTGCTGCGGCGCTTGGTTTGGCACAACTAAAGAAGTGTGAACGTTTTTGGAAAGGACGCGAACGGTATGCCGCTCTGTATCAGGAAGGCTTCCAAGATGTTCCTGAAATCATGTGCCCTCCGACTGCTTCTTACGCACAGCACGCATGGCATCTATATGTTATTCAATTGAATTTAGATCGTTTGCGGATCGGTCGCGATGAATTCATCCGTCAACTGCAGCAAGCCGGTATCGGATGCAGTGTGCATTTCATCCCCCTCCATTTACATCCGTATCATCGGGATAGGGGAGGCTACCGATCCGAAGATTTTCCTGTTGCCAGTATGGTGTTCCAACGAATTGTTTCATTGCCGTTGTACTCGAAGATGACGGAGGACGAGGTCAATCGTGTGATTCAGACCGTTCGTGATCTTGTTAAGAGGAACCGACGGTGATGAAACGCACGTTTGATATTTGCATGGCCACGCTAGGGCTGCTTCTCACTGCGCCGCTGCTAGCACTCATCGCTGTTTTGATCAAGCTGGACTCCCCGGGCCCCGTAATCTACCGTCAGGTTCGTGTGGGACAGGGATTTCGTCCATTCGCTATACAAAAATTCCGAACCATGGCTGTGGATGCCTCTGGTAGCGGCTTGCCTCTCACGGTCGGACAAGATCCTCGCATAACAAGAATCGGGCGAATGCTACGGAAATTTAAACTCGATGAATTGCCTCAGCTATTAAATGTCCTCAATGGTGATATGAGTTTTGTCGGACCAAGACCGGAAGTGCCACGTTATGTTGAACGTCTACGTTCTGACTTTTCCGAGGTGCTTACGGTTCGTCCCGGGATTACAGATTTGGCCTCATTAAGGTACATTGATGAGGCGACGCTGCTTGCCTATTCGCCGAATCCTGAAGAAGAGTATCAGCTCAAAGTTCTGCCGGAAAAGCTTCGGTTGGCAAAATTATACATCCGCCATATGTCTTTGCGGCTCGATCTCGCCATCGTTATACAAACGTTGCTGCACATTGCTAGGCTTCCGGTTGTGGTTTTCACACTTCCAGAATTAAAGGCTGCTGTTGATGACTCTCCCCTGGCCTCTCCTTGGATGAGCCTATCGTCCTTTATTCTGAAGTGGCGGAAGCCAATTATTGTCGTTCTTGATGTCGTCTTAATAATCCTGGCAAACTACTTTGCATTTGTCCTGCGATATGACGGTAATCTCCCCGAGGGAGAAATTCACACTTTCGAACAAACGGTACTCGCGTTGGTTGCCATTAGAGGAGTGGCGTTTGCCTTGTTCGGCCTGAATGAAGGTTTGTGGAGGTATACAAGCATTTGGGACCTTCAAAATATTATAGCGGGAGTCTTAACGAGTACCGTCGTATTTTATGGTTGGGTCAATTGGGTGATGGGACTCTCTAGTTATCCGCGTTCCATATTCGCCATAGATGCGATCTTGCTCATCGGGTTCCTTGCCGGAGTGAGATTGTCCTCCAGGGTCCTTCGCGACAAGTCAATTTTTCAGAAAAAACGGAAAGTGTTGGTCATTGGGGCTGGGGATTCAGGAGAACGAGTCGTTCGGGAGATGAAGACGCGTATGGTATTTAACTGTCAGCCGATTGGATTGGTAGACGATAACATGAGTCTTCTTAATCAACGTATCCATGGAGTCAGAGTATTGGGTACAGTGCAGGACCTTCCCAGACTGGTAGAAGAACTCAAGCCCGAGATAGTTGTGGTTGCGGTACCGGATTCGGCTCCTGAGTTCCTTCGTGACCTCGTTATCAAATTGGAGCCGTATAATATCTCGATCAAGACACTGCCCGCTAAAGGAGAACTCCTTGCAGACCAAAGTACAGTCAGCCAAATACGTAATGTTTCGGTCCCTGACCTTTTGTCGCGTGCACCCATTCATCTGGACAATGAAGCGACGAGGCATATGGTTAAAGGTAAGTGTGTTCTGATTACGGGTGCTGGTGGGTCGATTGGTTCGGAGTTGGCTCGTCAAATAAGCTTGTTCGAGCCGAAAGTGTTATTGCTCTATGAGCGCCATGAGAATAGTCTATACAACATTCATAAAGAATTAGATGATGGGAAACTTACATTTCCTGTTATCCCGCTGATTGGGGATGTCACTGATGCCCAGCGGCTCTGTGCCGTTTTAGAGCAGTATAAGCCTCATATCTTATTCCATGCAGCAGCCCACAAGCATGTCCCTCTCGTGGAGCTGAATCCTCTGGAAGCCGTAAAGAACAACTGCATCGGTACGCGTGTCACCGCTGAAGCCGCGAGCCTCTACGGAATCGAACAATTCGTCCACATTTCTACTGACAAGGCGGTCAACCCATCGAGTGTGATGGGAGCTACCAAGCGAGTGGCTGAACTCATTATTCAGGATATTGCGAGAAGTAGTCGGACACGCTTCCTTCTGGTACGGTTTGGAAATGTTCTTGGCAGCAGCGGCAGTGTGTTGCTGCGCTTCCAGGATCAAATCAGGAATGGTGGGCCCGTGACCGTTACACACCCGGAGATTCGACGATACTTCATGCTTATCCCCGAAGCGGTTCAGTTGGTGCTTCAGGCTGCAACTATTGGTGAACAAGGCCACATTTATATTCTCGATATGGGGGAGCAAATCAAAGTGCTTGATATCGCCCGCAGTCTCATTCGGCTATCCGGACTTAATCCAGGGAAGGACATTCCCATTCGATTCGTCGGCCTCCGTCCTGGGGAAAAGCTTTATGAGGAATTAGTTGGCGAGGGAGAGATTGCCGTGCGATCGTCCTTGGAAAAAATCTTCCAGATTCGGGCGGTAAGTCAGCCTGACTTCGAAGAGTTCCGAGAAAAGCTAGCGGCATTGGAAGCGGCAAGTTATCGGGGCGAGGCCAGCGTGTTGCTCGAACGGCTCAAGGAGATCGTCCCGATGTTCCGGGCCTGCGTTTCATCAGATGCGGAGCCTTCAACGGTGCGGACTGGATCGCTATAAACAAGAGATGTGTCGTTCTTGTTGGTGTCTCTTTATAAAGTCAGATTCCCGGTTTTTTCTGTAAGTTGTCCGGAGGGCACGCATGCAATATCCTGAGTCCATCGCTTCAGTAGAACAAACAGGAGCGGACACAGTAGACATAGTTCGTCAATATGCTCTCATCGTTTGGCGCAATAAATGGGTTATCGCAGGCGCGATAGTGCTATCCTTGACGCTGGCCTGGGGTTACTTGCTGATTGCTCCTAAATACTATCAGTCACAAGCGTTGATTGTGGTGGAAGAGCGCAAGGGAATCGACGACGTTATCAATAGAGGAGAAAATGCGGATGAACATTTCGAGAAACGTCTCTTTGTCATCCAAAAGCAAATTATCAGCCATGACTTCTTGGATGCGATCGCAAAAGAATTAAGTATGCACAGTGACAGTGATGGATCTGATGAGCAAGGAGTGGCAGTTAGTTGGGATGAGTTAGCGAGTATGACGAAGGTTGAGCGAGCTATGATCGACCCAGCTGGAGGCAAAGCTCCTCAGAACTTGGTTGATGGCTTCGTGGTGTCCTTTCTCCATCAGGATCCTAGAACTGCCATGCAGATAACAGCACGAATTGCAGACAAATTCATCCAGGAGAATAACCGGGAACGGGAGAAGGAAGTCGAGGGCACTGGAGAATTCCTTGATGAAGAGCTCCGCCTGCTCAAGCATGAACTTGAAAAGAGAGAAGAGAGTATTAGCCAGTTCAAGAAGTCACACCTGGGCGACCTCCCTCAGCAGACAGATACTAACCTGCGGGCATTAGATCGGACAGAAGCGGAGATAACGACCACTACCGAAAGCCTTCAGCGCCACTCCGACAAACTTAACGCACTGCATCAAGCGGTTCAGCTGTACCGTACATCAGGGCAACAGAGTTTTGGCGCCGGAGCCACACGCTCAGTGGAACCGGACCCGCTGTTTCGACACCTGAAAGAGCTTCGAGAGAAGCTAGTCAAGCTCAGAGCAGAATTTTATGATGGATATCCAGAGATCATCATAACCAAGGAGGAAATTCGGCAGACAGAAGAGGAGTTAACCAATTTGTATGGTCGGGATGCGATCCGGCCAGACAAGACGCCGCTCGATCCGTACCTCCAAGATCTGTTGAAGCAACAGGGCGAGGAGCGAACCGAGATAGCGCTTCTCCGACAGCGTTTAGATCAACTGCGTACCACTAGGCGAGATCTTGAAAAGCGTCTCGATAGGTCGCCTTCAGTTGAGCAGGAACTGCTCGTCCTTGAACGCGACTACAATAATATGAAGGCCAATTACGCGATGCTCCTTGATAAGCGGTTGCATACGCGGGTCGAACAAAATATCGAAAAACGGCAGAAAGGCGGAAAGTACCGCATACTGGACCATGCCAAGCTGCCGCGGGTGCCGGCCATCCCCAACAGCATAAAGGTTTGGGTATTAGGACTCTTGTTCGGGTGCGTTTTGGGGGCAGGGCTGTCGGTCGTACGTGAGCGGCTCACTCCACAGTTCCGAGGTCCGGAGGATGTAGAGCTTCTACTTTCAGGCCCTCGGTTATTGGCGGCCATCCCGGATTTTTCGTTACTATGGCGTACGGCCAGAGACCCAGGGTATTTCCAGAGCGCCGCTTTGCCGAGACGTTCGCTGGGTATAACCATGAGGTCACGATCAGAGGCCGAACCAAACAAGCAACCACTCGCTGAGCAGCCGAATTCGCACGAGATCGACAGAAGGTTTGTTGCAAGGATGTTCCCTCGTTCAATGGCTGCTGAACAATACCGTGTCGCCGCAGCGAGACTGCAGTTACTCAACACAACCGGGGCTCCAATAGTTGTTGCTGTGACGAGTGCCATCAAAGGCGAAGGAAAAACCACGACCGTGATTAATCTCGGCTACACCTTATCGCGAGATTTTGGAAGGCGCGTACTCCTATTGGATTGCGACTTCGTCTACCCCGAACTGACGGCCTTTCTGGAATCACCGGTAAGGTATGGGCTCATTGATTGTCTAAGAAGTGACATTCCGTTGCAGCAGGCCATGAGTCCTTTTACAGATGTTCCATGTTGGATTATGCCGGCTGGTGAATCTGTGGCTGATTCCAATGACCTATTAAGGGCGGGGCAACTTAATCGCGTTTTATCGCAATTGCGGGATGAATTCGATTATATCCTTCTGAATGCACCACCGATTCTACCTGTGGCCACGATGAATGTATTGGAAAGTCATAGCGATCTTCTCCTCCTTGTTGTTAGAGCTAATCTGACGTCTAAGCAAGCTGTCACACAGGCGCTTGGATCGCTGCGCGCAGACAAACCCATTCATGTTGTTCTTAATGGCGTTGCATCAAATTCGCTTCCGAGCTATATGTTGGATTATGCTGTCAGTGAGAGTCGAGTAGCTGTTTAACATCTGTATCCCGAGTTTGAGGCTATCACCTCTCGTCATTATTTGGAAGGTCTGATTTATTCTCTCTGCGCAGTATGTTTAGGGTAGCGCACGGAACAACAGGTTGTCGTCCAGTTGCTCCATCAACAATCAGCCTCTCCTAATACTGTAGAGAGCCTGCAGCAGCAGAGTCCGCAGGAGCTTCTCCGGGGCAACTGAGGCAGCTCGGCGTTGGCATACCGCGTCGTCAACTCCAATGACAAGGCGATCAGCGCTGTGTCCACTGCTTGGCGAATGAGGCGCAGCGGATGAGTCGCTGGAACGCGTGCCTCGGAAGACGGATAAGTCATACAGACCGGCTTGCTGGGTGTCGCAATTATCATCATGCATCTCCTGACGTAATGGTTAAGGTTGCCTCTCTACTCAGGACAACAGAACAACACAAGAATTTCCCGCAACCTGCTAAGGACTCGAACACATCGAAGACGTCATGACGGAAGGTCCAATTGAAGCGAGCAAGGCATTCTGTTCAGTTGGCCCGGTTGAATGTACCCTGAGCTCAATTCCTGCTCCGCGCACCAGGTGAAAAGCCGATCAATAATAAACTCCGTACCATTGTCGAACCACAGGGGCCTGTGGTTATCCCGTGCCAGGCCACAACTTAGTGGAGAATCGGTATTCATCGTTCGGCCGAGGGAAATGTATCCACCCCAATCGTAAGCCCTTGACCCCTCTCTATCCACGCGGTATTGTCAGCAATAATCCCACGTTACTGAATCATTGGTGTGAAGTGTGGAAGCTTTAGACAAAACCGTCTCGGATCAGAAAATCGATGAGTCCCAGTCGGTACCTGTTTTGGACTATGTCTCGAAGCTGGTGTTAAAGGCCAAACAGGCATCCAGGAGATTGGTGTCTCTGCCGACGGCGACCAAGGATCAAGCACTCCTTGCCATGGCGGAGGCACTTGAGGCCAAGGTAGACGAACTCCTTGCGGCGAATGAGCAAGATTTGAAGGCGTTTGGAACTGCGTCTGCCAAGAAGGCAATGGCAGATCGCTTGGGATTGACCGAGAAGCGGATCGGAGAGATGGCCACCGGTATTCGCGAAGTGGCGAAGTTGCCGGACCCGGTGGGAACCATGTCTGCTATGTGGTCGAGGCCCAACGGGATGAGGGTCGGACGGGTACGTGTGCCCATTGGTGTGATCGGGATCATTTATGAATCACGTCCCAATGTGACGGCGGATTCGGCGGCGCTCTGTCTTAAATCGGGTAATGTATGTGTGTTGCGAGGCGGCAGCGAGGCGATTCAGTCCAATACGATGATTGCCGCTATTCTATCTGAGGCATCGGAAAAGGCCGGTGTTCCACCGGGTGCGATCACGTTCGTCGACCGTACAGATCGTGAGGTGGTATCGGTGTTGCTCAAGCAGGATCGGTTCATCGACTTGATCATTCCGCGTGGTGGGGAATCATTGATGAAAGTCATCGCGGAACACTCGACGATTCCGGTCCTAAAGCATGACGCAGGCGTATGCCATATCTATGTCGATGCCGACGCGGATTCCGCGATGGCGGAGACCATTTGTGTTAACGCCAAAGTGCAGCGGCCGTCCACTTGCAACGCAATGGAAACTTTGCTGGTCCACCAATCGGCTGCACGGGCTCTTTTACCCAAACTTGCTCGAAGCCTCACAGCGGCCAAGGTCGAAATTCGTGGCTGTCCAAAGACCTGCCAATTGATTCCTGAGGCCAAGCCTGCAAGCGAACAGGATTATGGTACCGAGTTTCTTGACCTGATTTTGGCTGTGAAAATCGTGAAGAATATGGATGAAGCGATGGAACATATCGCACAGTACGGATCGCAGCATACGGAAGCGATCGTGACGTCGGATTACGGACGCGCGATGCGGTTTCTCAAAGAGGTCGATGCCGGTGCCGTTCTTGTAAATGCCTCCACCCGACTCAGCGACGGCTATCAGTTCGGTCTGGGAGCCGAAATCGGTATCAGCACCTCGCGCATTCATGCACGGGGACCCATGGGGTTGGACGAGTTAACCTGCTCTAAATTCATTGTCCTGGGGAGCGGCCAACTCCGCGAGTGAATGCCCTCGGACGCCATTGCATTTGCCCTGAACACTCCCGGCCATCTCTGGTTTCCTTCCACACGTACACTTGCCGCATCCTTCGACACGGTCGGCGGACGCGTTGAAACTTTTCCAAACGGGCACCTCGTTTTTTATCGGCCGGATGGACGACGCTTTCTTGAGACCGATCCGGTAGGCCATCCCTTGCATGAGTGCGAATGGGAGTCCACCGGCGCCGGACCGGTCTTTCTGCGGCGAGCGCGAGTCCGACTCGATTGGGGACGGTGGATCGGAATTAAACCCTGTGGTCTGGTGAATGAAATCAGATTGAACCTGACTTCGAAGCCTACCTGGCAGCGGATCACTCCAGATGATCTTCGTGCCATGGCTGCCGGGGCGTTACGAGTGCCAATCGAGGAGGTGCGGTGGTTTTATCGCGATGAGGATCTTGCTATTGATTCCAAAGGGATGGCTACGATTCGTCAGCGAAAAGATGCATTGTATGTTTTGGATAGTGAAGGATTTGAAACGATGCGCTTCATGGCCTGCATGGGGGCCATGCATTGGGACCAGATTGACTTTCTCCCGGTGGTCGAACTGTTCAAATCGTTGTTGCCGGGAACGGGCTCTGCTGTGTTCGAACTGATTCGCGGATTGTATGACGATCAGAACCAGGGACACGCGGCTCCGAAGGCCTTACGGTATCGCGGGATTCCTACTTATCCATCCGAAGCAGCCTTTCGCTTGTTCAGCGGATTTTTCACGCCTCAGCCGTTAGATGGTGAGGACCCGTTCACAGCTTTCATGAATCCTTCAACATCTCATCTTGTTGTCTGGTTGCCGGCCCAACATCCTCCCGTTCGGTATTTTGACGAGAACCAAAGGTTGTGTTTGACCGTGAAAAATGGGATGGCTCAAAAGGCCATGCTTGCCGAAGATCCGGCGGGTCTTCCATACATCCGTTCGATCGGGCGCCGTGTACTCCCGCTGGATCGCAGCCTCCGTGTCGAGGGAGGTCTGTTGATTTTGAAAGATCGTGAAACGGAATTGACCATGCCGTTGAATCCCAATTTCCCGGTGAGGACATCGCCACCCGACGAATGTCCAATCAGTCCGGTAGATTGGCGTGCGGTATTCGTGCAAGGAATTCCTAGGATTTCCCCTGCCGAAGCTTTCGAGGCGGTGCCTTTGTTTCCCGAAGACGATACAGCGATCAGCGAACTCGCCGCTCAATCCTTCGTGGCAGACTATCTCGACGATCTTGGGGAACAGGATCGAGAAATTGGAAGACTACGATCGAAGGCAGAGCGTGTGGCTATTGTCAACGGGGATGCCGTCATTTCCACTTGTATTCTCTTTGATCGACCTCGTGACTATACCGTGAACGTCCGCTACTTTGCTTATGCACAGCGTCAGGCTCAGCAGCTTTGGACTCAATGTGCCGAGGTACAACGATGGGATTGGCTGCAACGAGTTCGAATAGTCCCAGATGATACATGTGAAGAGTTTCCAGCAAACCGAGGGCCCTATGACCTGATTTATCAGTGGCTGCCATATGAGTCATTTGATTCTTTGGCGACCATGAGAATGATCGTCACGAGGTTGAGTCAACTGTTACGGCGGGGTGGTGGTGCCTTTGTCGTTGGCCCTGTTCAACTAGAGGAGTTGCTGACGCAGGAGCGGGCGCAGTTTTTGGTGCATTGGGATCAATCAGTTGCATCTCTCCCGACCGTTCTCATGCATAGGACGATCTTGCCGAAGGCCAGAGTCAAACCAAGTCTTACTCTTTTTCACATTGGGCGATTGTAAATCTCTGCGCGCAGGACTTGGGTTGTGTCCTTGGGTCTTCTTACGCGTAGGAAGCTGGCTTGTGTCTTGAGATTCCTATAGAATCCTGGGCGGCTGACGGTAATCACGCCGTAGGTAATGGCGTGATGGGTGGGGTTGGGCCTCGTTTATCAATCGGGGAGGAAGATATGCCAAGCGTGCTGGACCGAGTGATTGAGAGAGAATTGAGAAAAGAATTGAAGGATGCCTTGATTCGGTTTGAACAACAACTTCGACAGGCTGGTGTTACGGAGGAAAACGTAAAAAATAGAATGCGTGGGGCAAAGCAATTTGTTGCCTTCCTGTACGGTCGATATCTCGGATAACAGCCATAGCGTATTCGCCTGTCGAGCTGGCACAGTGTAGCGAATGGATGATGGTAGGTCGGCTTGGCACCGCCTTCAGTGAATACGCACACAGCCCATCATCCTGATAGGGCACATTCGTGCAACAGTGTGTCAGTTTCTTCATGGGTCACTCTTCATAACATTATGGCCAAGCCGATAATCATTGATAGGCCTTCACGATCTGGTCGATGGAAGCGGTTTCATGATATTCCCGGTGTTTCTTAAGCGCGGCGAAGTCGTGCTCGATAGGATTCAGGTCGGGCGAAGGGTGGCAAAAAGAGAAGTGTGGCGCCGGTGTGCCGGATAAGCTGCGCCGTTTCTGGCGATGTGTGAAAGGCCGCGTTGTCCATGATGACCAGGTGTTCACGAGTCAGACGCGGGCATAGCTTGGCCTGGAGCCACGAGTGAAACACGGCTGCATCGCAGGTGCCGTCGAAGAGGAAGGGTTCCGCAAAATCCGGCCCGATGCGGGCGGCGATCAGTGAGGTGCGCGGTCTTCTCTGCCCGGACGTCAGGCCATACACGCGCTGGCCCTTGGGCGCATACCCATAGCGGCGAGTCACGGACGGCGTGAAGCCGCACTCATCGACATGAACAGGCTGCAGGCCGCGACGGAGGTACCGCTCACGAAGACGCAGAAACGTTCTTCGGTGCAGCGGGCTGCGCTCTTTATAGCCGGTCGTTTTTTTTCCGGGTCCATTCCATCTTGTGGAGGGCGTTCCAGATGCAATGGCGTGAGACCCCGAAATGCCGAGCCGCTTCCGCCTGTGTCAGGTCGCCATGCGTGGTAACATGACGCCGTAAGGCCTCCCAATCCAGTTTATGAGCGGTTTGGGGCCCAGGTCGCTTATGTGTCAGCCCACCGGGTTTGAGCCATCGGTACACGCTGGCCTCGCCCACCGTGAATCTCCGGGCCGCCTCGGCCTTGCTTCCGCCGCCTCGCACAAAACTTACGACCCGCCTACGCAAATCCGATGAACATCTCATGCCCTCATTCTTCCAAAGTGCAACCTCATCTGTCTATCGATAATTGTGGGCTCAGCTATAACGAGAGTGAGTCGATACGGTGCTGGTCATTCACTCGGTGCTTGTTTCTCAGCACATTGTGTAGTGCACGAACGATGAAGAATCCGGCAAGGTGCGAGTCAGACCCATTTCACCCTTGCCGGCGAGCACGCGAAGCATCTTCGCAAAAAGTGCGTTGATGCCGAGTGGAGACACGGCAACCGGTCGAGCCGAGAAAAAGTATCGGCTTGTATCGAACGGAGAGAAGAAGGCCACACCGAATCCGCCGTCGGTTAGTGCATCGAGCACGCCATGTGATGCGGCGCAGAGAAAGAGATAAACAAATATTCCCACCTGCGCTGCCCTTGCCATCTGTTTAACCCTATGGCCACGAGAGCGACGCTCAACAGGCCGGCAAACAAGAGGGAATGCGTCATGCCGCGATGACCCCAGAGGTCTCCGTATTGGATGCCGAAGTAAAGCCGATGACATCCAGATCGGGGACGATCGAATAGACTGAACCTGACAGCAAGACAGGCCATGCCATGATGGGATGTTGAAATGCTTTGCCTAATGCAGGGGCGACAAAGGTATGAGAGAACGCTGAGGCCATGGTTGCTTTCGTAAGCCGGCAAGCATGGCCCTCAGCTGATGTCAAACCAAATTTGCCTCCAGGCTTCGTACACCACGACTGCAACAGTATTGGAAAGATTCAGACTTCTGCTATCGGGCATCATGGGTAGGCGAATTCGCTGTTGCTTGGAAACCGATTCCAGCAACTCAGTCGGTAGTCCTCGACTTTCCGGTCCGAACAGGAACACATCGTTCTTCGCGTATGCAACCAGGTCGTAGCGTTGGGTGCCTCTTGTCGAGACGGCAAATAAACGACCGCCAGTGAAGCGTTTTGCACAAGTCGCCCAGTCGTCATAGACGCTGATGGTCGAAAATTCGTGGTAGTCCAATCCGGCGCGTGTCAGCTGCTTATCCTCGAGCGAAAATCCCAGCGGTTTGACAAGGTGTAGTCGCACACCGGTGTTGGCGCAGAGGCGGATGATATTGCCTGTATTCGGGGGAATCTCCGGTTGATAAAGAATGACATTGAACATTGAGAGAGAAAGTGTATCACACGCAGTGCGCTTTCACGAAGCAGACCAATGCATTGGAAGCTACACGGGAAAGACGCTCATTCCACTATCACGAGCTGCTTGTTAATAGTGAATCACAGTGAAGAATGCCATCCTAGCGATGAAAGTATGCTGGAAATGCGACATGTGGAAAGACGTAATATAGAACACTCATGATGTGGTGCTTTGTCACAGCGAGAGTGCCTATGGTCTGTGAAATACTCAATAGGCCGTATTCAAGTCTAGCAGTCTGCTGAAAAACTTCTGGCCTTAACGGTCGCGTGTGATTTCCTATTTTCATAACAGGGAGTCAGGGATGCGCGAAGCATTTGAAGATCAAGGTGGGCTGTTTTCGTACATCTCGCTGGAGGAACGGGTTCCGGACGGGCATCCGTTGAGGAAGATCCGTGAATATGTCCGCGCGATGCTGGCAGACATGGATTGGACTTTTTCGCGGATGTACGCAACGGACGATCGCTCCTCTGTTGTCGAACGAACATTTTTCCGTGGGCGGGACGTGGATCGAGGCTGGGGTCAGCCCCAAAAGCTTCAAACCAAAAGACGGTTCCGAGGGCGAAGACGTCGGCGAGAGCTTTCACGGCCAGAAGCGAAAAAGCACCGAGGTCCCGCCTGCGTCGCCTGAGACTTTCTCCTCAACCTGATCGCCTACAACCTTATCCGCATCCCGAAACTGGTCGTTGCATAGGACGAAGTCTGTCCAAAAATATGAAATCCGTCTTTCTCAGCAGTCAGAACCCCAGAAAATATTTTAGAAAATTTCAGCCGCGCCCCTCTGAAAACCAAAAGGTTACCCCAAACATCGGCTTTTTCAGCAGACTGCTAGTGTGGCCGCTTGAAAGCGGTCCGCAAGTTCGGGATAACTCAACATGAAACATATCTTGTCTTGCTCTGTAGAAAACCTCTTTCATCAGGTTGATCAGCGAGCGCTACAATGGGACATGAGTCTGACCAGTAAATCGCCAGAGCGGGTGGCGCGCGAAGCGCTGGCTGTCGCCGTTACCGCCTTGCCACGGTACCCGCACAAGTTCAGCCCGAAACTCTACACACAACCGCAACTGTTCGCCTGTCTCGTCCTCAAGACGTTTTTTCACACCGACTATCGGGGTATCGTCCAGTTGCTCGCCGACCTTCCTGAGTTGGTTCGAACCCTCGGGCTCGAGGCCGTGCCCCACTTCACCACGCTTCACAAGGCTGCCCGCCGCCTCTTGCGCCTGCCGTTGGTCCATCGCCTGCTCACGGTGACGATCCGCCGCGTGCGTCCCCGTCGTCGGCGCGTGGCGCTTGCCGCGATGGACTCAACCGGCTTCGAGTGCCGGCACATCAGTGCCTACTATGTGCGGCGTCGGTCCCGTGAGCGAAGCCTCTGGCAGACCACCACGTATACCCGTTTCAGTAAGCTTGAAGCGGTCGTCGACTGCGCCAGACACCTCATCCTCGGGGCCCTTCCGAGGCGTGGACCACGGGTCGATGTCGATCGCTTCGTGCCGTTGTTGAACAACGCCCTTCAGCGCGTGCACATCGGCACCATCCTGGCCGATGCTGGCTACGATTCTGAGCCCAATCATCGTCATGCGCGGGAGCGCTGGGGGATTCGGTCGGTCATCCCCGCCACGGCGGGACGCCCCACCGACAAATTGCCGACCGGCCGGTACCGGCGATTGATGAAACGACGGTTGACCAAGACCTATTGTCACTACGGACAACGGTGGCAGGTCGAGACGGTGTTCTCGATGCTCAAGCGCCGGTTGGGCTCGGCCGTCAGCGGCCGCTCGTACTGGAGTCAGTGCCGCGACCTGCTGCTCCGGGTCCTCACACACAATGTGATGATCCGTTATCCCGAGGTTTTCTACAGAGCAATCTTGTCTCCAATCCTGACCGACCTAGCGTTCTGCCTCATAATAAAACAGCGTGGCAATAGACAAAATCTTTGCACAGTGTTGACGGCGAACTTTTTCTGCAGTTTTGGACGACATGATATGTTCAAATGATCGTCGGTCGAGAGGTATCATCTTTAGGTGTGGAAATAGGATAAAGGCGGCGTAGCCTTTCGGTTGAGCCATCAACCCACGCCTCGGTTGTAGCCGAGGGGAAAGGATACGCCACCATGGGGAAGAGAACCAGCCACGGGGCCATCGAGTCAAGCGAGGTGTGGTACGACACGCTGGAGCAGTGGGCACGGGGGAAGATTCAGGCTCAGCTGCAGCAACTCCTGGAGGAGGAAGTGACCATGTTCCTCGGTCGAAGCCGGTACGAGCGCCGAGGAACGGTGGCGCCGATCGATCCACCAATCGGGAGCCGAAACGGCTACGGCAACCCCCGCGCCTTTTCAATGATGAGTGGGACCGTGACGGTAAGGCGCCCGCGAGTCCGCGATCTGACAGAACGGTTTGAGAGCAAGGTCCTCCCATTGTTCACGCGACGGACCCAGGAAGGTGGCACGCTGCTCCCGGAGCTGTATCGGCATGGGCTGTCCACCGGCGACTTTGCTCTGGCACTCCGCGGCCTATTGGGCGAAGGCGCGCCGCTGTCGGCAAGCTCGATTCAGCGACTTAAAGCCCGGTTCGAACTCGACTATGAGGCCTGGAAGAAGCAGGACCTGTCGGATCTGGAGGTCGTCTACTGGTGGGCCGACGGCCTCTACGTCAAGGCGGGCATTGAGGACCGCAAGAGCGCGCTGCTCACGATCGTCGGGGCGCTCACCAACGGCGACAAGGTCGTCCTGGCCTGTGAGAGCGGCGAGAGGGAGAGCAAGGAGAGTTGGCTCAAGCTCCTGCGCGATCTCAAGCACCGTGGGCTTACATTCCCGCGACTCACCGTGGCCGATGGACACCTCGGCATCTGGGCAGCCTTCGGCGAAATGCATCCGACAGGAGCGGAGCAGCGATGCTGGAATCACAAGATCGCCAATGTCCTCAATGATCTGCCGAAAACCGTGCAGCGCCAGGCAGCCGAACGGCTCAAAGCCATGCCCTACGCTGAGACACCGGGAGAATGCGAGCGCCTACGTGATGCCTTCGTGCGGACGTACCACAAGACGGACAAGAGGGCTGTGGAGACGCTCCGTCGGGATTGGGATCGGATGGTGACCTTCTATTCATTTCCGCGCGAGCACTGGCGACACGTACGGACGACGAACATCGTGGAGTCGCCCTTCTCTTCAGTGCATTTGCGTACAGACGCCTCTCGTCGGTACAAGCGCGTGGAGGGTGCCACGGCGATCATCTGGAACATGCTCCGAGTCGCCGAGCAGTCATGGAGAAAACTGCATGCGTCGGAGCTGTTGCCGCTCGTGGCCTCCGGCATGACGTTCAAGGATGGAATCGCGCTGAAGTCGGGACACGAGAGGAACGACATGGATCATCAGCCAGAGAGGACCGCCGCCTGAAACTCGTTTACACACCTCTTGACGGTGGCTCGACGACAGTCAGATCTAGGACATTATTTATCAGGATCACATACATCCTTTCAATGAATCAAGGTATCCTTCCACTCCACGAATGGCCCACCTTACGACTGTGGTGGGAACGATTTCTGACAAAGGGAGGCGGGGGTCTCGTCAGTCTGAGCCGGAGACCGCACCATTCACCTCACCGCGCCCTTGATCAGAAGCGCCTTCATCTGCTTCTTGGATTGCGTGATGAACGTAAGCTTGGTCCCAAACGTATCCAGGCCGAATTACTGCGCCATTATGCTATTCATTCGCCACCGCAACGATCTGGAAGGTCGCCCATGAACGAGCCCCTTGGGTCCGCCACGCGACCACCGGAGAGCCTGCGACGGTACAGCGGTCCACTGCCTGGTGATCGCGTGCAGATTAATACGATGAAAGTCAGCATTGGCCGCTTCCAGTATACTGATATTGACGATTGCACACGTCTTCGCGTGCTGGGCGTGTATCCTCGGCGTACCGTCTCCAACGCATTCACTTCCAGGAGCAGCGCATAGTCGAAGAGTTTTCATTTCCGATCCAACGAGCGGCGCCATGCCAGGAAGAGGCGGGAAGTCAGTACCAGCTCAAGCAGGAACGAGCCAAGGTGCGTCAATTGGCAACCGATCAACAGCTCGCAGAATTGAAAGGTGTCTGTGATCTTCACACATTATTGTTATCTTGTTCGACCATAGCACGAAACATCATAGTGCAAGTTATAGTGCAAATTGGAGTTAAAATTGAGAAGAAATCTTGTCGATAGGTGCGGAAATGGATTTCAGGCGGCGTTCCTTTCCAGTCGCCGGCTCACATCGCTCTTCCGTCTCCTGACTTCAGCCCACCACATCTTTGAATTTCATGCCCGAGGCGACCAGCGGCAATAGCTGCGGAGCATGCAGTTTCCTCTACGACTTCTCGGCCACCTAACTCATCTTCCAGATGAGCGCCGTGGCTTCCTCCACGCGATCGAAACAACATGAGGCGTCCGGCTCCGCCCATGATCAAAATACGCATATCAGAAGCTGTATAACTTCAGGTCGGAAATGCATTGCCGCCCTCACCGGCTGACTCACTATAAGATCCTACTCCGCCTATTTCTGTCATGAAATCCGTAGAAACTTAAGTATGGTACTCGTACCGCAGCCCTTCCCATAAGGTTGACAGGGAGGAGGGATTAATCGGAAGGGTGGATGTTTTCTATGGAAGGGGAGTCGGTCGAATCTACCGTGGTCTTCTGAGGATCCATTGATTCTGGTGAATCTAGTTCATCAGAAACGAGAGGCTGTTCGGATATCGTTGATCGCCTCGGAACTATCAGTGGATTGGTAATAGGCACGGCAACCGATGCCATAGATGGATTGGGATGTTGGAACACCCAATCATAATGCGTCGGCTTTCCTTCAAAATGACGCACAGCAAGTGGGAAGTTAGCTTGCTTGAGCGGTTTGTGTTTGCTTTTGCTTCGGACTCCCATAATGCCTCCCGTGGGCGCACGCAACAATTCCCACTCACCACGTTCCATCGGATCGAGGTAGACCTTCCTGAGAAAGGGCTTGGGTGGTCTCGTGAGTTCGGCGAGTGTTTGTGGGTACACCTCACCAGGCATAACTCTTCCGGCTTTTGCGCTGGCCGAATAAAGTGCCAAGGCTGTTTGGATTTCTATCCCCTTGGCAAGCAAATCTGCTTCAAGCTCGCGCTGCACCATCGTCTTCCACTGGCGGGCAGCCATTGTCATAGCCAGACCCATAAGAGTGATGGCAATCATCATCATGAGATATGAGAACCCGGTTTCTTGCCGTCTCAGCAATACTAAGAGGTTCCCCATTATCCATTACTCCTGACCCGTTGGCTCTTCCGATGATTCTGCCGATGACTCTTCTGATAATGAGACCGTTTGATCCCTGTGGGTACCGACATTTCGAATGGTCACGCTTTCAGAATTAATCGCTTTGAGGATCAGATGGTCGTCGACACGATCACCGATCCTGAGCACCAGCACCTCACCGTCTCTCTTAAGTACCGCAATATCGGTATCTTTACGGCGCCTCGCGTCCACACGAAGAAATCCTAGGTATCGATACTGCTCTGATTCCAACGTATTCTCGTATTGCGTTGAGATCTCAGTTGAATTCGAAGCAGGCGGGTTCACGGAAGTTGAGACATCTCCGGCTGCGAATGTCCCATCGGGACGGGGTACGGCAAAAATGTTTCGAGGCACCGTGAAGGTTGCCTGACGTTGAAGAGCCGTGGATGCCCGTAAATCAAGGTTTACACGTAAGCTTGCTCGTTCCGCTTCCACACGTTGTGTCACGGAAGGGTGACCTGTGACATTCGTGAGCGGAACATGAACAGGCTCTTGCAGCAGTCGCCATTGCCACACCGCCAGCCCTACCCACAGCAAGATAAGGCAGGCAGCTAGAATCGTCTTTTTTTTCGCATCCATGACTATTGAGTTGGCCGTGGCGGACTAGACTTCCCAGTATCGCCACGGAGGTACGTCGCAATCCTAATATTGAAGGTCAACATCGCGTCCTGCGTGCCTCCGGACCGAGTCAGCTCAAGATCCTCGATAAGCAGCAACTCTTTCGTCGTCTCAAGGCCATAGATGAACCGGCGGAGATCCTCATAGCGCCCCGTCATCGGCCCCTGTAACAGCCCTTTGCTTGTATTCACGACGAGAGTGGGCTCAGTCTTATAGGACAACGCCGGCAAGGTCACTCGATCACGCTTCGCTTCATCTGCAATTCCGAGCGCCAACTGAGTAAAGTCACGTTCGGCGGGAAGCACTGCCCATACTTGATTCAAATCAGTTTTTGCTTTTCTTGCTTCTCGGTGGTACATCAACGCCCGCCGTGCCGCAGACCATTCATTCTGCAGGCGCTCCCGGTTCGCTTGAGCAGTTGCCGCTCCGAAATTCTGTGCGAGCACGAGTACGAAAAGAAGACCCAGAGCAACTCCCGCCCATGGAATCAACGGTGCGAAAGGATGCTGCCACAAAAAAAGCAGGCGATGTTTCATACTCACTTTCCTTCATGTCGGTATTGCAAGGTGATATCAAATTCCACCAACCCGTTCGGGGTAACACGATGCTGCGCTACGATGGGATCCTTAAAGATCATGTGATCTTGGAGTCCAACTGTGAAGGTCGTAATATCTTCGAGGCTCGTCGCAGTGCCCTTCAGTCGAACCATCGTGCCGGCCGGATCAAGGCGAACACTGATGAGCGCAAGGTGTGAAGGAATCGCGTGTTCCAATTCGGTCAACAACCTGCTCCACGAAAAAGTTCTCTTTTCTAGAATCTGATTAGCCAATTGGACCTCGGAAGGTAGTTTCTTCAGCGCCTCTTCTGACAAATCAATGCCTTCATGCCGAGCCTCTGCAATCAAGTCTCGATCCTGTTGTCGTACTCGGTCCAGTTCCACCTCGATAATCCGGCATTCCTGATAGGCTAAACCCATCTGTCTGAGATCCCAGAAAATTCCGAATGCGAGGAGAGCACATGCAATAATCAACAGCAGCCGAAGCGGAGCCATCACTGGCCGATACTGATGGCTTAAATTTATCTGAAACTGATCATTAGCACCGCCCGGCAGAGGGATAGCCTTGAGCGGTTCGATGAGTCTTCCGACTAAAACATTCCCTATCGTCATGCTAAGCCACTCCTGCCATCGCCGCCAACGACGCCATTCCTCCGTGGCTTCCCTTTGCTACTTTTCCAAGGGCTTCAACCGATTCCCAGCCGAGCTGTTCCACAGAGAGCAGGAGTTCTGCTTGCATCCGCTCTTGCAGGATTGGCATATCATCATCTGCGCAGATCACAGCTTCCTTAATGATCGCGGATGAATAGTGTTGTCGATAGAACGCTAGAGAGGCACCGCATTCCTCAAGAATCTTGTTCAGCATGCTTGTCGCGGCCAATGCACCATCCGCTTTAGTTCCCAAGAGTTTGCATCGATAGAACAGCAGCCGCCCTCGTTGGCATACCATAGTGGTCAAGGCTTGATCAGAGATACTGACCCAGAAAACATCGCGATGTCTCCAATCAGACCTGCCAGAAGTCCTCCGCCAGAGATTGAAGAGCCGTAAACTTGTGATTCCCACGTCATGAGGAATCAACCCGACGGATTCACAGAGAGCCTCGTATTGTCTTAGCACGGATTCCTGAATCGCCACTGTCAAGACCGTGAAGGCTCGCTCTGAGCCGCACCATTGATTGTGGAACACATGAGACATGATCTTGGCTCCATTAAGTGGAAACAGCTGTTCTTGACCCAACCGCCACCGAATCAGCGCCTCGCGATCCTCACGCCGTGCGGGCAGCTGCTCCAGGTACAACACCGTAGCTCTGACTGCAGTGTCAGGAAGCATCACTGTGATTCGCCGAGGAGGACCAGCGAGGGTCGAGGCCCCTGTGATGTTGTCTTCCGATCCCGAACCGGTGATGGATAAAATACGTTTGGCCAATTCCGGAAGCTGCGACAAATTTTCAACGGTGGGTGAAGGTTTCACCATGCCATTGGGAAGAGCTGATATGATGCATCTGTGCCGGCGATGCCCGCGCCAGTTCCATTCGGTTTCGGCCCACGCTATTGAGTCGATTCCAAATTTCAAGCAACGTTGTGGTCGGCTATTGAGCCATTCCCACATTAGGCTATCCTTCTTCGCTGAAGGTTACACGATTGACTTCCCGCAGCGATGTTTCGCCATTCAACATTTTGTTCAGCGCCGATTGTCGAAGCGTGATCATTCCGTCGGTCACTGCCCGATAACGAATTTCTGAAAGTGGCCGATCCGCAAGGATCATTTCTTTGATCTCATCCGTCAAATCAAGAAATTCCGTGATGCATTTTCTGCCGCGATATCCCGTGCCGAGGCATGACGCACATCCTTTTCCTTCGTAGAACGTCGTATCGTTGTACTGCTCATAGTCCAACCCCGATTCTTCGATGAGAGCCTTCTGAGCTTTAACTGGAGTCCGACATGAGGGACAAAAGATTCGTATCAGTCGCTGCGCCAATACACAATTGAGCGCAGCCAGAAAATTATAGGAATCGATCCCCATTGATGCGAATCGACCGATCACATCGAATACATTGTTCGCATGGACCGTCGTCAGGACGAGGTGGCCTGTCATAGCAGACTGGATCGCGATCTGTGCCGTTTCGGGATCTCGGATTTCACCGACCATAATTTTATCCGGATCATGGCGAAGGATGGACCGGAGGCCCCGAGCAAACGTCAGGCCTTTCTTTTCATTGACCGGAATTTGCACCACACCCGAAAGCTGATATTCAACAGGATCTTCAATAGTAATCAGCTTGTCTTCGAGCGTGTTCATCTCCGATATGGCGGCGTACAACGTCGTCGTCTTTCCGCTTCCAGTTGGCCCTGTCGCCAACACCATGCCGTAAGGACGGGCAATCGCTCTCCGGAATCGTCTCAAATCTTCCGGGTTAAAACCAAGCCGCTCAAGCTTCAACGCCGACACTCCGGCCGCAATTGAATCGCGATCCAGTATTCTGATCACCACCGATTCACCGAAGACGCTTGGGAGGATGGAGGCACGAAAGTCTACGGTCTTTCGATCGAGTCTCATTCGGAAACTTCCATCCTGCGGCACCCGACGCTCGGCGATATCAAGCTCGGACATAACCTTCAGGCGTGACACCAAGGGAGCGTGCAATCGAATATCCAGCGGCTCCATGGCCTGAATCAGAATGCCATCGACACGAAATTTGACTTTAGTGGCGCGGTCTGCGGCTTCAATATGGATGTCGCTGGCGCGTCGCTGCATCGCGCTCAGCAGGATAGAGTCAAGCAGCTTCACGGCAGGACTTTGATCTTCACTCCCTTGATCAAAGGCCGCAATCTCTTCTCCTCGATCATCTTCTTTCAACAACACCGATCGATACTCTGCTTCAAGCTCGCGCAAGGCTTGGCGGGAGCCCGCACTACGGTCCAAGGCGGACAGGATTGCGCTCTTGGAACTGACGATCAACTCCAACGGCTTTCCGATCATGAGCTCCAATTCATCGAGCCCCAACAGATTGTGAGGATCTGCGACAGCAATGGTTAGCACGCTGTCTCTCTCGGAGATGGGAATGAACGGGAATCGCTGCATCAGCTTGACGGATATCGTCTCGTAGTAGCGAGGATCGACTTGAAAACTCGTCAATGGATCGTAAGGAAGATCATATTGAGTGGCCAGTGCTTGAGCCAGCTGATCCTCTGAGAGGAGTCCCTCACAGACCAACGTTTGTCCTAACGTTGCCGGTACACCCTTCAATCGACCCAGGACATCTTCCACCGCCTGTTTTGCAAGCACACCCTGGCCGACTAGGATCTCAGCGAGAGAAGGCCGAGCAAGGTTACGTAGCATGCGTAACGTCCCAACTCATCACATCGACTTCGTGCACGGTTCGATTTTCTACGATCTATCCGCCAACTGTCCCAGCCATCTGAAAGACGGGTAGATACATGACGATCACGATTCCGCCCACCAATATTCCCATCACCAACAGCAACGCCGGTTCGATCCATGTGGTCAGTTGCGTCAGCCTGGTGTCAAGATCGGCCTCGTAAAACTCTGCGACATCCCGTAACATCGTATCGAGAGAGCCCGTTTCTTCACCTACTGATAACATTTCGATGGCAAGCCGGGGGAGGACTTTAGGACGACCCAAGGCAATGGCCAGAGTTGTTCCCTCACGTATATCATTGACTGCCGCCGTCAATTCTTGTGAGACAAAACGGTTCGATACGGCTGATCGAGCGCCTTGCAAAGCATCGACGAGCGGAGTTCCTCCCGCTAAAATAGTGCCTAGCGTTCTCGTGAGTTGCACGGTATTATGTTTGACTGCTATCTGCCCAACGAGTGGAAGTTTCAGCACAAGGCGATCGATTACAAGATGCCCTACTGCGGTGGTGTAATAAGCGCGTATGCCTAGGATGACACCGATCACCACGGCACTGGTGGGTAATCCCCAAACTTCCGCATGTGCCACGAAGTCGAGTGCGACCTGCGTTGCCCACGGGAGAGTCTTCGCGGCATCCCCATAGACTGATACGAAAGTCGGCATGACATAGGTCAATAGAAACCCGATAACGGCCATGCCGATAAGAATCAGGAAAATCGGATAGGAGATCGCCTTCGTCACTTTTTGACGGAGCTCTATCATGAGCTTTAGGTATGTAATGTATCGTTGCAGCACTTCAGGAAGATTGCCCGATTGCTCTCCTGCCTTTACCGTTGCGACATAGAGCTCAGGAAAATACAACGGGTGTTTCGTCAATGCATCGGAGGCTGATGTTCCACCTCGGATGTCTTCTCGCACCTCACGTAATGTCTGCTGAAATCCGGCGTGGCCAGCGCGTTCGATCAGCAGATCCCACACTCGTAAGATAGGCAACCCCGACTTGAAGAGAGCCAGTAATTCTTGATTGAACACTAAGAACTGGCCTAGTGGAAGCCCGCTCCATGACCGAGACTTGCCCATCCTCACCGAGACCATCCCACGACGGTGAAGATTAAAAACCAACAATCCTTGTGCTTCTAATTTGGCACGAACGACAGATTCCTCTTCCCCTTCGACATGTCCCTGGCTCGTGGAGCCATCAGCCCGTGCAACGCGGTATGCAAATACTGCCATAGCTAGACCTTCAAAACATGCTGCCTAGCCCGTACATGCCTACATTCGCTCGTGCTCGGATTCGCCGGTAGACAATTCAGTAAGCCAAAGCATTTGACCTACTCGTATACGATCATTGGAAAGTGCGTTGATCGTCATGAGGCGCTTCACAGAAGTACGATGTCGTTGCGCGAGACTCCAGAGCGTATCCCCAGCCTTGATCAACACGCGTAACCGAGTGGTTATGGTGGATGATTGAGAACTATCTTGCCTCTCTCCGGCCGTAGCGGTGTCGGATCCCATGGCGGATTGTGAAGGTACTTGGGTACTTTCCCGAGAATCGTCCGTCAGTGCTTCCTGCTCATGATGTACGGTCGACAACTCCGGTTCACCATCTCTGGGGGGAGCCATAGCCTCTGATATTACTGCCTTCGCGGGTTTCTCCCGCTTAGATGAGTTTTGGTAAAGATGCTTTTGTTGATTCTGAAGTGGGATTCCGCTCCGAGCAACCCGTTCACGCTCAGAACGCGAGTGAGCCAGCTCAGCCCGTTGAAGATCAATGACATGACGGGCTTCGTTCAACCGACGTTCCACCTCCCGAACGCGCCCCTCCAGTTGAGCCCGAGCTATTTGCGCATTGGACAATTCATGTCGACGTGTCTCCACCTCAACTTGCAGCTCGGCTATTGATCTTTCGGCATCTCTCAACGAAGATTTGAGCGTATCGACTGTGAGGTGAAGATCCGACATTTCAGGTCCAACGATATATTCGAACGAGTTACACGCCGACATCCCTAGTAAAACGATTCCGATGGCGGTACTCCCCCATATCCCGTTGCTTCGGAATGCTTTCTCACTGAACCAGCATTGCCTCCAATGGTTCACCATTTGTTATATGGAGTCCCGTTCGTTCCAACAAGGTCCGAGCCTGAGTACACGTCAAAAATGCCACCTTCGGCCGGTTCCATGATTTCCTGCCAAGTGCTCGAAGAATTCGTAAAAGGATCTTTGGGAAGGGCACGCAGATACCCCGCCGTTATCAGACCATCTAATGACGGAGGATACTTCCCTTGGTCGGCGCGATGCTGATCCAGCAACTCGCGCAACGTGAAAAGATCGTGTCGCAACACCGTCTCTCTAGCCTTGATCAACGATGAGTGATAGGATGGTGCCGCGAGCGTGGCCAAAATGCCGACAATAGACACCACAATCATAAGCTCGATGAGCGTGAAACCCTTCGTATTCCACTCGCTCGCTCTACCAATCCTGATATTTAGTGCCATCAAGTGCAGCCGCCTCGCTTTGCGTCATCACATCGTAGATATCTTCGCCACACCAACTGGGAGGCTTCGGGCGATCCTTGTAGCAACGCAGGACCCAATTGGATTTTCCGGTCATGGGGTCGATCGGCATCACACGTAAGTAACGCCTCGTCGTGGTGCCTCGGACCGTGGCTTCCTGCCCTGTCAATTTCACTCCTAAAAGCACCTCAAGTGACTTAGGATAACCATACGGCCCAGTGACTTCCTTGCACGTCAATTTATTCTTGATACATAGAGTTCCAAGTAAGATGTCGCCATCACGGTTCCATTCCAGCCTGAATAGATCGATCGCGCTGCGAATAGTACGCAGATGCTGTCGTAGCTCAATTTCCTGGGCTCGTTTTGTCGACACCTTACTCAGAGGCATAGCGATCGAAGCCAAGATCACAATGATGGCCATAGTGACGAGAATCTCGATGAGCGTTAGCCCGTCCTCCCTCACCGCACTCTCACCACTCCTGTCCCGATTACCTCTGGCGATGTCTGCACCGCACTGCTAGGATCGGCCAGTTCGACGCGAATCGGCGACACTCCTGGAACCTTTGCTACGAAAGCGATGTTTATGGTTCGTGGCGAGCGCTTGGTCGGACCAGCGAACTGGAACGTGATAGTTCTTTCTTGCCCGACATTGTCTCCCGTGGTGGTCACGCCCTTGTCGATCAACTCCGCATTATCCAGCCGTTTGAATTGCAGAATCTCCGCGTCATAGCCCAGTTTGAATGTGCTTTTGTCTGATGCGCTGATTCGCCCGTCCACAATAGAAAGTCGTATTTCTTTACCGGATTGAGCAACTGATTCTTCCGGCTTTATCACTAGTAATGGACCAGGTGTCGCTAATTGGACCCATGATCGGACCGCGTTCAACTGTCCAGTTCTCTCTGCCGTGACACTGCTGCGAATGGAAGTCCGTATGCTATCACTCCGTACCGAGGTCGATATATTTCCGGAGGTGCTGGGGAAGATAGGGCTGGTCGCATAGTTGAATTCGGTACCGGACCAGAATGCCTGATTGCTGGAGCCAGGAGTAAGCGTCGGCTGCGCAATGTGAGGAGTGATGGTTAGAATGACTTCCGTCGTAATCCGGTCGGTCTTGAAAGAGCTCAAAAGCTTTCCGATCAGCGGCAAATCTCCAATCCATGGCATGGTCACCCGTGTTCGGCGATCTTCCTCCTGAAGCAGCCCTCCGAGGATGATTGTTTCTCCATCCCGCATATTTAGCGTTGTCTCTGCCGAGCGATTACCGAACTTGAATTGCTGAATGAGCGGAGAAGCCTGTAGCGTGACCTGATCTCCAACCCGAATGACCTCGACCTTCATCTTTAACGACAATTCATTTCCTAATCGAATCGAGGGCTCGACAGTCAGCTTGACACCCGTATCTCGGAATTCGATCGACGTGACGGTCGAAGTGGTCGGTACAGCTCCTGTAGTAGCTTGCCCTGGTAAGACATTAGTGGTGGAGAGAAGAATCGGTTGTTTATCTCCGATATTGATCTCTGCTTTCTTGTTATTCATGACGCGGACTTTAGGTGAAGCGAGAGTCTTAGCGTCAGATTGCTGCTTGAAGAAGTCCAGCAACACGGTCGTCGGGATTTTAAAGAGGTAGTTAGTGGGGCCAAGGTCCGTCAGTTGACGGTAGGTCATCTGCACGGCGTCTGCCGCCAATGGTCCTGCAAATCCAGCAGCGATTAACCCAGCACCAGCTTGTTTGGGATAATTCAAGCCATAGGTCTGGCTTTTCGTCCGATTGACTTCCAATACTTCAAGATCAAACAGTACCTCTGGTTCCTGTCGGTCGTTTGCCAGGATAATCTTTTCGGCTAGTTCCAACTTCTCTGGCTGATCGCGGATGATGATCGCATTGAGTTGTTCGTTCGCGTGCATTCGCTTGGAGTCCAACATGCTCTTTAACAAAAGCACCATATCTTTAGCCTTTGCCGTCGAAAGATAGAATGTCCGAATCATCTGATCTCGATACTGCTCCTGCTTTTGCTTAGTATCTGGACTGATGATCCGAACAGCCGGAGATATCTGACGAGAAAACAAACTGTTACTATTGAGGATCAGTTGCAATGCTTCTTCGAAAGGTGTGTCTTGAATCGAAATGGAAATAGGGTCGTTCCGAACATCCTTGTCAAAAACCAGCGTAAACCCACCGACCTTTGCCACACCCTCCAAGACTTCTTTAATACCAGCGTTTTTGAATTTTAACGTCACCGGCTGTCTTGAATGTTCGTCTCTTGCAAGCCCATGTTGCTCTTCGGTAAGCCGGGCGATGCTTTCCAGAGCCTCTTGATATGTTGGATCGAGTTCCACAGCCCGCGCAAAGCCACTCATCGCCTCATCAATTCTGCCAAGTTGAGCCAGCCGCTCCGCCTCCCGGTGCAAAGACCTAGACTCTTTCAAGCGAATGATTTTTTGGAAGCCTGCTTGGTGCTCGCCACTGGAGGGTTCAATGGTCAGAGCCCGCTTAAATTCTTCCAGCGCAAGGTCGAATTGCTTCTCTTTTAGAAACACCCGCCCTCGCTCCGCATACATCGCTGCAGTGCGCTCACGGGCCAAACCATACTTGCCTTGCAGGGATACATTGAAAGGGTCCTCCTTTAGTGCTTGCTTGTAGGCAAGAGCAGCTTCTTCCCATCGTTCCTCAGCCAGATGCTGATCTCCGCGTTTGACATCAGGAGGCACCCACAGGGCGCAACTAGACATCCCGACGATTCCTAGAACCTGGATGATTTCTATAGTTCGGTTACAAAGAGACGTCTTCCGTTGAAGAGCCATAATAGATGTTCCATGCAGACATCCCCTTATTACCTGCAGGCATTTCTATGCCAGCCATCAATTTTCTTATACTACGGATCAAGACAGGCTCAAAGGAAAAGCCCAGAAGATGAGGGATGATGTCTTCCCGAAAACGCCACAAATGGCGATGGCGATATCGAGGCAGCAAAAGTATGCCACGTGACATGAGGCCGGAGGACCTGATAGCAGCGCCGCTCTATATCGGCGGGATTGAGGTTCTCATCATTTCTCGCAAAATTAGAAAATACTCTTACTGACCTCGTTTGAGTAAGCGCTTTCATTTCCGGCGATGTCAAAGGCCGTTACCACAAAGAAATACGTCGTGCCGAATTGGAGTCCTGTTGCAATGTAGCGGGCCGTATTACCTTGGATCGTCGCAATGGG
This sequence comes from Nitrospira sp., assembly GCA_030123625.1. Taxonomy (NCBI): domain Bacteria; kingdom Pseudomonadati; phylum Nitrospirota; class Nitrospiria; order Nitrospirales; family Nitrospiraceae; genus Nitrospira; species Nitrospira sp. The sequence continues at coordinate 3,437,929 of CP126121.1, forward strand.
GGCTCCATAGGTTCCTGATGACGTCGCTCGATATACTCGATATCCCGCTAGATCGCTTTCGGTATTTGCATTCCAAGTTAATGTGACGGAGGAACTCGATGGAGCATTCAGCGTCAGAGTGACATTAACGGTTTTGGTTATGCCTCCACTCTTCACAGTGATGGTGGTCGAATTATTTCCCTGGATCGCATTAGCAGTATTGACGCTTGCCGTGATGGTTCCATTGTTAGAGCCGGATGTCGGACTGAGCGATAGCCAGGAGGCACCATCACTTACCGTCCACGTCCCATTTGAACTAATGGCAATGGTTTTGGCGGAAGGATTGGCCGCTCCTTGCGTAGCGGTGTAGGTCACGCTGTTGGGAGAAGCCGTCAGTGAGGCGGCTGAGACGGTCAGCGCGACGGGAATCGTCCGAGCCACGCCTCCGCTCGTAACGGTGATCGTCGCGTTGTTCGTGCCGACAACAGCGGAGGACAAGACCACATTGATGGCAATGGATCCGTTGCCATTGCCAGATGATGGACTGAGCGTGAGCCAAGAGACGTTGCTGCTGGCTGTCCAATTGCCGCTTGAATGGACCGTCACAGCCTGGCTTGCTGGATTTGTCCTTCCCTGAACCCCCGAAAACGTCAATGTTGAGGGGCTAAGCGTAACAGTCGTCGGAGGAGCAGTGACTGTAAAAGTGATGGGAATAGAAACGGGAGTTGCGTTTGTTGCACTAATGGTAAGAATGGAATTGTAAGCGCCTGCCGCCAGTGAGCCAGCCATGACTGTAGCAGTAAGCGAACCATTGCCAGTTCCTGAAGTCGGGGAAATGCCCAGCCAAGAGGCATTCTCACTGGCTGACCAGGTAAGGAATCCGCCGCCAGTATTGGAAATGCTGAGAGTTTGCGAGCTGGGACTATTGTCCCCTTGTACCGCTGTAAATGAAAGGTTGGCTGGGCTTGTCTTAATTATAGGGGGTGCAGGGACAGCCTCTACGGTTAGGTTGACTGGGATGGTGACAGCCATAGCGTCAGCAGCGCTCAGGGTGATTGTTGTATTGTAGGTGCCGACGGCGAGGGAACCAGCAATGGCGGTTAATGTGATTGTGCCGGTATCTTTGCCGGAAGGTGGCCCCAGAGTCAGCCATGCAGCTGTCGCGACAGCATTCCAGTTTAATGTTCCCCCGCCTATGTTCGTAACAGTAAGAGTCTGTGATGCCGGACTGCCGTCTCCTTGCCGAGCACTGAAAGAGAAGCTGGAAGAACTCACTCCTATAGCGGGTCTCGGCAATGGTGGAGACGGAATAGGGATGGGCAACGGCGCAGCAAGCGGTGTTAGTCCTGGCATTTCAGGCATAAACTGGCGCGTTGGGCTTGTTGATGGTTGGGTTTGCACCGGACTGGTCATCCGAGGTTTCCCCTGAGAGTTGTTCTGTGGAATTGTGACGGTGTCCAGACTAGTCGCCGCTGATGCTGACTGAATCAATGGAATCACAGGCTCACAAACCAACAAAAGCATGCTCATACTGACCGAAAAGAACATCAATCGTTGAATCTTCTGGCACATTGTTGCAGTCCTCCATGCAAAGCACATTGCGAACTGTGCGTTCGCACAAGGCGAGAAGGCTATGAGCAAGTTAGGTGCCTTTTGAGGATGGAAACAGTTTTAAGTTAGCGGTGACTCAAACGAAGAAGATTTTCACGGGGTTTACTGAAAAAGGCGTGCGTTTCGAAGAGAGGTGCCGGGATGTATAGAGGAAGTTTATATTCTTTGATGTACATATGAAGTGATGGTTTATGTTTAAGGCTCATCCATATTAAAGTAATTATCTTGTATTTATTCAGTATGTGCCTGCATGAGAAACTCTTTAATATTAATGAAGTTATGAGTAATGTTTCTTTGCAAGGAGAAGCGTGTGATATTCCGTTAAAAGCTCATAGTCGGAGAAACAGAACAGGATCGGTAAGTGGTAGCCTTTCCTTGACGACCAGGGGGTCTTCTGCCATTGTGAGTGTCATTTGCATCACTACACACCAGGGGGTGGTATGAATAAGCGAGGATCGCGTTCAATTGCTGTCGTGGGATTGGGCTACGTGGGTCTTCCGATTGCCGTGGCTTTTGGAAAGATTGCTCCTGTTGTTGGTTTTGACATTAATAAAAAAAAGATCGAAGAACTGCGAACCGGAATCGATCGGACAGGAGAGATATCAGAAAATGATCTGGTCGCTGCTCAAATAAGATATTCGTCGGAACCCTCAGACCTCAAAACGGCCAACTTCATTATTGTTGCAGTTCCCACTCCTATCAATGAAGCATTACAGCCTGATCTTACTGCCTTACAAAAGGCATCAGAGCTGATCGGGCAGAATCTGTCCTCAGGTGCCATCGTGGTTTATGAATCGACTGTTTACCCGGGTGCCACCGAAGAAGTGTGTCTGCCAATCTTAGAAAGATCTTCCGGGATGAGAGCGGGCGTAGATTTCAAATTAGGCTACTCACCAGAGAGAATAAATCCCGGGGATAAAGAACATACGCTCGAAAAAATTACCAAGGTCGTATCGGCACAGGACCCTGAATCTCTGGACATCGTGGCGGATACCTATGCATTAGTTGTAAAAGCAGGCATTCATCGTGCTTCGAGCATTAAGGTAGCGGAGGCAGCCAAGGTCATCGAAAATACTCAGCGAGACCTTAATATAGCATTGATGAATGAGCTGGCTTTGATTTTCCATCGGCTAGGAATAGATACCAAATCTGTTCTTGAAGCCGCAGGGACGAAGTGGAATTTTCTCAAGTTCTCTCCCGGTCTTGTCGGCGGTCATTGCATTGGCGTGGATCCTTACTATTTGACTTCAAAGGCGGAATCAGTGGGCTACCATCCGCAAGTGATTCTTTCTGGTCGACGCATTAATAACGGCATGGGGAAGTTTGTGGCAGAACATACCATGAAGCTGCTCAGCCACTCGTCTCGCCCTGCTAATGAACTCAGAGTAGGAGTACTCGGCTTGACGTTTAAAGAAAACGTGCCGGATCTCCGTAATAGCAAAGTGCCTGACATCATCTCCGAGCTTCGTGAATACGGAATTGAAGTGCTGGTGCATGATCCTATTGCGGAGACCGAAGAAGCCGTAGCAGAGTACGGCATTCATCTTGTCGACTGGAAAAGGATGAAAGATCTTGACGGATTAGTTGTTGCCGTTGCGCACAAGAAGTTTTCCGATATGAGTGTCATCGAGCTACTGGAACCTCTTCGCAATCAGAAACAAGGCGTCGTGATCGACGTCAAAAGCATCCTTGACCCCAAGCACATTCCTGCATCAATAAAATACTGGAGACTATGAAGACGATCTGGACTTTAAGAAGCGGGACAAGCGCCCACGTGAGCCGTGGGGATATGTGCCGCAATTCAGACCAAAAGTCTTCAATGGTTGCTTGGCGAACGAAGCAAATAGTGCATGCTCAAATATTCGATGCACAAGTGCCCACGTAGAACAAGACAAGAGTATCGACCCGTCGATCGTCTACAGAAACAATTAGCCAGCCATCGACTGCTGATAATTTACTTGAATCGTGAATCCCAAGTCTTGAATCATGCCCCAGACTTCGGGAGCCGGTGCGCCTGGGGTCGTCAAATAGCCATTCACAAAGACTGAGTCGGCCGGATAGAGGGCGAGAGGTTGTAAGCTTCGAAGATTGTGTTCGCGACCTCCGGCAATGCGGATTTCGGTGCGGGGGTGTAGAAAGCGGAAGAGGCAGAGCACTCTCAAACAGCGTTGAGGTGTGAGGTGGTCACAATTCTCTAATGGTGTACCGGCGACCGGATGCAGTGTATTCAAAGGAATGGAATCCGGTTTCACATCACGCAGAGCCATGGCAAGCTCAATCACATCCTCATCTTTCTCGCCCATGCCGACGATGCCACCTGAGCAGATCTCCAAACCGGCTGCGCGCGCGTTTCTAATCGTTGCCAGCCGGTCTTGGAAGGTATGGGTCGTGCAGATCGATTGGTGGAAGGCTTCGCTGGTGTTCAGATTATGATTCACCCGATCGACACCGGCAGCTTTCAGGCGCTTGGCTTGAGATTCATTCATCAAACCGAGCGAGCAACAGATTTGGATTGGAATCTCCTGCTTGATCGAACGAACGGCCCCGGCGATTTCGTCGATTTCTCGATCTAATGGACTTCGTCCGCTGATGACAATGCAATAACGTTGGGCCTTTGAGGCAGCGGCTTGTCGAGCACCTTCGATCATTTGCTTTTGCGGAAGAAGATTGTATCGTTCGATCTGCGCCGTCGAGATGGAAGACTGTGAACAGTAGTGGCAGTCTTCTTGGCAGGCCCCGCTCTTGGCATTCTGCAACATCTGTAGGCGGACGGTCCGGCCGAAGTATTTGGAGCGGATTTGAAAGGCTGCATGCAACAATGCGAGCAATTCGTCATCCGGTGTCGTCAAGATGGAGTGACACTCTTCTCTGGTAAGGGATTCATCATTGAGCGCTTTCTCTGTCAAAGTCATATAGGTCATGGAATCCTCAAAGTAATGACTCGGTGGTCTGCAGTGCTTCGGATTGGTCGAACCAAGGAGCAGGGCTCCTCAATACCCATGAGCAAACAGTCAGCAGATGCTGGCGGGAAACCTACACGGTTTCAAACGGAGAAGCAATGCCTTGATAAGGAACAGCACGGGCGGAGCTGGGTTCTCCCGATGAGCCGGCAGCGGTGTGATCGGCTTCCAGCCAAGGAAGGGCGGTGAGCGTATTCCACTTGGCGCAGCGGCGACAGCGGCCTGACCATTCGACTGATTCCTGCTGGCATTGTGTGCAGATATAGGGAACAACCACGCGCTTCTTGAAGCTGAGGGCTTTCTTCAATTCAACGATAGCCTCTTCGAAATGCTGTTTTCGCAAATACAGGTTGGCCATGATCTTGTGGTAGTCCAACAGATGGTCCTGTGGACCTTCGATCGTCGACAGTAGGTCGAACGCCTCATCCACCATTTCCAGTCGATAGTAAAGCTTGCCGAGATAGAACTGGAGAACCGGATTGTGCGGGTCTTGCTGCAAAGCATCCTGATAGACTCGAATGATTTCACTAGGCTCGCCTTGATCCAGGAAAAGTTCTTCCAGGCGATGCAGAATGATCACACTTCGTGTCCGTGAGTAGACCTTCTTGAGGATTTCGACGGCATCTTTGGTTTTTCCTTCGTGGAGCAGAATCTCGCCCATCCCGATATAAGCGGGGAGGAAACTGCGGTCCTTCTTAATGGCGCCCCGGAAGTATCGCCGAGCTTTGTCGGGATGCCCGCGTTCAAGCAGTTGACGCCCGACTTCATACATGCACCCGACCAACAGGGCCGCTTCCGTCTGCTTTTCAGGGGTGGGAAGATTCGCTTTGACCAAGCGGTGTTGAATCTCAAGCGCCTCACTCCACCGCTCCATGCGGATATTGAGATTTCTTTTACGAATGAGGGCCGTCAGGTTATCCGGTTCAATCTTGAGAATTTTCTGAAGCGTCTGAAGTGCTTCCTCGTAACGTTTGGCTTCTTCCAAATCCTTGCCTAATTCCAACAAGACCTCGATGTTCCGATCGTCCACTCGTTGTGCATGTTGATGGAGTCGGATTGCTTCAGGATAATTCTGTTCTGATCTGTGGATATTCCCAAGCCACAGGAGCGAATCGACTCGATTGGGATCGATGGCCAGGGCCTTCTCCAAGAGTATGATCGCTTCGATGGTGCGTTTCGACATAAACGCATGGGTTCCGTCTCGGTGGAGTGTATCGACCCTCTCTTTGCGACGGACAAGGCGGTTACTGCGCCAGTTTAAGATCAGGTGCGCTGTTTGCTGCAACCCCACGACAAGTGTTGCGAGCACTGCGCCAAACGCCATGGAAATCAACACAAGTGTAACCGGACTGAGCTCAAACTCTGCGCCTGGCGCGGTATGGACGACGACCGTTCCGGGGTTCAGCTCGCGAAAATAACTGTAGATAAACACTCCGGCGCTGATGAGAAAAATGGTGATCAGCAGTTTGAACATGGCCTAGACCATTTTCCGTGAAGTCGCCTTCTGGATCACGCGTCTCTTCGGTGTGGCAGTCGAAACCGACACATTGTCTGGAATCGGGATAGATCTGGCATCGCTCCATAGACGCTCAAGGGCATAATGCGAGCGCGTGTCGTGCCTAAACACATGGGCGACAACATCGCCAAAATCGATCACGACCCATTGGCCCGATGCGGTGCCTTCGAGACTTAGCGGCCGTTGGCCAACACGCGAGAGTATTTCTACGACGGAATCAGCGATCGCGCGTGTTTGTCGGTCGGATTCAGCCGACCCAATGACCAAGTAATCAGCGATTGAAGTAAGCGGGGCGACATGGAGGACTTGGACATCAAGGGCCTTCTTGTCGAGCATCGCCCTGGCTACGGCTAGGGCGGTGGCCTTAGATGCGCGTACGATCGCGGTCCTCCTGATAAAGGCTATGACGAAGTATATAGGATTCTACAGGGGGGGGCAACATATTTGCCAGCGGTAGTCCGCTCCGAACCCTCCGCCTAATTTCTGAGGCAGAGGTCGAACAGGGTGGAATGCCCAGACAGGTAATCCCCGGGCAGGAAGGGACTACGATGTCGAGTCGCTTCTGAGTGCCTGCGTCGAGCAGGGCAAGGGCCGGTGGATGCAGGTTGGGAAGCAGAGGCATCCTGGCCAGCGCTTGAAACGATCGCTCAGGTCGAGGCACAACCACGAAATGACAGATCGTTAAAAGCTCGTGTGGTTCTCTCCATGTAGGGAAGTCAAGAAACGCGTCGAGACCAATGATGAAGAACAGCTCTGTGGATGGGCCATAGTGGCGGCGTAATGCGCGGATGGTATCGATCGAGTAGGACTTTCCCTTTCGCTGTATCTCGATATCCGAGACCATGAAAAATGAGCTCTCACCGATCGCAAGACGTACCATTTCGTAGCGAACATTCGCCGGAGCCAGTGATTCGTCCCGTTTATGGGGTGGGTCGCCGGTCGGGATGAATAGAACCTTGGAGAGCTGCATACGCTCATGTACGTGATGAGCAATGGTCAGATGACAATTGTGTATGGGATTGAAACTGCCGCCGAATACACCAAGGCGACCTGAAACAGAGTGCTGAGTGCTGAGTGCTGTGTGCTGAGAATCAGAAATCATAACTTAGGACTAGAGTCTGTTGACATTCATTTCATCCAGAGCACGGACGCGACAAGATAGATGAGACTCGCGAAGTTGCGGACCCGTTTGGCGTACCGGGTGGCGACCGCGCGATAGTGCTTGAGCTTGTTAAAGAAGCACTCGATGCGATAGCGTTCAGCATACAGGGCGAAATCCGTCTCGCGCAGCTCTTTGACGCAGGAGCGCGGCGGAATCACGGCTTTTGCACCGGAACGTTCAATCGCCTCCACGATCGCGTGACTGTCGTACCCCTTGTCGGCTATCACATATGGCGCAGGCCATTCTGCCAACAACGGCTCCGCCTGCGTATAGTCGGATGCCTGCCCCGGTGTCAGGATAAAGCGCAGCGGATTGCCCAGGCCATCGACGGCGGTGTGGATTTTGGTGGTTAGCCCACCTTTCGACCGGCCAAGGGCTTCCGTCTCAGCCGCCCCCCTTTTGCGCCAGCCGCGTGTTGGTGCGCACGGACGATGGTGGAGTCGATCATCACATACTCAAAATCTGGATCGCCGGCTAGCTGACGAAACATGCGCTCCCACACGCCTGCCTTTGCCCACCGGTTATACCGCTGAAACACACTGTTCCAGGTGCCGAACTGTTCCGGCAGCTCCCGCCAGTGTGCACCGGTCCGCGCGATCCACAGCACCGCATCCACGAATGTCCGGTTATCGGTTGCGGTCCGTCCTGGATCGCTCGCTTTGCCAGGCAACAACTCTTTAATCCGCTTCCATTGGTCGTCTCGTAGCTCGCGTCTCGCCATCCTCCCTCCGGTGGGTGTTCAACAATGCCACACCAATGCCTAGGCGGAAGCTGAATGTCAACAGACCCTAGCACTCAGGACTCAAAACTAGAGGATGACAAGGTTGTCTCGGTGGATGACTTCTTCATATTCTTGAGGCCCGAACTGTTCATGAATGTTCGCTGTCTTGAGGCCTTTCACCTGACCCAGTAAGTCGGACGAAACGTTCACCAAACCTTTGGCAAATTCCTTTCCGTCTGTATCGACACAACTGACTGGATCGCCGGCTTCAAATGATCCTGTCACCTGGAGGATGCCCGATGCCAGCAGGCTTTTCCCTCGATTGGTCAAGGCGTCCACCGCTCCCTGGTCGAGATGGACCTGGCCGCGGGAGCGAAGCGTAAAGGCGATCCAATGTTTACGGCTGTTCAGTCGGCGTTCCCGGGCAAGAAACAGGCTTCCACCGGGTCCGCCGCCAAGGACTGTTGGGAGGAGTCCGGCCCGCTCGCCATTGAGGATTAACGTCGAAATTCCATACTTGCCGACTTTCTTGGCTGCGCGAAGTTTGGTCGCCATTCCTCCTGTACCCTCAAATGTGCTGGAATCTCCTGCCAGGCGCTCGATATTTGGGGTAATCTCCGTGATCAGCGGAATCAAAGTTGCCGAGGGGTTTTTACGCGGATCTTCCGTATATAGTCCGTCGACATCAGAGAGAATCACCAGCAAGTCCGCGTCGGCCAGATGAGCCACTTCGCTCGCGAGGGTGTCGTTGTCGCCGACCCTGATTTCGTCAACCGCGACGGTATCATTCTCATTGATGACGGGCACGATGCCGAAACCGATGAGTGCCGAGAGGGTATGGCGAGCGTTCAGAAACCGGCGACGATCGGCGAGATCCTGATGGGTGAGCAGAATCTGCGCCACTTGAATATTGAGACGTTCAAATGCCTTTTCATAGGCCCACATGAGCCGGCTTTGCCCCACCGCTGCCGCTGCCTGCTTGACCGGAAGGCTTTTCGGGTAATCCTTCAGCTGTAACTTTCGGATACCGGAGACAATGGCACCCGAAGAGACGACCAGGATCTCCCGACCCTGTGCTCGGAACGTCGCGATTTCATCAGCCAATCGCTCAATCTGTTGAGGCCGCAGGCCTTCCGCGCGGGAAGCAATCAGGCTGCTGCCGATTTTGATAACGATCCGCTTCGCGTGCACTAAGAGCTTGTCTCGCATGGCATCTTTCGTAAACGCTCTACCTGTTTCCCGAGGTAGGTGATCAAGTCATCAAGCCCTTTGTTCGCGGCGGCGGAAATCGGCAAGCAGGGATAGTCGTTGAGGCGACAATAGGCCTGCAGCTGGGTAAGCCGTTCACTCGTGCCGATCACATCGATCTTGGTTGGGACAACAGCGAATGGGCGCCTGGTGAGCCCCGCGTCATAGGCGGCAAGTTCATGCCGTAAGGTCTCGAAAATGATCACTGGATCGCCAGGGGCCCATTCGGAGACATCGATCAAGTGGAGCAAGAACGCGGTGCGTTCGATATGGCGAAGAAACTGTACGCCCAGACCTTTCCCCTCGTGGGCGCCCTCGATCAGGCCGGGAATATCGGCCACGACAAAACTTCGGTCCGATCCCCACCGGACAACCCCGAGATTGGGAATCAGAGTGGTGAAGGGATAGTCGGCGATCTTGGGCCGGGCCGCTGATATGGCTGCAATGAGCGTCGACTTGCCGGCGTTGGGAAAACCGACCAACCCAACGTCGGCGAGCAGTTTCAGTTCAAGCCGCAAAGTCCGTTCTTCACCCGGAGTTCCGGGAGTGCACTTCGTCGGCACTCGATTGACGGAGGTGGCAAAGTTGCTGTTGCCTTTCCCCCCTCGTCCGCCTTGGGCGATAACGGCCGTTTGGCCGTCTTCGATGAAATCCGCAAGTATTTCTTTCGTCTGGTTATCATAGACGATGGTACCGACAGGAACAGCGATAGTCAGATCTTCTCCGGAACGGCCCGTACAATTGGATCCTCCGCCGGCTCGCCCATCTTGAGCGTCGTAATGGTTTTGGTAGCGGAGGTCGAGCAGAGTCGTCAATCGATGAGAGGCGGTCATGACAATGTCGCCACCATCGCCTCCATCTCCGCCGTCCGGGCCTCCACGTGGAACAAACATCTCCCTCCGGAAACTGCAGATGCCGTTTCCACCACGACCGGCTCGTACTGTGATGTGTACTTCATCGACAAACATAATCTACCCACGCTCCGCAGGTGAATCAGTAACGACGATGGAAAAGTATACCTGACCCTGATCCGAAGGGAGAGGGAATTTATCCAGCTTGGCCGTAATGGAGGAGCAGAAAAGAGAATCAGGATTCGGTTGGAACAGGATAGACGCTGACTTTTCGTCTGCTGCGTCCACCTTCAAACTTCACCACACCGCTCACTTTGGCAAATAAGGTATGGTCTCTTCCAAGATCCACATTGAATCCGGGGAAAAACTTGGTGCCGCGCTGACGAACGATAATGCTGCCGGCCGTCACAGTCTGACCACCATAGGCCTTCACGCCCAAATATTGGGGATTGCTATCACGACCGTTACGTGATGATCCACCGCCTTTGTTTGTTGCCATGGGAAATCCTTCCTGTGTCTTTAGGCCGTCGCAATATTCTTAATCAACAGCTGAGTGAATCCTTGCCGGTGCCCGCGGGTGCGGCGATAGTTCTTGCGACGCTTCTTCTTAAAAACGGTAATCGATCGGGTCCGTCCTTGCCGCACGATTTCAGCTGTAATCTTGGCCCCATTAATAAGGGGTTGGCCTACAAGAATACCGTCATTGCCATGTACGACATGGACCTTGTTGAGTTCAACCTGAGCCCCGACATCTCCCTGCAGCCGTTCGACCTGGATCGTCATGCCTGTTTCAACTCGATATTGTTTGCCGCCTGTTTCAACGATCGCGTACATAATTCATTCTCCGAACTTGAGGAACGGTTCATTTAACATGGTGATATCCGAGGTGTCAAGCTAAACGAGGGCAGCTGGGTTATGATCGTCCATCAGCCCCTCCCTCTTTAGAAGGCTATAAGGGGAAGCGTGCTGACACGTATGCTTGGCGCCATCATCGCAATATGTATCCAGTATTTCGCGATACCAATTTGAAGATTGGAACCAGTTTATGTCTCGCGCTAACAAGTTTGTGATTCGTACCTATCATCGGATTCCTGTTCGCTGCGTGGTGTACTATCTAGGCGGAGATTTTCTCGGAAAAGGAACGGCCATGAATCTGTGTCGAAACGGGTTCCGCGTCTTGGGCGATCATCACGTGGTTCCCGGGATGGAATTGGTCGTCCGGCTCACCCTTCCCGACAAAGATGAACCGGTCGAAATTCAGCGTGTCGTTGTGCGATGGGTGCGCGGCCTATTGTTTGGTGCCAAGGTTGTAACTATGAGTCCGGAGGGAGAAGATCGAGTCGGAACGTTTCTGAGCTCTCGCCTACGAGCCTATTGCGTCTCTTCGTAGATGCTCACATCATCAGTTGAGTAAGTTCTGAGAGAGCCGCTGCCTGCTTGCTTGACCCGCGTTCAACCTCACGCTATAGTCCCGTCCACAGAGGCGGAACCGTCACTATTCCTTGTTGGAGATCGCCCTTGATGCTAGAACCCGTTGAAAAGATTTGGATGGATGGGAAATTTGTTGGGTGGGGGGAGGCTAATGTCCATGTCCTTACCCATTCACTGCACTATGGCCTCGCCGCGTTCGAAGGTCTTCGGTGCTACAAGGGGAAATCAGGATCCGCCATCTTCCGGCTTCAGGAACATGTTGATCGGCTGTTTGATTCAGCTCATATCGGTATGATGGCCATACCGTATGACAAAAAGCAGATCACTGACGCCATTATCGAAACTGTTCGCGTCAATCGTCTCGATGCCTGTTATATTCGTCCGTTGGTCTACATCGGGTACGGTGCGATGGGAGTCCATCCGGGAGACAATCCGATTCGGGTGGCCATCGCTGCTTGGAGATGGGGAGCCTATTTGGGAGATGATGCATTGGCCAATGGAATGCGTGCTTGCGTCTCGTCCTTTACAAGGCATCACGTGAACGTGTCTATGACCAGAGGGAAAATATCCGGCTACTATGTGAACTCCATTATGGCCAAACGGCAGGCGAAGGCCGATGGATATGACGAGGCGATTCTTCTCGATCCCGAAGGTTATGTTGCCGAGGGAACAGGGGAGAATGTATTCATCATTCGCCGGGGCGTTCTCAAGACGACGCCGTTGACATCCGTGCTCGAAGGGATTACGCGAAACTCCGTCATCCAATTGGCTCAAGAACGAAAAATCGCCGTGGTGGAGGAACGATTCACGCGCGATGAAATGTATATTGCCGACGAAGTATTTGTGACGGGAACGGCTGCTGAGTTGACCCCGGTCCGAGAAATCGACAACCGGCGTATCGGAAATGGTACGCCTGGACCGATTACACGCGCCCTTCAAGATGCCTTCTTTTCGATTGTGCGTGGAGAAGATCGCGCGCACGAGTCCTGGCTGACACGCATCTAGTCCGCATTATTACTGAGCGCTTCTACTGCAATCGCCGAGACGCCGCCGAATACGAGCCTTCCGTTTCCACATCTTGTCAGCCTTTTGACGTCCGACCGTCAATGACTCTTCTATAAGCCGGTTGCGATCCTAGAGTCACGTCTCACTTCTCGGTCCACCCCACGTGCGCATTCCCTAAATTGCCCTCTAATAACCAATAATTACACCGCCATCACAATACAGCTAAGCCAAAAGCAACACATGGCGTCCGTTTTGCAAATCCTGCCGAAGCCGGGAACCTTCTAAACATGGCACTTCTTGCGCGAGCCGTACTCCCTGAAACTTAGTTTCAGAATGCCACGGAGCAATGTTCTAGTCGTCAGTTTTGTACCTGCCTAGGGACTCATGGCCAAGATAGAAGACTTGATAGCCCAAATCCCAGTTGAACGCCTGCGTAAAGGCATTGCCTCTGAAGTGAAGGCGTTAAAGAAGTCGAAGAAGTTTGGGCTGGTATTTGAGGAGCATTTGCCGGAGACGGTCCGCCTGCCTCTAGTGCCGGTGAGGGCCGGCGACCTTGTAGCGCTGAAGAAAGAGTCAGGGAATCAGCTGTGGCGGGTAACAAGTATTAGGAAAGAGATCGCTACATGCGATCGTGCGGTGCAGGGCTATTCTGAGGCTAAAGATGCGAACCGAGAGTTTCCAGTTGCGGACCTGGTCATGGTTCGTAATTTTGGAGACCCCATCTATCCAGCTCTTGTGCCGGTGGATCGCGTCGAACGAGGCGGACCCGACAAACCTTGGCATGTATTGATCAATGCCGATAACTTCCACGCCCTCCAACTCTTGCTCTATTGCTATGAGGGCAAGGTGGATGTGATCTACATCGATCCGCCGTACAACACCGGTGCCCGCGACTGGAAATACAACAACGATTATGTGGACAAAAACGACGCCTTTCGCCATTCAAAGTGGCTTTCTATGGTCAAGAAACGGCTTACGCTAGCAAGAAGATTGTTGAGACCAGATGGGGTTTTAATTGTCACAATAGATGACCACGAACTTAGCCACCTGTTGTGTTTGATTGAGGAATTATTTCAGGGGTTCAAGCTTTTTACGATAGTGATTGAACATAATAAACGTGGCAGACAAGGAGAGGAATTTGCTCGTAGTCATGAGTATGCCTTATTCGTAGTTCCGAAAGGCGAAAACATTATCGGCGAAGAACCGCTTGCATCGACCATTGGTGGAGAAACCAGAAACCTACGACGGACTGGGAACAATTCCTTGCGGGCTGCAAGGCCTGGTCAGTTCTATCCAATCTACGTCAATGAACGGACGCTTGAGATAACGGGATTTGGTGAACCATTACCTAAGCAGGGGAAACGTCATGGGACGAAAGTGGGTTCTTCGATTCCCATCTGGCCGCTTGATAAGCAAGGAGTTGAACGCAATTGGCACTACGGGTCTGGCCGTGCGAAGAAGGAATTTGAAGCTGGAAAAGTTTTCGCAGCACGGCAGAATTATGGAATTCAGATTTACTATACACTCAAGGAAAAACAGTCGAAGCGATGGAAGACGGTCTGGAGCAAGCCTCCTCTCGACGCAAGTACCTACGGAAGTGAGCTATTGACCGATATACTTGGAGGTCCATCAGGATTTTCATACCCGAAGTCTGTGTATGCTGTTTGTGAGGCACTCATGCCCATAATGATAAGCCGTAAAACAGCATTAGTTTTAGACTTCTTTGCCGGATCTGGAACAACATTTCATGCCACTGCTTTGTTAAATGCAGAGGATGAAGGGGAGAGGAGATGTATTCTCGTAACTAATAATGAAGTTAATGAAAAGCTCAGTGGAGAACTGAACGCGAAAGGGCTTTTCTCTGGTGACGAGGATTATGAAAGGCATGGCATTGCAGATAGCGTCACGTGGCCTCGGTGTAAATATATCGTTGCGGGAAAGCGTGACAGCGGAACGAATTTGCCAGGCACCTATTTAAACGGTCGTGAGTTAAAAGATGGTTTCGAGGAAAGTATAGAGTACTTCCATCTCGACTTTCTGGACCCTGCAGAAGTCGCCCGCGGCGATGCTTTCCAGGCCATCTTGCCAATCTTATGGATGATGGCAGGATGTCAAGGGGCACAGGAAGATTCCAAAGGTTCGCAACCTTGGTTTATCCCAAGCACTCACCGTTTGCTGTGCTAATCCTAGAAAAAGAATTTCGTGCCTTTCGTGAAAGGCTCTCTGAGCGCAAAGACATTGGCTGGATATTCTTGGTCACGGACTCCGAAGAGAACTTTACCCTCATGCGCCGTGCTCTGGGCAGAAAAGTGGAATGCATCCAGCTCTACAAGAGCTATCTCGAAAATTTCCGGCTCAATACACCTGAAGCACTTCGTCAGATCGAGGCGGCATGAAACTGGAGCTGAAACCGTTTCAAGAGAACGCTGCGCGTGAAATCATCTGTGATCTTGATGAGGCTCGGGCTTCTATTGCCAAGGGTAAGCTTCAGGCCGTTGTCCTGAGCGCTCCCACAGGTTCAGGAAAAACGATTACGCTGGCCCAGGTGATCGATCTCACGTTTGGTGGAGGCGACGGCATCCCAGCCAGACCCCAAACCACGTTTCTCTGGCTCTCCGATTCTCCAGAGTTGAATGTGCAAAGCGGTAACAAGCTTCTCGGTGCATGCGATTTTTTACCTTATTACAAGATGGTCCGAATCGAGAGCGATGTATTCGATGATGACTACTTACAACCAGGATATTTGTATTTCATCAACACACAACTCCTCGGTAAGGACAAGCTTCTTACGAAGGAGCCCGGGGATCGACGAAAGTTTACGTTTTGGCAAACCATCACCAATACCATTGTGCGTGCTCCCCAAGATTTCGTCCTGATCATTGACGAAGCACACCGAGGGGCGACTGCTAATGATAGAAATCGAACCACGATCATGCAGAAGTTCATTGTGGGTTCAGAAACCGACGGGTTGGTGCCCGTCCCGCTCGTTCTTGGTATGAGCGCCACGCCCCAACGATTTACCACGTTGTCGGGCAATACCAACCGTATACAACGTCCCATCGATATTTCTCCCGATGACGTGCGGTCGAGTGGCTTGCTCAAGGATTGGATTGTTGTTCGCCATCCAAAAGCTGCTGTTGCCGGCGATCTCACTCTTCTTGAAAGTGCCATGGTGAGCTGGAAGAACTTTACCAAACTTTGGGAAGACTATTGTAAGCAGGAGAAGGAAAAGGAAATTGTCCGTCCCATTCTCGTAGTACAGATTGAGGATGGAAGTGGAAATTCGGTAACGCGTACGCCTCTTGACGATGTGATACGCGTCATAGAACGTCACAGCGGACCGCTAGGGAGCAATGAGATCGTTCATTGCCTCCAAGATCAGACAGATCTTGAGGCGGGTGGGCGAATTATTCAAAAGCTCGAGGCCTCGCGAATCCAAGAAAGTCAGGATGTCAAAGTCGTTATCTTCAAAACAGCGTTGTCCACAGGGTGGGACTGCCCGCGCGCAGAAGTCATGATGAGCTTCCGTCATGCGCAAGACCAAACCAGCATCGCACAACTCGTGGGGCGGATGATTCGAACTCCATTAGCTCGACGGATTGGCACGAACGAAGTGCTCGACACAGTCGAACTCTACTTGCCGCATTATGACGCGGAAGCGCTGGAAGCCGTGTTGGAGAGATTGCGAAATCCTGATGCGCAGGATGGCGTGCCCACGCGCATTGAGACATCCGTAGAAATGTATGGCCGAAACTCAGCAATGGAAAAGGTTTTCGCTCTTCTAGGAAAGTTGCCGACCTACTCCGTGGATCGTGTTCCACGAATGAGCGAGGTGAAACGGGCTTTGCGTCTAGCTGGGCTGCTGGTTCATGAGGGAATCGATGTTGACGCCGATGAGCAGGTTCGTGATGAGTTGGTCAAGAAGCTTAAGGAACTGCGCGACAAATGTGCTGCCGAGCGGGACGATTGGGACATCCTCATTCGCGAAGGGGGAGAGATCGAAGTGGATGTCTCCAAAATTGCAACAGGTGGAATGCAGGTTGCGGGGAAGACATCAAGCCGAGTGTCGTTAGTTGAGGAGAACATTGACCAGTTGTTTGACGAAGCGGGCCGTATATTGGCATCTGGAGAAGGTCTGCATCGAACCTATTGGAAGCGCTACCACGATAGACGGTACCCGAACCAAGCGAAGCTGGAGTTGTTTACCGTTCTTAACCAGCCTGAAACCCTCCCTGTTATGGAGCGCCTCAGCAAACAATTGTTCGATGCGATGTGGGATAAGCACAAAGCTGCCATTCAGGAATTGCCCGCTTCAACCCAGAAGCGGTTTCATTCGCTCATCCAAGCAGCCGGTGAGGCGGCACTCCAAGCGTGGGAATTGCCAAAACAGATTGTAGAGAAAAAGGAAGAAGATGTTTGGGAGAAACATCTCTACTGTACGGCAAGTGGCGGGTTTAGCGCGAAGCTGAATGGATGGGAAAAGGAGCTACTGGAATTAGAAATGAAGAAAGAGGGCTTTGTCGCTTGGCTGCGGAATCTGCCACGACGAGAATGGGCGCTCTGCATCCCATATGAGTTGGCAGGTAAAAAGCCTTTCTACCCGGATTTCATCATTATTCGAAAGAGTGGTAAAGGGTTGATTGCTGATGTGCTGGAACCGCACGACGATAGCCATACCGATACCTGGGCCAAAGCCAAAGGGCTCGCTGAATTTGCCGATAAACGCGGCATGGAGTTCGGGCAGCTCATCATTGCCAGAAAGAAAGATAAAACTTGGCAAATGGCAGATATGAATGAAATGCTAACTCGGGCTAAGGCTCGGAAGATGCAGTCAGGTAGCGATCTAGAGAGTCTGTTTGGTTCATAAGGCAAGGCACGAGAGTCAGGTTCGCGTTAAGCTTCTTTCACGGGTAGACAATGAACAGCTTACCTTGATATTAAAGTCATCAACCACTACGGAGACGAAGTGCACGCCGAAAGCCGCTGTTGGCCTTGATATCGGGGAAGGGGTCGTCGTTCGATACGATGAACAGGCTAAGGAAGTGGTGGGGCTGACAATTGTCGGCGTCGGACGCCGATTGGAAGAATATGTGAAAAGTAAGCCGTGAAGGCTAAGCGATGGTGACATGAGCAATCAACGCTCAGTGGATAAGGCGGCATTACAGATGATCGTGCAGAGGAGCTTCGACGCGCATCAGGCTACCGAAAAATCGATCAAACCCATCACCAACTACGACATCAAATATCGTATGGGACAAGATGCAGAAGAGAACGGGGATTCATGACGGTATCTTTGCTCTAATGCGTCCCGAGGATGCCGCTAATGAAGTTCTATACCTTTGAAATCGTAGTCGAGAAAGAGCAGGAGGATGAAGGCTATTCCGTCTATAGTCCAACCCTACCTGGGTGCTTTAGCAACGGAAAGACTATTGAAGAAGCAAAACGAAACATCCGAGAGGCGATACAGCAACATATCGCTTCGCTCTTGGCACATGACCAGCCTATTCCGGCTTCTCGGTAGAAGAGTTTCTTGCTTCGGTAAGGAAGGCGTGGAGTTGACGCAACGGGAACCAGGCGAACTAATGGATTGGCTTACCGTGGGTGAGCAGATATCCAAAAAAATTGGTAGGCCGAGCTTCGGCGAATTGATTGGCTCCGTATAAATGCAGTTCGACCGATGCACCTATTTGCCGTTCCACGTCTACAATTAACTCTATCCTCTTGGTGGCATCCATTACATCTGCGGCTGGGCTAAAGGCTGCAATATCAATGTCGCTGTTCTCATCGGGAACGCCCTCAACCTGGGATCCGAAGAGGTAGGCCTGTGTCACCGGGATTCGCTCTCGTAAGAGCGATAGGGTTCGGCTTGCGATTGTCTCTATCTCGGCAAGGCTTCGAGCCATCGGAGGAGGTCCTTTGTCTGTGTCAATAAACGTGTTGCCAATTCCCTTGTTGCTTCATCCGACAGTGTGCGTACTTCTTCTGGATATCGCGTACCGACATAATATTTCGTTAATGTTCTGAGAAACAGGTCTTGGCTATCGTCCGGAGTGACCTTGGCCACATGAGCCAACTTGACCAGATCGTGCGTGCGGCGGGAACGTACTGCAGCGCTCGACGATAAGCCCTTTCAGATGTTTCTCTGCTGCCTGTTGACAGCAAAACAACACATATAGGTAGCGACCAGCGGCCAGCATCGCATCGGCTGTTCCGAGGTCATACGCAGCGAGTTCTCGCCATCGCTCGGCGTCAGGATTCATGAACGGCAGTATAGGCAGGATCTTTCGTCAATTCAACGAAACACAAGCCTTGGATGTACTCTCTCGGTTGAAGGGGCGGCTGGTGACCTGACGAAAAACGGTCAGTGGTCAGTTGCGGGAGTCTCTCCCGAAGGATGCGAATCCCCTGAAGACTGAGCGGGTGGGGCAGCCGAGGGAGCTGTCGGTTCGCTCTTGGGCTGCATATCGATGACGGTCGAAGAGAAGTTTCGTTGTTTGGCTAAAATGGCCAGACTGAGCGATGTCACCATGAACACGGCCGCCACAACGACCGTCAGCTTGCTCAAAAAATTCGCGGGGCCACGGCTGCCGAACACCGTCTGACTGGATCCGCCGAAAGCGGCGCCGATCTCCGCCCCCTTCCCAGACTGGAGAAGAATTGCCCCGATCATCAGAAAGCAAATAAAGACATGGACAATAACAATCAAGGTATACAGCATGAAATTTTTAGACTCCGATTGATCGGGCAGCGGAAGCGACCTTTGCAATTGTAGCAAAGGATTCGACATGGAGACAAGCGCCGCCGATGAGTGCCCCGTCAACCTGGTCCGAGGCAAGTAGCGATTCTATGTTCTGGGGCGTGACGCTCCCTCCATAGAGAATCTTCGTGCAGTCGGCAATCGCGGGAGAAGCTGTGGAGGCAAGGACTCGCCGAATAGTCCGGTGGGCGGCGACGGCTTGCTCGGTCGTCGCCGACTTACCCGTGCCGATGGCCCATATCGGTTCATAGGCGACGGTGACTCCAGCCAGTGCTTCACCGGTCAAACCGGACAAGCTCTCGTGCAGTTGTTGCGTGAGCACGTCGTCGGTCGAACCGTTGTTGCGCTGAGCGAGCGACTCACCGATGCAGAGAATCGGACGGAGGCCGTGTTTGAGCGCTGCTTGGATTTTTTTCCGGATGCCGGCATTCTGTTCGCCGAAGAGGGTTCGCCGTTCCGAATGGCCCAGAATCACATAGCGACAACCGAGGTCTTTCAGCATCGGTGCAGAAATTTCTCCTGTATAGGCACCCTGATCCTCCCAGAACATGTTCTGCGCTCCCAGCTGAATCGGTGACCGGGAGCCCAGTACGTGGCGGACAGATTCCAGGGCGGTAAAAGGGGGAGCTATGACAAATTCAACGCCTGTGGAGGTACCAGGCAGGCGTTGATTCAGCTCACGAACGAAGGTCGCCGCTTCAGACGCCGTCTTGTTCATCTTCCAATTGCCGACGATCAGGAGTGTACGCACGGGCTTCTGCTTTCCGGTTCAGGTTTCGTTGAGGAATTTGATCAGTTGGTGCGGTCAGGCAGCGCTGCTAGACCAGGAAGTGTTTTGCCTTCCAGTAATTCAAGGGCGGCGCCGCCTCCGGTCGAGATAAACGATATGTTCTCAGATTCACCGGCCCGATGAACGGCCAGTGACGTCTCACCGCCGCCCACGATCGTGAGCGCGTACGCATCGGCGATTGCATGGGCCATGGCCAAGGTGCCTCTGGCGTAGGCATCGATTTCAAACACGCCCATCGGTCCGTTCCACAGGATGGTTTTTGCATTTTGGACCGCCTCATTGAACAGCTTGACGGAGGCCGGTCCAATATCGAGGGCATACCATCCCTTAGGAATCTCCTGTACCGGAACAATCTTGGTTTCAGCCCCCACCTCTCGGCTGGCTGCGACGACACAATCGACGGGCAGGTAAAATTTGACCCCTCGTGAGAGGGCATGATCTTCGATCCCTCGGGCAAAATCCAGCATATCCATTTCGCAGAGAGAATTGCCGATCTCCATGCCTTTCGCCTTCAAGAACGTAAACGCCATGCCCCCGCCGATGATGACTTTATCGACCTTCTTCCCCAGGTTTTCGATGACGCCGATTTTCCCGGAAACCTTCGCTCCCCCTAGGACAGCGGCAAACGGCCGCACGGGATTGGCGACGGCCCCTTCGAGGTATTCGATTTCTTTCTTGAGCAGCGCGCCTGCCGCCGCATCTTTTATGTATTGGGTGATGCCGACGGTCGAAGCATGGGCCCGGTGGGCCGCCCCGAAGGCATCATTGATGAAGACATCGCCCAGCGAGGCGAGCGCCTTGGCGAAGGCGTCGTCATTTTTTTCCTCGCCGGCATGGAAACGAAGGTTTTCCAGCAAGAGGACATCGCCGTCCTTCATCTTGGCGACCAGTTTTTCGACGGCCGGCCCTATGCAGTCCGGAGCGAAGACCACGTCTTTCCCGAGCAGTCGTCCCAGTCGTTTTGCAACAGGCGCGAGGCTGTATTTGGGGTCGAAGGTTCCCTTGGGCCGGCCGAGGTGAGAGCAAAGAATGACTTTCGCTCCTTCGTCGACGACGCGATTGATCGTCGGCAGCGTTGAGCGAATACGGGTGTCATCGGTAATTTGAAGCGATTCATCGAGCGGGACGTTGAAATCGGCGCGGATGATGACCCGCTTGCCACGAAGTTGCACATCGTCGATCGTTTTCTTGCGCAAATTCATGGGGCGCTCCTCCAGTATTCTATTGAACTGTGAAATGAAGTGAGTGAGAAGAGTGAGTCTGAAGCCTGTCCGATCATCTCCAACGCGGTCATCAGTGAGGAGCAGATTTTCCGGCCAGAACCTTGACGAGGTCGCGGACTCGGCATGAATAGCCCCATTCATTGTCGTACCAAGCCGTGACCTTGACGAGACGCTTATCCACGACGTTGGTCAACGGCGCATCGACGGTGGCCGAGTGAGCGTCCCCTTTTTGATCGATCGAGACGATGGGGTCTTCGGAGTACTTAAGAATGCCCTTCAGGGGGCCATCCGCGGCCTTCTTGAAGGCGGCGTTGACGGACGCCACGTCACAATCCTTCTCGGTTTCGACGGTGAGATCGACCAGCGACACGTTCGGCGTCGGCACCCGAATGGCGAGACCGTCCAGCTTGCCCTTGAGTTGAGGAATGACGAGATGCAGCGCTTTGGCTGCGCCGGTGCTGGTGGGAATCATCGACATACCGGCTGCACGGGCACGTCGAAGGTCTTTGTGTGGAAGGTCCAGCAATTGCTGATCGTTGGTATAGGAATGGATGGTCGTCATGATCCCGTGCTTGATCCCGAACGATTCCAACAGGACCTTGGCCACCGGCGCCAGACAGTTTGTCGTGCAAGATGCGTTGGACACAATATGGTGGGATTTCGGGTCGAATTTTTCGTCGTTCACACCCAGCACAATGGTCACATCGGGATCTTTTGCCGGGGCGGAAATAATCACATGCTTGGCGCCGGCAGACAGGTGTTTGCCTGCTGCCTCCCGATCGGTAAATCGGCCCGTCGATTCGATCACCACATCGACGTTCAGCGCTTTCCAAGGCAGTTCCTTCGGATCTTTGATCGCGAGCACTTTGATGGGGCTCCCATCCACGAGGATCTGGTCTTCCTTGGCTTCAACACTGGCTGAAAGGGTCCCGTGTACCGAGTCATACTTGAGCAGGTAGGCGAGGGTCTTGGCATCCGTGAGATCGTTGATGGCGACGATCTGAAGATCTTTGTCACCCATCGAAGCGCGCAGCACGTTGCGTCCTATACGTCCGAATCCGTTGATCCCAACACGAATGGCCATAGCGTCATCCTCTACATGCAAATATATTGGTTGAATACCGCCGGACGGCACAGCACGAAAAGCGATAGTATCGACGCCCTCTCCTTCTTGTCAAGACACTTGGTTAGCGCGCATTATTCACGAACGCTTCTGCTGTAATCGCGGATTCGCCGCTACGATAGATAGCCCTGGACGCGATTCGAGAGCGTCCAGGCAGGCGGGCTCGCCGCTCGGTTTCGGGAAAGGCGCATCCTGGTGCGCCGGGGTGGGTGGGTGCGATGGGAGACATACTGTTTGGGTCTGGCTCCGTCGTCCGCGCGCTAAGACACCGCCGGCTCACCATCTCGCCGGCGTCCGCAGGCGTGGCTCGACTTATTCGTCGAGCCGCGGACCTCGCCTGGCGACTGCGCGATTTCGCGACGAATCGTCGTAAATAATGCGCGCTGGAGTCCAAAATGGAGTAGGGAGGGGAGAGGAGGCTCATGTGAGCGACTCATTATCTGAACATGCGGCACAGGCGTTGGAGTGGCCCCGGTTATTGGAAATTCTCGCAAGACATGCACAATCGTCGATGGGAATTGCTCAATGCCGGTCGCTTGCCATGTCGAACGACCTCGCGAATGCCTGCCTGCGTCAACAAGAGACGACCGAGATGGTGAGTTTGCTGGAGGGAAGTAATCCGATGCCGGCGCTCGCCTTTCCCGATATTCGTGAACAACTGACTCGATCCAGGAAGGGAGGAATGCTTGAGGCCGGTGAGTTACGAGACTGTGCGGTTGTGTTGGCTCTCATGGCGGAAGTAGGGCGATATGCCGAGTCTCATACAGTCGAGATTCAGGCACTGGTTCGGGTCTTGGCTCCGCTTCATGATACAACAAGTTTGCGCGGACTTCTGAGAGCTATCGAAGGCGCGATCCAATCCGACGGTTCCATAAAAGATACGGCTTCACCGGAGCTGCGACGCCTGACTCACCAAGCTCAGGGGCTGAAGCAGGAGATGCGGCAGCATCTGGAGCAGATCCTCCATTCCAAGCGCTATGAGGAGGTGCTTCAAGAGTTCTATTTCGCCCAGCGAGAGGGACGCTATGTTGTGCCGGTGAAGGCGGACATGCGGGGGAGAGTTCCCGGGATCGTCCATGATGTGTCGGCCAGCGGGGCGACCGTCTTTCTGGAGCCGCGGGAGTTGGTCGAGCTGAACAATTCCATCAAGGTGGCGGATTTGGAGATTGAACGCGAGGTGCAGCGCATCTTACGGGAACTGACCGCGCTGGTGGCCTCCGACGCGGATAAGATTGAACAAGGGATCGAGGTGTTGGCCGAATGTGATGTGATTAAAGCAAGAGCTGAGATGAGTCGCCGACTGAAGTGCAACCCTGTCGCATTGAACAGCGATGGCCGCATTCTGCTCAAGCAGGCGCGGCATCCGCTGTTGCTCGTCGCGAAAGATCAAGTTGTGGCAAATGACATTCAGTTGGATGAAACAGTCCGCGTCCTCGTGATTTCCGGGCCGAATACGGGGGGAAAGACCGTCACGCTCAAAATCGTCGGGTTGTTCGCTCTCATGGTGCGGGCTGGACTGCATCTTCCCTGTGCTCCTCAGTCCGAGATGGCCATCTTTACCGATCTCTATGCCGACATCGGTGATGCACAGGACTTGAGCCGCGATCTGTCCAGCTTTTCCGCTCATATGATGTACATGATCCGACTCCTTTCCGAGAGCAGCTCCATGCCGAGGTCGCTCGCATGTTCATCGCCGAACGCACTCGTGCTCCTCGATGAACCGGTGACCTCAACTGATCCGCAAGAAGGGGCGGCGCTGGCAGAGTCGCTTCTCTGCCGTCTCGCCCAGTTGAACATGAAAGTCGTGGCGACCACGCATTACGGAGCGCTTAAGAAACTGGCGCAAACGACACCCGGTTTTGTGAATGCCAGCGTGGAGTTCGATGTGGCTCGGTTGGCGCCGACCTACCGATTGTTCATGGGTATTCCCGGCGGTTCATCGGCCTTGGAGATCGCCGGCCGTCTGGGCATGGATCACAGCATTTTGAATGATGCACGGAAGCGGTTACTGCACGAAGACCGGCGGCTCGACGAGCTAATGGTGGATTTGCAGCGGAGGCAATGCCAATTGGTTGAAGATAGCGAGAAGGCCCAGCAAGCCAGGCAAGAAGCCGAACAAGCCGCTCGGGACGCCCACGTGCTTCGAGCTCAACTGCAAGAAACTGAGCAGGAAACTCGGCGGGGGCTCAAGAAGAAACTCGGCGAGCAATTTCAACGGGCTCGAGCGGAGGTTCAGGCCACTGTCGACTCCTTCAAACGCGAACAGAAGCTGATCAAAGCCAAGGAGACGAAACAGCGGTTGCATGAGTTGGAGACAAAAGTCAGACAGGAGTTTGAGCCGTCAAGCAAACCGATTCCACTTGAACAACTTGGTATCGGCGACCAGGTGGAAATAACCGGCTTGGGCATGACGGGGAATTTATTGGAAACGCCACAGGGGAAGAAACGCGTGCGGGTCAAGGTTGGGGATGGTGAAATTTCAGCTACAGTTTCGAACCTCATCGGTCTCGCGCATGAAGCGAGTACAGAAATAGCGGCACCGGCTTCAGCGTCTGCAATTCAACGACGAGTTTCGCCGAGCAATGGGTTAGGGCTCGATGAGCAGACAGTGGTGGATGTGCGAGGTCAGACTGTAGACGAAGCGCTCGATCAGGTCGTCGCGGCGCTCGATCGGGCGGCTCTTCAAGGCGCACCGTACCTTCGTATCATCCATGGGCATGGAACCGGCCGTCTCAAATCGGCCTTGCGAGGATATCTCAAAGATTCGCCCTATGTGGCGGAATTTCGCGCTGGTGACCGGGCCGAGGGAGGGGATGGGATGACGGTGGTGCGATTGCGGTGATTATTTTGGCGTGTCATTCTCATGTAGTAGTAGGGACTTTTTTCAAAATATCCCGTACTCGCCTGTATCGTTTCTGATTCACCTAGTATCTAACCCGATACCGCAGCTGATTCATCCATCGATCCATTCCATACCTCCGTCTTCTATTGAGTGCTGTAACGGCCTGCGCTTACAGTGGTTTGGTGTATCACGGCCTCTGTATCTTTATCTGGTATCGAGTTTGCTCAATCCTTGTATGTCTCTGTTCTTGAGAAATTTATTGTACACGAATCACGTCTAGCCAGGAGGTCCATTATGCGCAGCTCGAAATGCATCGAGACGGAGAGCGTGAAGGTATCCGACGCGAAACGCCTCAGTGAATTGCAGTCCGAGAACGATTTGCTCAAACTTCTCTATACGGATCTGTTGGCGAAAACTGTGGTGATAAGGGGCTGTCTCGCAAGAGGTATGAGGGACTGCTGAGCGGTGGGAGGATCAGTCGCCTGGATATAGAAGCTGACGAACTGAGGAGCCCACATGTGCCCTTCGCAATGATAGAGCCGCTCAGCACTGTTTACTTCGACCTTGGGCGTGATGTACCGAGAAGGGAGATCACCGATGCCTAAGAAAGAGAAGTCCGACACTGGTCTCAAGGTGACGGTCAAGCCGTTCGGCCCGACGCGTGAAGAGCTACAAGCGATCGGCGAACGCGTGCTGACACTGGAGAGCGTGCGCAAGTACATCGGCCGCGGTAAGGCTCGGCTGCTGTACGTCGAGACGCTCCATGATGACGGAGCCAAGGAAAGAAAGCCGCGGCCGCCGAGCCGCTTTCGCGCTACCCTCTATGACGATACAAACCACCGCACGATCCTCGTCGACGGCGACCTGCGTGATGTGCGGCGCGTGGACATCACCGAATCGGCGCTGCCACCGCACCCGTCAAATGAAGAATTCGCCGCAGCCGTGAAGATGCTCCGTGGCGATGCGATGTTTGCCGCGAGGTTCGACTCGCAACAGATCGAGACCTACCAACCTATCCCATCGCTCGCGTTGAACGAATTGCCGGATGGCCGCATCGAACGCCGCATCGCGGTCGGGCTATTGCCTCGCGGCGGCGACGCGCAACATGAGATCGTTGCCGTTGACCTCGCGCGTAAGCGGATCATCCGCTTCGAAGAGCACCTGCCGCCCAACGCCCATCCGCGCAACCGGGATTTGTGCGGCGTACCGCACGGCGCCGGTCAGACCACGGCCTCGAAAGGGACTGCCGGGCAGGTATGGGTGACGGTGACGCAAGGAGGGCAGACGCTCTGGCGTTTTCTTGCGGTGCGGCCGGCTGCTTCGAGCGGCACCAACGGCTCCGGTATCGAGCTGCGCTATGTCGATTACAAAGGCAAACGGGTTCTGTATCGTGCGCACGTGCCGATTTTGAACGTCAAGTACGATGGCAATGCCTGTGGGCCCTATCGCGACTGGCAGTACCAGGAGGGTATGATCCAAGCGACCGGCACGGATGTCGCGCCGGGCTTCCGTTTCTGCCAAGCGCCGGCTATGACGATCATTGATACCGGATCGGATACCGGTAACTTCCTTGGTGTCGGCATCTATGTCTTGTTCAACGAGGTCGTGTTTGTGAGCGAAATAGAGGCCGGCTGGTACCGCTATATCAGCCAGTGGCGGCTGCACGCCAACGGCATGATCCGCCCACGGTTTGCGTTCGCCGCCGTCGAGAGCCCGTGCGTGTGCAACGTCCACCACCATCATGTCTACTGGCGATTCGACTTCGACATTCGCACCGCCGGCAATAATCGCGTGCGCGAGTTCAACGATCCGCCGCTCATCGGCGCCGGCAAGTGGCACGATAAACGCTTTGAAATCCGCCGCCCGAGAGATTTCGCCCGCAAGCGTAAATGGCGTGTGGAGAACACCCTCACGGGCGAGGGCTATGAGATCGTGCCGAATGCCGATGACGGTGTGGCCACCGCCATGTCCGACTCACCGTTCGGCCGGGGTGATGTCTGGGTCCTGCGTTATCGCGGCAATGAGATCGACGACGGCGTGGTCGCAGTGGGGCCGCCGTATGAGGCCGATATCGACCGCTGGGTCAATGGCGAGGCGATCAACGATCATGATGTCGTGATCTGGTACGGAGGACATTTTACACACGACGTGAACCACGAAGGCCCGGCGCAGCACGGCCACATCGTCGGGCCGGATTTGAAGCCGGTGAACTGGTAGCACGGATGGGTTGATGACCCGCTTGGCGACGTTGGATTCAGACTGGCCTCGCCCAATGGCTAAACGGCCTGGTGACCGATCGGCTCGAAACCGCTTGTGCGAATATCTGAAGGATTCGTCCTATGTGGCAAAGTTTCTTCAAGGCGAGCAAGCCGAGAGAGAGAATTGAGGCAACGGAGGTGGGTAGGCTGATCCAGTAAGTCTTCCCAGAGAGCCAGAGAATGTCTTCGGTCCAATGGATAAGCGATGAACTCATTGAATCGAAAATGAGATGGGTATTGTTCTCGGAGAATTCGATGGGGGATTACACTGGCGGTAACTGGCAAATCCGGTTCTTGCACGGCTCGGCCTAAACATTGTTAGGACGAGACAAAGAATGGAAAGTATATGGCTATTGAAGTTGTTCGAACAACTGATGAATTCAGTGAGATACTCTGGATCCTTACGGAGCTTGGGCAACGCCTTCCACAATTGCGTGATAACGCAATTTACCGCAACTCTATTCCCCATTACCTGGAGAACGGAACATATAAATTTATCACGGCAGGGCCGCGTATAACATCTGACCGGCTTGAGAGCCAGACTGCGTTCGGATTTGTCACTTTCTATCAATCATGGATGCCAAACGGGATTGTTATGGCCGTTGAGGCGTTCTGGTTCAAGGATGACAATCTCGACAGTCAATTGTCGGTATTGTCTTATTTGAGATCGCTCGCTAGGAAGATGGGCTTTCATGGTGTATGCATTGCCAGGAGCAGTGTTAACACGCCGACCAGTTTGGAGAAACTGTTAAGGCGCGATGAACTCGATGGAGATCCAATTCTCCCCGACTCTGTTGCCTTGCAGCCCAAGGTAGAGGGAATTTACTCAGCTTTCTATGATGGGCAACGGTCGAAAAAGCTCTTTCTGGCCTCATGTGTCCGTATTTTCCCGCAAGAGTTCTTCGGCTCTTTCACGGGTTTTCCGAATGCTGGAAATGCAGTCCTTTACCGTGGCGAGGGTAGGAAAAAGAACGAACCATACTGGAATTGTGGAAATCTACAGGAACTCGCCGCCCTTTTCATGGAACGCGGTTTTCCAGCTCGAGCATCTGGGAGCTTCACTGGAACCGTACAGGACCAGATCCTGCAACAGGGTTACATAAATCAACCGACCATATCTTTAACAAAGTCGTTCCGCATTGCGGCCGACTATGCCACGCACAATGGGAAGCAGGAAGGAGTCGTCTTCAAGATCGACGTGGCACGTCTGCGTAAGCAGGGCGAGGTTTTCGACGCGTACGCGACCATGGTGAGCCACTGCGAACCAATGTTCAGTGAAAGTGATCTCGAGACATTGCGTGAGGTCGTAAAGGTGCTTCGCCCCCTCAAGGCCGGTCGATTTCTCGAACGCTGCAACGAAGAGGCCATGCGAAACGCAGTTAGGTATGGCGGCCTACGTCGGACTCCTGAAAGCGTCGACTGGATGGCCTATATTGGTGAAGATGAACGGAGTCTATTGTCACGGGCTGACATCAATGAGAGCGCCCTCGGCCAACTAGTTCACGCGCTTGAATCGTTTTGGATGATGGCGGTCACTCCGATGGGATCGGCTGTTGCCGTGGGAGTGAAGAGTGACGGGACCGTCGAAGAAGAACCATTGCGGCTGGGGTACTACATCGCTTTCCGTCAGGTACAGGGCAAACTCAAGGCAGCGCTAGAAGGTCACACTGAGGACTATCGCCAGCACGGCTGGGATCTAACACCGTTTGGATACATCGCCAAAACGTGCCGGGACGAAGAAGCTTTCTCAAGCGGGTCGATACCGGGTGACTGTATTGTCGAGGCGGTACATGTCAATCAGGCCGGAGAACAAGGACCGGTATTCGCCAGCCGATAATCCGTTTTATTTGGCTTCAGTTTGGAAATGAAAAGGTGACGCGACTCTCTTACTCCTTATGGCATAATGGCCTAACCAAGACATGCCGGCTCGGATGCCCTCACAGCGTCTTCAGGTACTCTACCAATGCATCCTTGTCTTTGTCCGGTAGGTCGGTCCCGAACGTGTGACCCTGGTTGTGCTGTTGGCGCGTTGGCTGACGTCGAACCTCACGCAATTTCTCACGTTCGCGTTCATCTGTCAGTCCAATCGTATCGGCCTCCTGCTTGGTCGTCACGAAGCCTACTTTGACTGGGTTATAGACGCCGTACCCGCGGAAGAAGACTTTGGACTGTTAGGCTTGGTGGTTTCATTAACGAACGTTTGTGAAGAATGTGTGTTAGGGGCCGATGATTTCAGTAAGCCCGTCGATGACTTGTGCTAGCTCTTCAGGGCTCGCCTTCCCAAGCCGCTGACCGATTCGTTCGGCGGCCAATGTGCGGATTTGGCTAATCTTGACCCATGATTTTTTCGGGAGGTCTTTTGATTGTAGTTCGAGAGTGAGCGGAAATTCTGCTCGTTGTGGTTGGCTTGTGAGCGCGACGGCGATCACGGTTCCGGAACGCTCATTGAATACGTCGTGACTGAGGATAAGAACAGGGCGCAGCCCCGCCTGCTCATTACCACGGACTGGATTCAGCTCTGCCCAACGAATCTCCCCCCTCAATATTCTGGCCATTCGGCGGCATCCTTAGACAATCCCTCTTCGGCAAGTGCCTTCTCAAAAGCCGGATCAAGCTTTGCGCATTCCCTGGCCAAGCGGCTTCGGTTGAGTCGCGCCAGCTTTTCTTCTACGGCTTCCTGAATTGCCTGACTGCGGCTGGTAAAGGCAGCTTTCTCGACGAGTTTATCGATGCGGCCCAATGTGGATTCATCAAGGGAGATCGCGACTTTTGACTTGGCCATTTCACCCCTATGGTATGAGCATACGTCATACCAGAATTCTGATCAAGTGCAAACTCTTCTGGTGTTGGTTTCTCACATGGCTACAGCGTCTTCAAATACTCTACCAATGCATCCTTGTCTTTGTCCGGCAGGTCGGTGCCAAACGTGTGGCCCTGATTGCTGCTGGCGCGTTGACTCACATCGAACCGTGTCCCGATTCGCTCCACGTCCTCGCGCAATCTTTCCCGTTCCTGTTCATCCGTAAGCCCGATGGTATTGGCCTCCTGTTTGCTCGTTACGAAACCAACTTTGACGGGATTGTAGACATTGTAGCCGCGGAAGAAGATCTTGGGTCGCTTGTCGACCGGCTCCAACAGATCGCGCAGCGTCGGAACAGCCCCATGATGCAGGTATGGAGCTCGGAGCCAAATGCCGTCGAGAAAAGATGCGACATAGCCGATCAGCGGTTCTTCGACGAGTCCTTTGCGCTCCAGCCCAAACCCACGCACGACCTGGTTTGCTTTAATCGCCGCGTCTTTGCTCCAGGTATCGAGCCGCTCTCGGTCGGTTCCCACCTCGGCGATCGGCACACGCGTTCCGGTTCGCTCGCTGGCGTGGCATGAGGCGCAGGCATGGTCGAATACCGCCTTACCCGCCGCTGCTTTAATCTGATCAATCGGAAAAGGGAATTTGGGTGGAGGATACTTGCCAAGGTAGTCCTCAAACCAATCGATGTGACCGAGGAATTCCTCTCTGCTCTTGGGCCTGGCTCCGATTACCCCCAAGGCCGAGTCCATGATGACCGATCGGGCGTCGTGACTGTCACCGGCCAGATTCATGAAGTGGCCCTTCTCCGGTTTGTACTTCTGCAAATTCCAGATGGAGGGCATGTCGGTGGGGCCGACACTATCGTCCATCGGTTCCTCGATCATGAAGTATTTTGTGAGGTTCATCGCGTCGTCGCGGCCTCGCCCCCATTCCGGAAAATCCTTGCGATAGATCCACGCAAACTGTTGCTCACGCTCGAGCAGCCGCTTCTTCGTGATGGGAATCAGCAGATAGCGATAGATCAGTTTGTCGGTCCAGCTCAAGTCCGCGACCAATCGGATTTCACTCATCAAGACGTCCGAATTGAAGCGGGGGTCCTTCGCGACATCGACGAGCAGGCGAAAGAATGCCTCCAAATCGAGCGAATGATTCGGTCCGGCAATGACGAAGGTAGGCTTGTCGCTCGGCTTCGCTCGCCAGGCGGCGACATGGCAGGAGGCGCAGGTATTGCCGATACGCGCGAAACCGATGACACGTTTGGTGAAGCCGATCGGAATTTCCTGGCCCTCTTCCCACTGGATGCCGAGCGATGCGTAACCGCCCGGCCCCGGAAACTTGTCTGGAAAAACGCGTGGGATGATGTACCAGATCCAATAGGGAAGGCCCACTTCGTGTTCGGCGCCGATCGACCCGTACTTAAACCGCATATCCGGATCGTTCGTGATCCATTCAGGAACCCCCTCGTCGCGGAAGAATTTGTACCAACCGACGTAGGCTCCGATCAGGCCGAGCACGAGCAATAAAAGGAGAATGATCTTCAGCTTGCTTATCTTCTTCGAGATGTTGCCGGGTGCCGGCATTTTCCCCTGCGGAGGAAGCTGATCAACCGCAGAAGAAAAGCTCAAGGAGTCGAGAGGGTCTAGAGTATTCGTCTCTATACTGGCAACATCCTTCGCCATGACCGATCTCCTTTCCTCAGAAGGTCTTCAGGTACTCGATCAGAGCGACCTTGTCCGCTTCTGGCAGCTCGGTCCCGTACCGCGCGCCTTCATGTCCATCACGGCCATTGCCCGGCAGCGACCGTCCCTTTTCGTCGGTGGTGTCGAATAGAAAAAATCGTCGCCCCTCTTCTTCGCTCACGGTTGAAACGAACCCCATCCGCTGTTGATCGTACACGTCATATCCACGATAGAATCTGGTGGGTCGCTTACCGCGAGGCTCCAAAAGATCTCTCAGCGTGGGCACCGACCCGTTGTGGAGGTAGGGGGCCCGCAGCCAGATGCCGTCCAACGGCATATTGGCGTAGCCGTTCGTTTTGCGGAAATGGGAGAACCGTTCGTCGGGATTGTCGTTGCCCGCGTACAGAAGATTTTGATTCACGGCCAGCTCGTACGTGTAAGAATCTAATCGGTAGGGATCGGTCTTGATGTGCGAGATCGGCACCACTTTGCCGACGGTGTCGCCGGTAAAGTCTCTGCCGCTCGCACCATGACAGTCCGCGCAGTACCGCCGATAGATCGGCGCTCCTTTCGCCGCGACCTGCCGATCGATAGGAAAGGGGTAGGGTGGCGGTTCCCTGGTCAGGAGCCAATGTTCCACTCGTTTCATCGCCGCACGATCGAGAGTGGGTGGTGTGGCGCCGGCCCCGAATGCCGCACTTCGATTCCGTTCTTCCACGCTGGTATTGTTGCCGTCCCAATGGAGCTGCATGCCGATCCGCGGTTTCTGCAGCCAAATGGAGGGAAAATCGACGACGCCCACCTGTTCGCGAAGCGGGATGTCGTCCATTCGAAAGTTCAGCAGCGCCTTCGCAAAGGCAAAGGTATCGACTCGGCCAGGTCCCCATTCGCGCGTCGGTCCCTTGTCGAGCATGAACGACAGCCGTTGATCCAACATGACGAGTCTCGACCTCATGAGATGCACGGCTAGGGGATACACGACCAATTGATCAAAGAGACCGAGGTTGCCGCCTACTTCCTGGATTGAGGGGACAATCAGATCGGGTGAGAAGGCGGCGCTTTTGGCGCAGTCAAAGAGAAATCGCTCGAAGGCCATGAGGTTGAGCCTGTGGGCCGGCATGCCGGTATAGAGCCGAGGCTGACCGGTCGGTATTTCGCGTACCGTACTCGCGTGACAAGCTGCGCAGTTCAGAAAGACGCGATCGAGCCCCACATGTCGTCGCATGGACATGCCGACGGGCAACGGCTTCTTTTCCTCATACACAAACCCCAGCGCCTTGTACTCCTGCCCCGGAAAGCGTCGCCCATCCGGTAACTGTGCGGCACACACACGGGGCAGAACCTTCCAGATCCAATAGGGAAATCCCGCTTCGCGCTCGCCCCCCAGAGATCCGTACTTAAAGTGATCCTCGTCATCGGCATAGCGGACCGGCTCATCCACCAGAAATCGTGACGCCAGCAAGCCACTTATTGCTACGAATAGAAACAGTGCGGTGAGGCACATCACCTTCCACCAATGGCGACGGTTGGAGTTGATATTCATGGCCTCACCTCATTCCGTCATTCACGGCTTGCTCTTGCCAAGGTCTGAGTCGGTTTCCCGGGCGCTATGCAGGCCGGTAAGGTGTCATAATCTTGCCGGAGTAAATCCTCCGGTGTGAACGCAGAGCCCCGTTTTCTCCGAACTGCGGCCGCCGCTTCCCGACGAAGAGCCTGAAAGTCCGGATGAGCCGTCCATTGGTCAAGGCCGATCCGGTGCTGCAGCACATGCATGGCCGGCGGCATCGGCGCCTCCAGCTGCTCGCGATCAGCCACATTCCACATACTCAACCGCACGAACATGCGATCCGCGCATTGCGCCAAATTGGTCTCGACTTCATCAGGTGACCCATGGAGAAAGTTCGGGGGGAAACCGTCCGTTCCATGATGACAAGCGCCGCAATACTCATGGAAAATCTTCAGCATGCCGGCCGGCGGGACTTCTCGTTTCTCCCCATCGGTCGAGTGATGGGACTCAACGACCTCGTCCACCGGCGGCGGCATGCCGCGATTATCCAGACAGCAGCGAGTGATTACCGGAGTTCCCAATTGCTCATCGAGGGCGGTCAAGAACGTCACCCGACGGAACGTCTGGTTTGCGAATACATCTGTCTGCCCCATGAATGTTTTCTGCGCCAAAGCGCTCAAGGCTTGATGGAACCGCTCAGGTTGCTGACGGATCAATCGCTCCAGTCGATTGAGATCCGCCTTGGTGAAAAATTGCACGAACGAAGCCAGGATTCGCTCCAGTGCCTCTGGAGTATCGGGGACGGTCCACACCTCCAATGGGTCGCGAGGCAGTGTCGGTTCGTGTGGTCCGCGAAACAAGGATCGTGGTTCTCTTCCCTCAAGGGCAGTGGCTTCCACCTCACTGAGTCCGGGGAACTCGCTCACCGCCACATATCGAAAGGGGTTGCGATTGGGAATATCCGGATTGGGAATGGCCAACCCATGCGGCCAGCGCGCGCGCCACGCGGCAAGAAAAGATGGCGGCTCCACACCGGCCTCGCCCGTGTGCCAACCCTGGACTAATCTTTTTAACAGTGCATATTGAAGCATCCACTCGATCAGTTCGGCTCGACACCTGATCGACAGCTCAGGTCGACCGGCCTGTTCACATCCCTCGCGCCAGAGCAGTTGGACGAGTGAGATGTCATTCGCTCGGTCGGTGGCGTCATCGAAGGCTTGGAGCACGCTCACCCCTTGTCGAATGGGAAAGCCGTGATATGGTCGGTGTTGATGGGCGAGCAAGGCGGCGATCTTGGGATTCACGTTGGTTTCGTCCCACATGGGACGCGAAAAGATGGGGCTGTGATTCTGATGACAAGCGATGCAGAGC
Organism: Nitrospira sp.; assembly: GCA_030123625.1. Lineage (NCBI taxonomy): Bacteria > Pseudomonadati > Nitrospirota > Nitrospiria > Nitrospirales > Nitrospiraceae > Nitrospira > Nitrospira sp. The sequence goes on from CP126121.1 coordinate 3,472,772, forward strand.
GCACGATTGGCATACCGAACGGTCGGCGTTCCGCCGGAACGATAGTCGCTCACCACCTGAAATTCGAACCGGCCGGCCGCCTCGTTATAGCTAATGACCTCCAATACACCGGTTTTTTCGTGGTAGCCGATGAAAAGCCTGTCTTTGAGATACATGCCTGATAGGCTCAAAGCCGAATCAGCGTCTGTATCGACGGCCAGCACAGCCCGCGGATAGACAAAAAACGCTCCGTCGCCGGCACGCCGTTGCAGCGAGCGATTGACGGGGATCAGCAATCGTTTAAGGACCGACTGTGTCCGTTCGGAGTGAAGACGGGATTCGATACGGGCTACCAGAGAGGAGAACGGGAATGGAATGTCATAGATCTTCTTGCCGTTTACGTCTTTTGTGATGAGGAAGTCAAATAGGGATCGTCCGACCGGTGGGAGGTTCGCTCCGGGATCACTGGGATCTATGACCCATGGAGGTGCCGTGGAATCAGGAGGCGAGGGGGCGGCTGATTGGGAAACTGAGGCAGGCCGTTGGTCGGCAGACGTTCCTGCATCCTGCCGATCACATCCTGAAACCAATGCCATCATCATGGTCAGACATCCCAATCTCGTCGCCCACCGCCTTGCCATCCGTTGCACGGTTGATCGGTTCACATTCGCTTCACTGTGTTTTCGTTAACCGGACCTGTTGGCTGCCCGTCTTGTTGGCCATGGCCGTCATGCGTTGATTGCCGACCCAACAGTCCTCGTTGATAGCTCCGGAATTGACAAAGCTCGGTGTCTCCTTTTCCGCGACTGCTTTGTTGTAGAGGGTGAAATTCAATGCGAAAACCTTCTTGATGTAAGCCCGTCCCAGATAGAACCCGGGACGGACCATGCGAATCTCGTCGCGTATCTCCAATCCTTCCCGTCCGGCCAACATATCCGGCATTTCCCGGTAGCCCGGCAGGTCATCCGTGAACGCATAGTCGATGATGACCGATTCCCTGCGCCCATCCAGCAGGCTCTGGCCGCAATAGAGCTTCGCGGGGAACAATAACCAGGCGTCCTTGCCGTCCACATCCAGCTTTTGGATCTTCTCAACGTTCGGACCGACAATCGGCTTCAGTGCAAGGAGATCCTCGATGCGATTTCGGAGCACCCCTTCGCCGCGATAGAAGACTTTCCCTTTCCAGATGAATTCGCCGATGTGCTCGAGTGTGGCGGCTTTGCGATCGACGATGAACCCTTTAATGCCTCCTCCGACGATTTCAGCCAGTCGGGCTCGTTCGCTCGTTCCTTTCGGGAAGAACATGTGCCCATCGTAAGCCCCATCCGGAATGGGACCGGCCGTCAAACGGGCATAGATTTGATCGACCTGTTCCTGCGTGGCACCCTTGAGGTTCTCCGGCGTGATCTTCATGAGATCGGTCGGTGTGAGGAGCGACTCGTGCTCCAGCCGGGCGAAGTCGATCTTGTCGGAATATCGTTCGCCGCTCTGGGCAAAGGGAATCGGCGGCGGATCTGGGTTACAGCCAAGGAGGATAGTTTGACTGACCACCAAGCCGACTGACATCAACCATCGTGCGTGTCTCATCATCATCACCTCTTCTTTGGATTCATACCATCAGAGTGTCGCGAGGAACGCTGTCAACGCATCCTTCTCTTTGTCCGAGAGATCCTCGCCGAATCGATGTCCATCGTTTTCGATGACTGCGAGGCTGTTGCTGTACACCTCGCGCAATTCCGCTCCGGCCTCGAGCATGGTTCCCGGTTTCGCGAGCAACTCCGTGCCCTTGTCTTGGATCGTTTTGGCGATCTGTGCGCCCTTTTCCGTCCCATATCGGCCGACGTACTTCGCCTTCAGCTTGTCAAAATCCACCCGCGCCGTGACGAGATCCTCCACCAGCTCCTTGTGGCGGAAGTTCCCGATGCGCGCGGCCGGCGTGCCGACTGGAAAGCGAACGGCCGTGTTGATGAACCGCTCCTGCTTATCGTCACCCAGTTTTGGGAACAGCCGAATGGTCACGTCGGAATTGAATGCGGTCATTTTGGGAATTCGTTGAGATGGGTTAAGCAACTCTTTCATCGACGCTTTGTAGAGCTTGAATCGCCCCTCTACGCTGGGATCGAATATCCAGCAGGGCGGGGGATTGACCAGCGGTTTTCCATCCTTATCGTCCTTATCGACATACGGTGAGTGGTAGTGCTCGTCCAATGGGCCGCCGCAGACTTCGGGGCCCACGGCGTTGTCGTGCATGAAGGGGGCGTAGGCCCACAGGCTGAGCAGCGAGATATTTCGGTAGTAGCCTCGTCCGCCGTCAGAAGGTTCTTTAAGCTGCGGGTCGCCGGGTTTCGCCCGCAAGGTCTCAGAGCCGTACTCTTCCCAGACATGGCCCTTCATGTGATTCGAATGAAGGGACCGCGAGCGGTTGGTGCCGACCTCGCTCACAGGAATCGGCTTGTCGTTCCCCAGCCAGTCGATCCGCATGCCCCTATCTTTGGGGTCTGTGGAGACCGCTCGAAAATCACGATTTTCGAACGGTGGGACCTGGCTGGAATGACACGAGGCGCACTTGCTTGCGAAGATCGTTCTTCCTTGTTCGACCGCGCCCTTGCCGAATTCCTTATTGAGTTGTTCGACAAGCGCCGAGTAGTTCTTCAATCCCCGTGCCTGGTACAGTTCGGCCGGAGCGCCGGTCTGCAAAAACTTGAATACTTCCTCCAAGCGGTCTTCGATCGCTCGGAATTGCGGACAGTCGCGCCGAACCTGACCGATGTCGAACGGAGTCTGGCCGAACCCACGCATCGTGGGATCGAGTTGCCGCATATCCGTGAGATGATTGACCCATCCTTCCTCCGAACAACTGCCGATATTGAAGTAGACGCGTTGAATCGCCTCAAGCACGCCGATGCTGTCCTCCCCACCTTTCAGAATGTGATGGACGATCTCTTTCTTGCGGGTTCGCTCCCAACACTTGCCGTCCTTACCCGGCTCACACCAACAGGTCCTCTCATCTCCGCCAGCCGGACATTGGTTGGTCTTGCGCCATTTGATGATGTCTTCTTCGAAGGTCGGCCGTTTGGCAAGATTGATGATCGCGTTCATCGTACCGGCGTTGTTGACCTGATCGTTGGGAATCGCGGAGGTATCGACGGCACCAGGACGAGAATGCCCATAGATTTGATACTCAATGGTGTTCGGCGCCATTCCCGATCCCAAAATCTGCGAAAATCGCCCGTACTGGTTGCCGACGGTTCCGGACAAATTCTCCCATTTCGGATGGGACGGATCTTTCGGAGGGCGGATCGGATCAAAGGCAATGTGACAGGCGCCGCATGACATGCCGATGCGATAGGGCGGCTCGATTGAGCCGTCGATCAGATGACTCTTGGCCGGCGCTTCACGGTCCTTGCGCGGCGTCACCTTGGCCGTATACCCGTCCCATGTATCTTGATGTCCGCCGTTGATCTGCAGCCATTTCACTTTGTCGAATTTGGGATTGGGGAATTTGCGCAATCCGAGCGCGCCGGTCGAGGTCCCGAATTCGAGATCGCAGGCCGACTGTCGTTGATCTTTTGGACCATGGGGATCACGGGGAGCGACGGCCGCATCCTTCAGATCGCAGGCGGGGTCTCGATAGCCGGCCTTCCCAACATACTTCAGCAATTCGTCGTCGCCGGGACAGTAGTCGAAGCCGTAGGTCTCGCTGTAACTTTTGGCTGGGCAGCCGGGATCTCCCGGCTTACAACAATCCGGATCGTTGATCAAACCCCACCGATAGAAGCGCTGATCGCGTAAGTCGCTTCGCAGGACGCGGTACCAATCGATCATGACGCCAAGCCGTTGCTGATAGACGTAGGTAAAGAAACGGGAATTGCCTGCTGTCGCGTTGAACCAAATCTCAGCCCCGACCAGCTCGGCATCCGTCAGATTCTTGCCATAGTGGAATGTCGAGGAGGTGGTCTTATCGTTCGCAGCGAGCGCCGATTCTTCCTTCAAGCCTACATATCCTGCGAATAAAGCCAGGCCAAGAATGAGTGAGAGCCCTCTCTGTATCCGTCGCATGACCGATCCTCCTCTCTCTTGACGAGTGCCGTCTCAGCGACGACGGCGCTCTCGTGGCGAAGCTTTCCGCATTCAGCGAGTCTTTGTGGCGAGAGTGCTAATCTACTGGGACTACTTAGCAAGCAGCTTGCCGAACAAATCTCAAGAGATTGTGCATGAATACCTGCAGCAAAGGGCCGAGAAGTATCTGATTGGATACCGAGAAGGATCAGAATAGATACAGTTCATCAATTCCTGAGGAAAATATGCCTCTTCTAATGAAAGGTACGAGTTGGTAAGAAAACGAGAAAATCGGAGAAGAGAACGATTGGTGGAGATCAACCACATCAGGTTTCCAGGCATGTCGTAAAGTGGTCGAGTGGTCGATGGTATGGATATCGCGATGGTTTGCAGAGACCTGTTGTAAAGGCGAACTCGGTCGCGCTCCTCACGGGCGTAGCGATCGATGCCTCCAGAATCCCTCTAGTTATGCTGCCACGGTTCTCAGACTGTAAACGATTGAACTCGTGGGCTTGTTTCTTGACAGGGGAAAACCATTCTTGCTAGCTTGGCTCGATATTTCTGAATTAACTATCTAATCATCTCTCCCGACCAGGCTGTCGTTTCTGTGACGTTCCAAGAACTTATTCTTGCCCTCCATCGATTCTGGGCCGATCAAGGCTGCGTCGTTCATCAACCCTATGATATGGAGATGGGGGCCGGGACGTTCCATCCAGCCACATTTCTGCGATCACTCGGACCGGAACCTTGGCGGGCTGCCTATGTGCAGCCATGCCGCCGTCCGACGGATGGCCGCTATGGTGAAAACCCTAATCGTCTTCAACACTATTACCAATACCAAGTGGTACTGAAGCCTTCTCCAGACAATATTCAAGAACTCTATCTAGAGAGTCTGGCCCGGCTGGGTATCAATCCCAAGGAGCACGACATTCGCTTCATCCAAGACGATTGGGAGTCGCCGACGCTGGGTGCGTGGGGACTTGGGTGGGAAGTGAGGCTGGATGGGATGGAGATCACCCAGTTTACGTACTTTCAGGAAATCGGCGGGATTGAATTGGCTCCGATCACCGGCGAAATCACTTATGGCACGGAGCGCATTGCCATGTACCTCCAAGGAGTAGACAACGTCTTTGATCTCGCTTGGACCGACAGCGTGACGTATCGGGACATACATCACGAGACGGAGGTGCAAGGATCGCGCTACAATTTCGAGGAAGCGGATGTCACGATGCTCATGCAAGCCTTCCAGGCGAATGAAGCGGAGTGCAAGCGATTGCTGGCACAGACCGACCGGCGTCTGACGCTGCCGGCGTATGACTACTGCATCAAATCATCCCATGTGTTCAATCTTCTCGATGCCCGCGGAGCGATCAGTGTCGCCGAACGGACGGGTTACATCGCGCGGGTGCGGGCACTGGCCAGGCAGTGCGCCGAGCGTTATATCGACGAGAGGGCTGCAATGGGCCATCCGCTGTTGAATCGCGAGAATAGAGCCGTGAAGTCGGTCAGACCCCGATCGAAGGTCGGAGCGGGCCGAGCGTAACAGGTTATGGCGACGCAAAAGAAAACTGGACGCCGGAGCGCCGTGCCGAAGAAAGGCAAGGTGATCTCCTCACCTACCGTGGCCGAGTTGCTGCTGGAAATCGGCGTTGAAGAACTTCCCTATCAGTTTATTGCTCCTGCGCTGGCGTCACTCAAGGAATCAGCCGAACGTCTATTCAACGATCAGCGGCTCACCTTTCAGTCTGTCCGCACCATGGGAACGCCGCGCCGACTCACGATAGTGGTCGATGGTCTGGCGGCGAGACAGGCTTCCATGGTGAAAGAAGCGATGGGGCCATCGAAGGCCGTCGCGTTCGACCAAACCGGTCAGCCGACCAGGGCTGCCATTGGATTTGCTGCAGGGCAGGGTGTCGCGGTTCAGGAACTCCAAGTACGTCAGACTCCGAAGGGAGAGTACCTTTTTGCCGTGAAACGTGAAGAAGGTCATCCAGCTGCCGCTGTGCTGATCGATACACTGCCGCAACTGGTGTCGAACCTCGCATTTCCCAAAGCGATGAAATGGAATGAGACCGGTGTGCGCTTTGCCCGTCCGATCCGGTGGCTAGTGGCGCTCTATGGAGGCTCGGTGCTTCCGATCGAAGCGGCCGGCATTAAAGCATCGAATCAGACGAAAGGCCATAGGGTCTTGGGCGGCGGGAAGTGGGTATCTATTCGAGATGCTGCCTCCTATATCAGGACGTTGGAGCGCCAGGGCGTCATTGTCGACCCGCAGCGCCGCCGCAACCTGATCGAGGAACAGATCGCCGCCATTTGCGATAAGACCGGATTTCAGTTGAACGAAGACGAAGCCCTGCTCGATCAGGCGGTGTACTCGACGGAGCAGCCCATCTCGGTCATCGGGTCGTTCAAGGACGCTTATCTGGATGTGCCGGAGGAGATTCTGATCACTTCGATGAAGGAACACCAAGGATTTTTTTCCTTGCGTCAGAAGAATACCGGCAAACTCGCGGCTCATTTCATTGCCGTGGTGAACAACCGTGCTAAGGACATGGCGCTCATTCGCGAAGGCAACGAGCGAGTGCTGGCGGCCCGATTGGCCGACGCGAAGTTCTTTTTCGACGAAGATCGGAAGGTGCGCCTCGAAGAGCGGACGAAGAAGTTGGGTGGAGTAACTTTCCACCGGAAGCTCGGTACGATGGCGCAAAAACAGGAGCGAGTGAGGAAACTGGCCGGCTTCATTGTCGGGCTCCTGTATCCTGGGCAAGATGAACTTCGACAAGTTTGTAATCGAGCGGCGTCGTTGTCCAAGACCGATCTCGTGACCGGTATTGTGGGTGAGTTTCCAGAGTTGCAAGGCATCATGGGCGGCGAGTACGCACGTCATGATGGAGAATCTGCTGCGGTGGCTCACGCCATTCGAGAGCAGTATCTTCCCAAGGCGATTGAAGGAGAATTGCCCACAACGCCGGCGGGACAGATTCTTTCCTTAGCCGATCGGCTGGATACCATTGCTGCGTTTTTTCACGTCGGTATCGTGCCGACCGGATCGGAAGATCCTTTTGCGCTTCGACGACATGCAACGGCGATTGTTCGGATTATTCTTGAAGCGAATCTTCGAATGGATTTATCGCAATACATTACTCATTCAAGAAATCTCATATCCGATGACGGCTTCAAGGGGCTGCCGGATTCTGCGCAACAAGGCGTACGTCGAACCACTGAATTCATCCTGGACCGTGTTCGACATTACGGTCGAATGATTCACCGCTTGAGAGACGATATTGTCGATGCGGTACTCCAGCCGGTTCGTGACAAGCCGCTGGATCTCGTCGATCTTGTGCAGAAGATGAGAGCCCTCGAAGCCGTGACGAAGAAGCCGGAATTCGATCCCTTGATCGTCGGTTTCAAGCGGACACATCGGTTGGTGGAAAAGGAACAGTGGGAACGCCGATCAGTCGATGCGGCGATGTTTCAGCATCCGTCTGAGTTGGCGCTTCACAAGGCGGTCTCCGACGAGCGAGGGAGGATGGGATCGGCCTTGGAAATGGGCGACTATGACAAGGCGCTGGATTCCTTGGTAGGGCTCAAGGCTGTCATCGATGACTTTTTTGCGGCAGTGATGGTGAATACGGAAGATCAGGCTATCCGAGGCAATAGACTGTCGCTGCTCAAAGAGGTCGATGAGTTGTTCATGTCGTTCGCGGACTTTTCTCAGATTATGGTACAAGGGCGGTAGGTCGGATCGGACGGAAGACGGACTGTCTCCAACAAAGATTGGGAACAACAACGGGGATTGTCATGGATCAGCCGATGACGGACGATCGCCGTCGGGCGGACAAGATCCGACGATTTTCTCTTGCGGTCTCGCTGGTCCTGATGGTGCTCTGCAATGCCATTCTTCTCGGTGGACTCGCGCTCAGCGGCATTAATCTGGACGACTTGGTCAAGACGCCCGATTTCTTCAATGCCAAGCAGGATGTATGTCTTCGGCTCTCATGGCAGTCAGTGCCCGGAGCACATGAACCGGTTCGGCTCTGTTCGGAGTGGCTCAATCTTGCCGATCCCAGTGGAAAGCCTCATTATCTCCAGCCCGACACGAAGCTTAAGAAGGGGCTTGACGGCCAGTACTACGTCGATCAAGGTATTCAGGCTGACTATCGGTTATTGATGCTGATGCTGTTTGTCACCGCGATTATTATCGGTGGCGTCAGGGCGAAGTGGTTCTTGGTAAACCGCTATCGGCTCCGTCTGGAATCAACCGACGGCCGTCGCGCGTCGTCTGCTCATTGATACGCACTTTTTCTAGGAGGCTACGGAGAACTCGGTAGATGCGGCAATATGGCCGAAGTTTCCGTACGGTGTTAATGCCAGATAACGTCAGGATGCTCCCAAAGGCTGTCCAGCAAGGCCACAGCGAGGTCCGCGACGCGACGAAGAAGGAGCGTCATGCCTGTGGACGGGCGCCCTCGGCTTCGCCGCGAGGCGAGCGAGTCGGTGAGCACCCAATGTCTTCGAGGCGAGGCGTAGCCTTTTTTACCCACCCGCCCCGAGCTGCTCCGCAGCTCTGGCCCGGTGGTACGTTGAGCCGCTGAGCGATGCGAGAACGCCGCCGGCGGACTTTTTCAGCATCCTGCGGGAAGGAGACTCACGTGGCAAAGAAATACGTCTACTATTTCGGTGACGGCAAAGCCGAGGGCACGTCGAATATGAAGGAACTGCTCGGCGGAAAGGGCGCTGGATTAGCCGAGATGACCAATTTGGGTATCTCGGTCCCGCCGGGGTTTACGATTTCCACCGAAGCCTGCGTCGAATATTACAGGATCGGCAAACAATTCCCCCCCGGAATGTGGGATGCCACCTTGCAGGCGCTCAAACGCGTGGAACGTTCGATGGGGATGGGATTCGGCAATCCTGAACGGCCGTTGCTGGTTTCTGTCCGATCCGGCGCGCGCGCCTCGATGCCGGGCATGATGGACACGGTATTGAACGTGGGTCTTACGACCAAGACGGTCGAGGGTCTCGCGGCCAAGACCCGCAACGATCGCTTTGCGCAGGACAGTTATCGACGATTTGTGTCGATGTTCGGCAGTATCGTGATGGGTGTGCCGCGCGAGCATTTCGAAGCGATTCTCAAGCACAAGAAGACAGAAGTCGGTGTCGCGCATGAAACCCATTTGGATGCCAGGCACCTCCGCGAATTAGTGGCGAGTTTCAAAGCTCTCATCAAAGAGGAAACGAAAAAAGACTTTCCGGATGAACCGCTGGAACAGCTGCGGCTGGCGATCAATGCGGTATTTTCCTCCTGGTTCGGCGCCCGCGCCATTACCTATCGCCGGTTGTACGGCATTCCCGATTCCTGGGGAACCGCGGTCAACGTGGTGGCGATGGTGTTCGGGAACATGGGAGAAACAAGCGGGACCGGCGTCGCGTTTACGCGAAGCCCGAGTTCCGGGGATCGGGCATTCTTCGGTGAGTGTTTGATGAATGCTCAAGGGGAAGATGTCGTTGCCGGGATCAGAACGCCCCTGCCGGTGAGCGCGTTATCGAAAAACGTTCCGGAAGCCTACAAAGAACTCGAACACACCTATAAGAAGCTCGAGAAACACTACCGGGATATGCTTGACCTCGAATTCACGATCCAGGAGGGCAAGCTCTATATGTTGCAGACCCGTGTCGGGAAGCGGACGGGAATCGCGGCGGTCAAGATCGCGGTCGACATGGTGAAAGAAGGGTTGATCTCAAAACAGGAAGCCGTGCAGCGCATCGGGGCCGACCAACTGGCGCAGTATCTTTACCCGATTTTCGACACAAAGGAAGAGTCGAAATCCAACCCGCTCGGCAAGGGGTTGCCGGCCGGGCCCGGCGCAGCGGCGGGCAAGATTGCATTGAATCCCGACCGTGCGGTTGAACTGAAGACTGCCGGCAATCGCGTCGTGCTCGTCAGGCAGGAGACGAGTCCTGATGATATCCATGGGATGAACGCGGCGGCCGGCTTCTTAACGGCACGCGGCGGGATGACGTCTCATGCAGCCGTGGTGGCGCGGCAGATGGGCAAGGTCTGCGTCGCGGGATGCGAAGCCGTCGAAGTGCTGGATAGTCAGACCGTGAAGATCGGTGCCAAAACGTTTAAGGAAGGAGATTATCTCTCGATTAATGGATCGACCGGCAATGTCTATGAGGGCGATATTCCGGTCGTCGAATCCGAAATTATTCAGGTGATTCAAGGGAAACTCGATCCCAAGCAGTCGGACAAGTATCAACGGTTCGCCACGATTCTGTCCTGGGCCGACAGTTTCCGCAAACTTCGCGTCCGTGCCAACGCCGATGTGCCGGACCAGGCAAATATCGCCAGGGGCTTCGGCGCGGAAGGTATCGGTCTCTGCCGCACGGAACACATGTTCTTTGCCGAAGATCGCATTCCGATCATGCAGAAGATGATCTTGGCCCGAACGAAAGAGGAGCGTGAAAAATACCTGGATCAGTTATTGCCGTTGCAGAAACAAGACTTTGTCGGACTCTACCGAGAGATGAAGGGCTATCCTGTCACGATTCGCTTGCTTGACCCACCGCTCCATGAGTTTTTGCCCAAGCGGGAAGAACTGATGGTTGAAATCGCGCAGCTGGAATTGACGGGCAATGATGGAGCCAAGCTGGAAGAAAAACGGCGGCTCCTCGCCCGAGTGGAAGAACTCCATGAGTTTAACCCGATGCTCGGTCTTCGTGGATGCCGGTTGGGCATTACGATGCCGGAGATTACGCGCATGCAGGCGAGGGCGATCATGGAGGCCGCCTGCGAATTGGCGAAAGAGGGCGCGAAGATTGTACCGGAAATCATGATTCCACTCGTGGGCATGGTCTCGGAGATGAAGTCCCAGAAAGATCTGATCCGTGAAGTGGCCCAGGAAACGATGAAACGCTGTGACATCAAGCTGCCGTACCTGATCGGGACGATGATCGAATTGCCCCGCGCAGCCGTCACTGCCGAACATATCGCCGAAGAAGCCGAATTCTTTTCTTTCGGGACCAACGATTTGACGCAAACGACATTCGGGTTTTCGCGCGATGACGCGGCCAAATTCATCGATTATTATCGAACCGTCGGCATCATGGAGTCCGACCCGTTTGCCGTGTTGGACAGGGAAGGCGTCGGATCGCTGATGAAACAGGCTGTTGCCGGAGGTCGTCAGACGCGATCCGATATCAAACTGGGCATATGCGGAGAGCATGGGGGCGATCCAAGCTCAGTAGAGTTCTGTCATGAACTGGGCCTGGATTATGTGAGTTGTTCTCCGTACCGAGTACCGATCGCCAGGCTGGCCGCCGCCCATGCGGCGCTGGCCGAGGCAGACGCCGAGAAGTCTAAGAAAGTCGCTACTTCGTCACGAGTGAAGTCGACGAGGACCAAATCAAGTCGCCGTCGATCCCGCGTGGCCCGCAAGGCACGGTGACCAATCGCCCTCAGGACCTGCGCTACATGACTCTGGCCCTTCGCCTGGCGGCGAAGGGCAGGGGGACGGCTCACCCGAATCCGATGGTCGGCGCGGTGGTCGTCAAGCGAGACAAGATCATCGGGCAAGGTTTTCATCTCAGACCCGGCACTCCTCACGCGGAAATTCTCGCGCTACGGCGAGCCGGGAAGCTCGCTCAAGGCGCCACGTTGTACGTGACGCTTGAACCCTGCTGTCATCTCAAGAAGCGGACTCCCCCTTGTGTGCCTGAAATCCTTCGCTCCGGCGTCCGCCGTGTGGTGGTCGCGATGCAGGATCCGAATCCATCGGTAAAGGGAAAAGGTGCCGCAGCGCTTCGGCAGGCTGGACTCGTGGTCACGGTCGGAGTGGCCTGCTCTGAAGCGGAAGCACTGAATAAGCCGTATTGCCATTGGATGAAAACAGGTCGTCCCTATGTGATCCTCAAGGCAGGCATGACGCTTGATGGAAAGCTAGCCACGGCGACAGGCGAGTCGCGATGGATTACCGGTGAACGATCCCGTCGCGAAGTCCATCAACTTCGCGGTGACGTGGATGCCGTTCTCATCGGACTCGGAACAGTTCTGGCTGATGATCCATCACTGACGGCGAGGACAGGACCGCGACTGGAACAATTGGCACCGCGACAGCCTCTTCGGATTGTGGTCGATAGCCGACTGCGCATTCCGGTCAAGGCGCAAGTCTTGGCACAACAAGACAAGGCTAAAACGATTATCGCCACCACTGCAGCAGCATCGGCGGCTCGGCGATCTGTCTTACAAAGGAAAGGCATAGAGATTCTCACCTTGCCTGTCCTGCAGGGCCGTGTTTCGTTGCCCGCTCTCCTCAAGCAGCTGGGCCGGCGCGGTATCATGTCGCTCCTCGTGGAGGGAGGGAGCGAGGTCAATGCGGCGATGCTGAAGGCCCAGTTGGTCGATCATATTCGCCTCTACGTGGCGCCGTTGCTTCTCGGCGGTCAGAATGCCAAGGGGGTGATCGGGGGAACAAGTCCGGCACGACTCGCAGGCGCGATCGAGTTACGACACGTGGTGACGAGGTCCATCGGCAATGATGTTGTGGTGGAAGGAGATCTATGATCGCCTGGATACGACTCATCAGCTTGGCAGTGGTTCTCGGCGGCGGATTGAAGTCCGGCCTCGCAGAGGTCCCGGCACCGGTCGTCGAGAGTCTTGCCTCACTCGTGGCCCGGTACCTAGAGACCCGTGACAGTGACGAAGCTGGTCAGTTGCTGCAGCGCATTCTCTCCGACAAGAGCGCGACCGTCGAAACAGTCTCTCGGATCATAAGGGACGGACGAACCTATCAGAGCCAACCTGTCGGAAATCTCCCCGATGAGCAGATCGTAATCCGTGGACAGACGTATCCATTGTCCTTGCTCGTCCCACCGGCGTACCACGCTTCGAAGGCCTATGCGCTCGTCATATGTCTGCATGGATTCGGTTTTACCGGCGAGGAATATTTGGCGCGATGGCGAGCACGGCTGGGCGAAGACTATTTATTGGCCTGCCCCACCTATCCCTCCGGTGCGTGGTTTACAAGGCGCGCCGAGGAGCTGGTGCTGGAGACGATCCGCGAAGTTGAACATCGTTACCATATCGATGCCGACCGGGTGTTTCTCACGGGCATGTCGAACGGCGGGATCGGTGCGTGGCTGATCGGGATGCATCATGCGCCATTATTTGCCGGCCTCGCGCCGATGGCGAGCGGGTTGGATGATGTGCTGATGCCGTTTTTAGCGAATCTTCGCAACACACCGGTCTATATTATCCATGGAGCCAAAGATCGGGTGATGCCGGCGGACCTCAGCCGATCAATCGCCCGAGAGCTGGACGCGCTTGGCTACCCGTATGTGTATCGTGAACATCAACGGGAGCATCCCATGGCTGGCGGACACTATTTTCCCAGGGAGGAGTTGCCGGATCTTGTCGCCTGGTTCAACCGTCAGCGCCGTGAACCCTTGCCGACCAGACTGACCGTCGTGCGTGATGGCAGCCATTTTCAATCGTTCAACTGGATCCGCCTCGATGCGACCGATCCGATCGCGGCTTTTTCGGAAGATTTGGTGGACAAACGCGATGAACGAATCAAGCGTCGGATGTATGCCAGGCTTGACGCCTCGATTGTCGAAACCAATCGGATCGAAGTGAAAGCCGAGCATGTTCAGCGGTATAGCTTATTCCTGAACGAACAGTTGATCGATGTTTCCAAACCACTTACGGTGGTGACGAACGGCCGTCTCTCGTTCGAGGGAATCGTGACACCATCGATCGAAACCTTATTGAGACAAGCCAGATTGCGACACGATCCTGAACGACTCTTCTCCGTTCATCTCGCGATTGCCATAGCGAAGCCGGCTTCATGATCGCACGGCGGCTCCATCCTGTGACGCCCATGCTGGTCGCATGGATTAGTATGGGGATCCTGTCGTCTGTCGGGTATGGCCGGTCCGAAGCATGCACGTTGCCTCCGGATCATGCCGGACTCACATTTCCCGTCGAACGAGTGAATCCAGTCTGGACATGCCGATTGCAAGCCGTCATCCAGAATCACACGACAGAGAGCAAGCTCGGGCCGATCCGAACGACCCTATCGGAATCGATGTATCGGCATCTGCTGGATCATCCTCCTGTTACGGCGACGTTGATCCGGCGTCTGAAGCTGGGTCGGTACCAGTCGGAAGCGCGAGGCCCCGACCGTTTCTGGGGCGATGACGGCGAGGGGACGAAAGGCATCGTTGAGCTTGTGTACGAGGATTCCGCGTCGCGTATTTATTTTCTTGATGGCACTCATGAAAGCCGGCTGCTTCCCCACGTGACGGGGAAAGCGGTCGTTTTTCTCAGGATGAATGTGATAGGAGATCCGAACAGGAATGAAGCAATGGACAGCACATTAGTGGCATATACCAAGCTGGATAACCGTTTTCTGTCAGGATTGCTTTCCCTCCTGCATCCGCTTGTTGCGGGGATCGTCACCAGCCGGTTGCAGAAAGGGGTGGAGACGGTCGATCGATTGGGGATGGCGATGAAGCGGGATCCTCAACGGGTGTTGTCTGAAGCGGAGAAGCCGCCGTCTTTGCCGGAACCTCATGTGGCGTTTCTGAAACGGGTGCTGGGCGGCCGACAGGGCACCGACCAAGCCGGTCCGGACGATCGATTGATCCCATGACGACCTCCCGCAGTTTCGTGCTGATCTGCACGGTCGGCACCTTTTGCTTCATCAGCTACAACATGGTGCGGATGCCCGCACTTTCATTATTCGCCGAATCGCTCGGCGCGAGCCCGGAACGCATCGGGTTGATCGTGTCCGTTTCAACCCTCACGGGCGTCTTGCTGAAACTGCCTTCCGGCGCCCTCTCCGATATCTATGGAAGGCGGTTCTTGCTGCGGATCGGCGTGGTGGCGTTCGGGCTGCCCCCGTTTCTCTATCCCTTCATGACGAACTTGGATGCGCTGACGGCGCTACGGTTTCTGCACGGCTTCGCGACCGCCATCTTCGCTCCGAGCGCTCTGGCCACAGTGGCGGAGCTCTATCGGGAACGGCGCGGTGCCGCGTTGGGGACCTATACGGCCTGTACGCAGTCCGGTTCACTCTTGGGCCCCTTTCTCGGGGGATATCTCGTCCATGCGGCAGGGTTCTCCACCGCGTTCGTCGTGGCGGGCATTTTCGGCTGCATCGGTATGGTGTTGTTCTACAGTCTCCATCTCGATGTCTCAGTGCCGCATAGGAAGGAACAGGGGACGGCTGTTGTATTGTCCGAAATGTGGAAGGGATTTGCCGCCGTCGCTAAAAATAAGAAGGTGCTGATTACCAGTATGACCGATGCTGCGAAGATGATCGCGAACGGAGCCTTGATGGCGTTTCTCCCACTGTATGGCGTCTCTGTCGGTCTGAACCCAGGAGAGGTAGGGATACTGTTCACTGTGCAGGCGTTCACATCCTTTTTTTCCAAGCCAGTCATGGGACGGATATCGGATCGAGTGGGTCGTCAGCCGCTGATTATTCTTGGCCTATTCATATGTGCCGCAACCTTTGTCTGTATCCCGCAGGTATCGATGTTTCCTGTCCTGCTCCTGTTGTCTGCCGGATTCGGGTTTGGCGAGGCGGTTGTCTCTTCTTCTTCCTCTGCGCTGGTTGCCGACAGTTCCGAGTTCAAGACGCTGGGAGCCGGTATGGGGATGCAGGGGACGATCATGGATATCGGGCACGCCAGCGGACCCTTGTTGGCCGGCCTGCTGATTGCGCGCATGAGTTATGGAGGCGCCTTCATGATCATTGCCGGTGTGCAGGTCGCCGCAGCGGTCATCTTCTGGCTGGCTATGAAGAAGAAATAGGACAAAGTGGCTATAATGCAGTGTGAGTGTGAGGGACATTGTTCGGCGAGCCGGCAGTATCAGATCGAAGTGTCTATGATTCGTATCTGAAGGAGTGGAGGATGTTCACGGGTATCATTGAAGAAATGGGTGCGATTACTGTCCTGAGAAAAACGCTTGCGGGAACCAAGCTTACGATTCTGGCCTCGACGGTGATGGACGATCTCAAGATCGGTGATAGTGTAAGTGTGGATGGAATTTGTCTCACGGTCGTCTCGAGAAGCGAGCGCGACTTTTCCGTGGAGGTTTCTCCAGAAACACTCTCGGTGACGACGCTCGGTAACTTCGCCGTGGGACTGCCGGTCAATCTAGAAAGGGCCATGAGGCTCAACGAACGCATCGGCGGGCATCTGGTGGCCGGGCATGTGGATGGGGTCGGTGTCATTCGCAGCCGGCATCAGGACAGCAATGCCATCGTGTTCACCATCGGCGCGCCTCCGGAGATTCTGCGCTATTGCGTCGCAAAGGGTTCAATTACCGTCGATGGGATCAGCTTGACGATCAATGACGTGAGCGAAAAGGGCTTTTCCGTCGCCATCATTCCGCACACGGCAAAGGCGACGACAATCGGCCTCAAACAGGTGAATGATCCCGTCAACCTTGAATCGGACCTCATCGGCAAATACGTTGAGCGCCTGCTCCAAGAGCGCGGCCAGCTTCCTAAACCCACCATCAGCATCGATAAAGACTACCTGCAGAAACGCGGGCTGATCTGAAGAAGTTTTAGGAAAGAGTAGGGGGCGATCGCAAGCTTACGATCGCGGCCTTGATCTTTCCTGTTTCCCAGGCTACCCTTCATCCTATGGATTGGAAGAGCCGCATAACCTTCGATCCCGAGAAGCGTGGCGGCAAGCCTTGCATCCGTGACCTCCGCATGACCGTGTACGATGTGCTGGAATACCTTGCCTCCGGAATGAGCGAAGATGAAATTCTCAAGGACTTTCCCGACCTGACACGCGAAGACATCCGCGCCTGTCTTGCTTTTGCGGCTGACCGGGAGCGGAAACTGGTGTCTATTCCCCCATCGTGAAGTTTCTCTTCGATCAGAATCTCTCCCACGTCTCATTGAATCCCTGCAGAAGGAATATCCTGGCTCCCGGCACGTTCGCGAAGTTGGGTTGCAGAAGGCGTCTGATGCAGTTGTCTGGCAGTATGCCGCACAGCAGGGCTTTGCCATCGTGACGAAGGACGCTGATTTCCATCAGCGCAGTTTTCTGTTCGGTCACCCGCCCAAAGTAATTTAGGTTCGAGTCGGCAATGCCACTACAACCATGATCGAAACATTGCTCCGCCGCCGTGCCGGGGATGTGGCCGCTTTCGGCTCTGATCCAGAGAGTGCGTTCCTGATCCTCGACTAGCGAAGGAATAAAGATGTGACCGAGACATTAGCTGCGCATGGACCGCTTGCAGGGTCTGACGGCGCTATCTGCAAAAAGTAGCGAATCAATTCTCTGGACTCCCCCTCGGTGATACTTGACGAGTCTGTAGATTGGTAGACAATATGTCGCGCTGATTCTGGTTTCCCGTGATCCCCGGGTAAGATGAGGGTCAGACCTTGAATCTTGCACGCGGGATGGTTAACGCGGTCTACCAAGTCTCTGCACGATATCCTCATACACCGTCTTGCGATGCTGAATTCTTAGCCCGCATTATTCATGAGCGCTTCTACTGCAACCGCCGATACGCCGCTGCGAGAAGCCTGGCGCCAGCTGTCTATGGCCAGGCAGGCAGGCTCGCCCTTCGTGACCTCCACATACTGTTTCAAGTATGCGTCTGTCTCTCAGGGCTCCGCGTGCCCGTCTCGCATGGCGTCTTGGCGGTTTCGCTACGAGCCATCATGAACAATGCGGGCTAGGCCCTACACTTCATCTCCTTCGATCTTATACACGACGCGATAATCCCCGACGCGAAGCTTCCAGTAGCCTCTCAATGTCTTGCGAAGAGGTGTGCCGTATTGGTGTGAGGTGCGAGTCAGCGCGACGCAATGGCTCCAGCAATCCGGAATGGAGGTTTTGGGAATGCGTGGGATACCTTCGTCGGCGATGGCAGATGATAAGGGTCCGCGTGTCATCGCCCTCTCCTGTGGGGGAAGGTCAGGGCGAGGGTGTTGCCACGTTTTTGACACCCCTCGCCCCGTTGCCCAATGGTCTTATCTCCCGCACCGCTCCTCGCCAGGATGGAGGGTGACGGGCTGGTGCTGCGAATGGACGCGCACCATGCACCCGACATACACCGCGCCGGCATTGTGTGCGCTGTTATCGACTCCGGCGCCGCTGTCGATCCCTCGGCCGTTGCTGGACTCCCCAGTTGCCCCGGACGCAAGGGTGTTGCCGCTCAAGGCCATGCTAATGCCAAAACCATCATTCGGGTCCGCATTGAAGGCTTTGACGAAGGTCTGCTCGTACCAGGCGCCTCCGCTCTGAGTGAAGAGATAGATCGCGCCACTGACGTTCAGTAGGGTGGCTCCAACAGCCAAGGTATGGTTGTCCAGAGCTAGTCTGGAACCAAAGCCATCACCAGCCATCGCATTGGAGGCCTTGATATAGGTCTGCTGCTGCCAGGTGCCGTTGTGCCGCGTGAAGACGTACACCGCGCCACTGCCGGGCGCACTGTTATCGGCTTCGGCGCCGCTGTTGACGCCTCGTCCATTGCTGGACTCTCCGTTTGCCCCGACCGCCAGCGTGTCACCGTCCAGGGCCACACTGACGCCGAAGAGATCATTGGCTTCTGCATTGGAGGCTTTGATGTAGGCCTGCTGCTGCCACGTGCCGCTGTGACGCGTGAAGACGTACACCGCGCCGCTGGCGAACGCACTATTGTCGGCTTCGGTGGCGCTGTTAATTCCTCGGCCGTTGCTGGCCTCTTCAAAGGCTCCGACCGCCAGCGTGTCGCCATCCAGATCTAGGCTTGCGCCAAAGCCATCACCTTGATCTGTATTGGAGGCTTTGATGTACGCCTGCTGCTGCCAGGTGTCGCCGTGCCGTGTGAAGACGTACACCGCGCCTGCAGCGGGTGCGCTGTCGTCAGTTTGAGTGTCACTATTGATGCCTCGCCCATTGCTGCCCTCTCCAGGCGCTCCGACTGCGAGGGTATCGCCGTCCAAGGCTACACTGAAGCCAAAGAGATCACCGGCCCCTGTATTGGAAGCCTTGATATAGGCTTCATGGGCGAGGCGATGAGCGGTGATGGTATACGTAGCGGTGCCGGTACTTGACGTGACCGCCACGGTAATAGCCCGGTGACCTGATGGCAGTGAAATGGCGTTCGACGCCGTGCCGCTCACGACCGGCGTGCCATTCACAGTGATCGTCGTGCCTGGTCCGGCAGTTGGGGTGACAGTGATGCTCGGTGTGTCGATGGTCATAGTGGTATAGCGCGTGACGTGCGCCGCAAAGCTCGGCTTCAATGTTCCGGTTGACAGCATGAGCCCGGTCAAGGTCGGCAGTATCGCTGGGCGTAGCGATAGCAGGCTGTCCCGTGCCGAACACGCGGTCAAGGCCAGAAGAGCCATACTCAAGGCGAGAATACGGACCTGGACATGGACGCCATGGACACCTGCATTCATAATGAACCCTCCTTATGAAAAGGCCTCTACGTACTATGGGTTGGGGCACATGGTGAAATATGTGAGCAACACAACACCGAAACCCCTAGGAGTGTCGGTACCAAGCGAACGCAGACACATCAGTTCCCGTGCAGTCAGACAGAAACGTGTAAGTCGAGGCCATGCAGTAATACCTTGGTGCAGAACGGGTGAGGCGTGGGCGTCATCCATACTATGGCGAGAATGGGGAGGCCAGAAGGTCCTTTGTATCAACGAATCGAACAGCACAGCGACCATTCTCTATCCTATCTTGGCTCGAATTAGCGTATCGCTGAACCGATCTTCGGTCGCCTCTCCAACTTACACGCGCTCATTTCTTTATAGCAATCTGCTGTCATCAAGGAAATTCGGGGCATAGTACTCCCAGCGTACAAGGAGACGTCGCTTCCACTGCAGCCAGGCAAAGAAGCGTTCGACGAGCCAGCGGCGTTGATATCGACGTAAGTGATGCCCATCCTGAGTCTTAAGTTTGCGCGTAGAGCGGTGTGGGGCGATCCTATTCACTCTGTCGCACTTGAGGTCGTCATCGAGGCCGTCGCTGTCATACGCGCGATCGCCGATGAGATGCTCGGGCTTGGCCTCCAGCATGTAGAAGTCGAAGCTGAGTTGCACCAAGGTGACCTCATGATGGTTGGCCAAATGGGTACCGACGGAGAGGGGCAGCCCATGCCGATCAACAATCGCGACAATCTTCACGCACTTGCCGCGTTTGGTGAGACCGACGGCGTCCCCCCGCCCTTGGCCGCCGCAAACGTCGCATCAATGAAACTCTCGCGTTCGTCCAACGCGCCTTCCTCCCGTAGCGTATTGGCCAATTGGGTGAGGATGTCACGCAGGACTTCTCGTTGATGGTCAGGTCGAACGCATGAACCGAACTCTAAAAGAGGCAACCGTCAAACACTACTACTACGAAAATCACCGGCAGCTCAGAGAACATCTGCACCACCCTATGAATACATCATCAAATGCTGGCAAAACGAACCGAAACGCTTTATCGTCAACCCCACCCATCACAAAGTGGGACTAAACAGCTAGGAACTTTACAGTGATAGTGGGCGTCGCGTCCGCCGGCGCTAATCGCTGTCGTTGGTCATGAAAGGAATATGGTATCTTCGTGATCAAATGAGGATGACTTCATGACAAGTATCGAGACAATAGAGCGCGCTATTGAGCAGCTCCCACCGGACGAACTTGCGAAGTTGCGACGCTGGTTCTTGGAGTTCGATGCCGCTGCTTGGGATGCCCAGATCGAGACCGATGCTGCTGCCGGAAAATTCGATGCATTAGCCGAAGAGACACTCAATGAGTATCGCAGCGGTAAGGCGCGTGAGATTTGAGGCATTTCACGTCAAGTCAGTTTTGGCGCTGCTTCAATGCTCTGCCAACCGACACTCAGGGCCTTGCTAGACGCAATTACGCTCTTCTCAAGCAGAATCCAACGCATCCTTCCCTACGATTCAAATCCGTACATGGCGGACGCTTTCGCAGCGTCCGGGTCGGTGTTCATTACCGCCCTTGGCGTTCCAGTTCCAGAGGGAGTCCAGTGGTTCTGGATCGGACCGCATGCCGAGTATGATGAATTCTTTGGCTAACCATTCGCTCAACCAGATGCCCGAACGATCTGCTCCTGCCTTTGCTGCACGGTGGGGCTGTTCACCGTGACAGGGCGCGCCGATTGAGAAGCTGTTATCGCTGGTTCTGAGCGGACGATCGGTAGGTGTAGTAGAGAATGATTCCGGCCAGGATTGAAACGAGAATCCCAAATCCCATCTGTGCCCCGAAGCTCACCGGGCCCACGTAAATCTTATACAGTTGCAACAGAACAACTGGCAGGCTCACCGCCAAGGCGAGACTCAGGAGGTGTCGTCTCAGATAAATAGGCTCGCCTGGTTTTCTCGTCCACTTCATACTGAAACCGGAAGGAGTTCTCCTATTTCACCATGAACACTTTGGAATCTTCTCCGGAAGCCGTGGTGACGGTGACCATGACGAGGCCCTTATGGCTATCGGTTGGGACTGTTGCTACGATGGTGGATTCGTCTTTCATGGTGAAGTCGGAAGCATGGCCTGGACCGAAGGATACGCCTCGCAAGCAGTCCGGCGAGCCGAACTCGGTCCCTTTGATCGCGACTTTCACACCGGGTTCTCCTTCATCGGGGACAAGGCTTTCGATCTGTGGAGCAACACCGAAACAGGCGCCGCTCTCCGCCGCAGTTTCAGGTGTTTGGAGTTTCGGTTCGATATTGGGTTGGACGACCTTGGGTTCTACAGTCTTGGGTTGGACGGCCTCGGGCCGGACAGTCTCGGGTTCGGCGGTTTTGGGTTTGGCGATCTCGGGTTTCTCGATCTTGGGTTTGACGGTCTTTGGTTTGACAGCCTTGGGCTTGACGGTTTTTGGTTTGACGGTCTTGGAGTGCGGTTTGGTCTTTGGTTCCTGATCCGCTGCAAACGTGAGTGCGGGACCGATTATCTGTAAGAACAGGGTCATGATACCGATCGAAATCGCCGCAGCGAAAATCGTTGGTTTCTTCATATGTTGTCTCCTTCGCTCGGTTAGGCCCATATCGAGTCTAACTGCTCTGTACGCTACTCTTCGATCGTCGAGATATCTCCCGGGTCTTGCCCGAGCTCTTTCGCTTTGAGTACGCGGCGCATGATTTTCCCTGACCGAGTCTTGGGGAGAGACGAGACGATATCGATCTCAGCCGGGACGCCGATCTTGCCCAATTCTTTCAGGACCTGGTCCTTGATCGACTTGATCAGCGCCGGACTTTCCTGCTCTCCCTGTTTCAAGATGATGAAGGCTTTAATGGATTCACCGACTGTCTTATGCGGCTTGCCGATCACGGCAGCCTCCGCGACGGCTGGGTGACTGACCAATGCGCTTTCCACTTCAGCGGTGCCGAGCCGATTGCCTGCGACTTTGATCACGTCATCCGCTCGGCCCATGAACCAAAAGTAGCCGTCTGCGTCTTTATGACAGACGTCGCCGGCCGTATAGCAATTGGGAATGGTGGACCAGTAGGCCTTATAACGATCAGGATCCTTGTAAATGGTGCGCATCATGGCCGGCCAGGGTTTTTTAATGACGGCAAAGCCGCCGGCGTTCGGGGGGAGGCTCTTTCCCTCGCGATCGACGACATCGGCTTCAATGCCAAGAAATGGGCGGGTGGCCGAGCCGGGTTTCAGCGGTACGGTGGGAAGCGGGGTGATCAAGATCGATCCCGTTTCCGTCTGCCACCAGGTGTCCATGATGGGTTTGTCTTCGCCGGTCACTCGATGAAACCATTCCCAGGCTTCCGGATTGATCGGTTCTCCGACGCTCCCCAGGATACGGAGCGTCGAGAGATCGAATTTCTTCGGCCAGTCTTCGCCGTAGCGCATGAGCAGTCGGATCGCGGTCGGGGTCGTATAGAAAATCGAAACCCCATACCGTTCGATGAGATCCCACCAGCGGCCAGGATTCGGATAATCCGGCTTCCCTTCCGCCGTCAGGATCGTTGCGCCGTTGAGGAGTGGACCGTAGACAATGTAGCTGTGGCCTGTGACCCACCCCGGGTCAGCCACGCAGAAGTACACGTCATCATCTTTCAGGTCAAACACATACTTGGTCGTCGTATAGGTACCGACCATGTATCCTCCATGGACATGGACAACGCCCTTCGGCCGACCGGTCGTGCCGGACGTATAGAGAATATAGAGCGGTGCTTCGGCATCCAGCTGTTCTGCTTCGCAAACCGCTCGCTCATTGTCGATCCACTCCTTCCAATCAATTTCCTTTGGAAGGGAAAGGGGTGGACCGTCAATCTGGCGGCGTACGACCACCACGTGGTCGATCGTCGGGCAGGTCTTGATCGCCTCGTCCACGACCGATTTCAGTTGGATAGCCTTGCCGCGGTCGAACCCGACATCGGCGGTAATCACAACTTTGGATTCCGCATCGTTGATGCGGCTGGCGAGGGCAGGGGCGCTGAAACCTGAATAGACGACGCTATGGATGACGCCGATCCTGGCGCAAGCCAGCATGGCGATGACTTGTTCGGGTATCTTCGGCAAATAGATGGTGACGCGATCGCCTCGCCGGAGGCCGAGCTTTTTGAGAGCGTTGGCACAGCGGTTCACTTGCCGGTACAGGTCCGCATAGGTGAAGATTCGTTCCTGATCGTTTTCGCCGACCCAGATCAGCGCCACCTTGTTCTTGCGCCAGGTCGTGATATGGCGGTCCAGGCAGTTGTAGGCGATGTTGCATCGTGCGCCGACAAACCATTTCGCCCATGGATACTCCCACTCCAGGACCTTATCCCAAGGAGAAAACCACTCCAGCTCCTTGGCTTCAGTGCTCCAAAATGTTTCAGGGTCTGCGATGGATTGTTTGTACTCGGTCTCGTAGTCTTTGATGGAGGAAGCGGCGATCGTCTTCGCGGTCGGCTGGTATGTCCGACTTTCCTTCAACAGGGTCTCAATCTTTTCGCTCATGGCGGCAGCCTCTCCTTCTTCAATGCAGTCGCTTGCGGATGCGCAATTATGGAGAAAGTCGAGGACACCTGCAACCATACCGTTGCATCGAAGCTGTCCCGGCGGACGCTGCGGACTCCTCTCGACTCCATTCCTTGACACCTGTCTAGGCCGGAGATAGGCTGACCCGATGAACAGTGCAAGGCATTGTGGGAAAAATCTGTTGCGAATGTCCTTATGCCTGCTTCTCTTGGACGCTCAAGTGCTCGGCACTTTCTCGGTTATCCCGACCGCTGAGGCCCAATTGGGAAAGCCGGACGGCCTGTACTACAAATCTTGGGCGATCATTATTGGGATCGAAAACTATGTCCTGGCTCCTCCCATCCCCGGGGCGGTTAGCGATGCCAAGAAGGTTGCCGAGACGTTTCGGCGGTTGGGGTTCGACGAGGTGATCGAGTTCTATGACAAGGACGCAAGCTCACGACGTCTCCATCAGCTTTTGGACGACATGTTGCCGAGAAAAGTTGGACGCATGGACCGGCTTGTCATCTTCTACGTGGGCCATGCCGGATCCATGCAGGATGCCGAGGGTCAAGATCGCGGATATCTTGTGCCGTTTGACGCACAGGTCAACAACGCAACGAAATCTATCACGGTTGAGCATTTAAAAGAATTTACAAGACGGTCGGCTTCCAAACATACACTCCTGATTCTGGATGCGCCGGTATTCGGATGGGAGACCACTGTGCCTCCGCAGCTTTCATTGGAAGGGCGGCTGGCCCCGGAGTCGGATACGGATCGGCGCGCGGTTCAAGTCATCAGTGTGGCTGGTAAAGGTGAGGCCGCCGTTCGCGTCGAGAAGAGCAGTCGTTTTGTTGAGGCCTTGCTGGACGGACTGTCTGGCTTTGCCGATCTGGATGGAAACGGCTGGCTCATGGCTTCCGAGTTGGGGACCTATCTCATGCGACAGGTCGAAGCGGCTTCCAATGGTATGCAGCATCCATTGAGTTTACGGATCGACGGCGATGGAGACACGGCGTTGATCGAAGGACGGAAGTCCGCCTTTACACTGGGTGCGGGTCCTCAGACTCCTTCTGAACGCCGACAGGAGGCGAGGGCTCAATACGAACGCGCCTTTGCGCTGCTCCAGGAAGGGAAATCCGTGGAAGAAGCGTTGGAGCGGTTGGATCGCGCCATCGGTTACGATGCCGCCTACGGTGATGCATACGTTCTCAAGAGTTATATTCGGCTGGAAGTTATGCCGAATCTCGATGAGGCCTTGGCGACCGGCCTTCTTGCTGTGAAATATGCGCCGGAGAATCCCGATTCATTTTATCTATTGGGATTGATTCACGAAAAACGCGGCAAGTTCGTGGAAGCTGAGGCCGCTCTCCGACAAGCCTTGCTTGTGAACAATACCAATCCGGATGTCTATTTCGCGTTGGGGGTTCTGTATGCCGATCATCTCCATGATCAACCGAAGGCGGTGGAGGCGTTTCGCCGGTGCTTGGAACTCGGCGGCACACATGCACGGGCTCGAGCAGCCGTCAGCCAAGCCGATCGCGCTCCAGCGCCTTAGTCTGATTCGCCACCTTTCAGGTATCCAAGGCCGATCTTGACCGCTCGACGGGTGATTTCCGCCCAACGTGCTTGAGGGTAGGCTGCAAGTACCGCCGCGGCCTTGAGATCTTGGATGTCAAGGTTCTGAATTCTAATGATGCCGTCGTCAATCCGAATGTCTGCCACGGATCCCCCTTCCATGATGAAGAGACTGCTCGAAGCGTCCGTTGCGTTGACTGCCTTTAGAACCCATGTTAGCATGACTGCAACGATTTTTCTCGGGACATTCTACGTACGGTACATATACTTATTTACCCAAGGAGGATTGTATGATCCGGTCACACGAGATTCATTCAAGGCTGGTCGGTCCTGGTCTTGCCGTCCTTCTCGTCATGGGACTGGCCGCTTGCGGCGGCCCTCCTAAATGGGTTGAAAAAGGTTCCGGAGCCTATAACGAAAAAGACAGCAAAGCTTTTTATGGGGTGGGGTCGGTCGTTGGGGTCCGTAATGCGCCGCTCGCTTGGGATACGGCCGAGAATCGCGGGAGGGCTGAGATCGCCAAGACCTTCGATACCTACACCGGGTATCTGATGAGAGACTATGCGGCCTCAACGACCGCCGGAGATTTTACCCGTAATACGGAAGAGCAGAATGTCGAACGAGCCATCAAGACCATTACGACGACGACGCTCAGCGGAGTTCGGAAAATCGATCAGTACATGGATCCCAAGACCAATACCTATTACGTGTTGACCAAGTTGAGCTTGGAGGACATGAAGAATAACTTGGAGCAGGCCAAAGAGCTGAATGCGCAAGTACGGGACTTTGTACGGAAGAATGCCGACCGTCTGTTCGAGCGGTTGGAGCAGGAAGAGGAAAGGCGAGGCGTTCGCTGACCATATGAAAATGATGTCCACCTCTTTCCGGGGGTTCATAGTGATCCGGAAGCATCGTCCTTCGCTTGTCGCTATGGCGAGTGTCGTCCTTGCTTTGTCAGGATGCGGACACGAAACAAAGGTCACCCGTGTCGATGCAGGAATCGTGACTGATTTAAGCGGCCGGTGGAATGATACCGATTCCCGGATGGTCGCCGAAGCGATGGTCAAGGAGGCGCTGCAATATCCCTGGTTGGGAAATTTTGAAAAGGCGAACCAACGTCAGCCCGTCGTCGTCGTCGGGACGGTCTTGAACAGCAGTCATGAACATATCAACGTGCAAACCTTCATCACGGATTTGGAACGAGAACTCACTAATTCCCAGAAAGTCACGTTCGTGGCCGGCAAAGGCGAGCGAGACGAGGTTCGAAGCGAACGGAAAGAGCAAGCTATCTATGCGCGAGAAGAGACCCAGAAAGCCCCCGGAAAAGAAATCGGGGCGGATTTCATGATGAAGGGCACGATCGCCACCATCCTTGATGAAGCCGAGGGGACCAAAGCGGTCTTTTATCAAGTGGATCTTCAGATGGTCGATCTGGAGAACAATGCCAAAGTTTGGTACGGGCAGAAGAAGATCAAGAAGGTGGTTGAAAAGAGACGCACCGTGTTCTAGGTTCCGCTGACGCTGTTGAACCCCATCCTCCCACGCATTGCCCACGGGCCGATCTCGTCGCTGCTGTTTCTTGCCGTTCTCGTGCTGTTGACCGGGTGTGGTCCTTCCGTCAATCGCTACCTCCTCATAGAACAAAGCCTCTTTGCCGGTGATTCGCAACAGGCCGCCGCGATCGTCGAGCAGGCCGAGAAAGAGTATGGGGCGAAGGAGCGGTTGTTGTATGAAATGGATCGCGGAATGGTGCTGCAGCTGGCCGGCCGATATCAGCAAAGCAGTATGGCATTGGAGCGAGCGGAAGAGGAGGTCGAGCGGCTCTATACCAGGAGCATTCGTTCGGAAACCGCTGCATTTCTCACCAATGACAATGCCTTGCCGTACGAAGGCGAGGCCTACGAACATGTCATGATCAACGTGATCAATGCCTTGAACTATGCGGCTCAGGGACAACTTCAGGAAGCATTGGTGGAGGCGCGACGTATCGACCACCGTTTGAATGTGCTTAGCGACAGAGTGACGGATGCCAATAAGTATCGGAACGACGGGTTTGCGCGGTATGTGAGCGGTATTCTGTACGAGGCAACCGGCGATCTCAATAACGCGTTTATCGCCTATCGCAACGCCTATGAAGCGTATGGATCGATGAGCGGATGGTCGAAGATGTCCGCTCCTCCGTCCCTGCGCTCCGATCTCTTGCGCACAGCGGAGGCGCTCAACTTCAGAACGGAGTTTACCACGTACCGACAGGCTTTCCCTGATGTGGAATGGCAGTCAAGTTCATCCCAAGAGCAACTCGCCCAAGTCGTGATGATCAGCTATAATGGGCGCGCTCCGCGGAAAGAGGATTTCTATTTGGACCTACCAATTAGTCTGGATGCGCTCCAGCTGGTCTTGCTCAATCGTGGGGTCTTTCAGCCGCCCTATCCCTATCGAAGAAGTCGTGTCGCGGACAGCATGTTGTATGGACTTAACGGGCGGGTCGTCCGCGTGGCGCTGCCGCGATTGGTCCACCAAAGAACACGCGTTCCGTTCGAAAACATGACGCTGACGAACTCGCTCGGTCGTTCGGTTACCGTTCAGTCTGAATTGGCGCAAAATGTGACTGCGTTGGCGGATAAAAGCCTTTCCGAACGTCTGCCGGCGATCACTGTGAAGGCAGTTGCCCGAGCTGCGACTAAATTCGCGATGGCCGAAGGAGCCATGATAGGAGCGCAACATGCTGTTGGAAGAGATGCTGCTCCCTGGGTCGGACTTTTGATCGGGCTTGTGACTCATGGGTTGGCCGTGGCCTCCGAAGAAGCCGACAAGCGAAGCTGGCAGACCTTGCCCGACGAAATTCACGTGGCTCGGGCATGGGTGCCGCCTGGTCGGCATCACATATCCATTCGACCGTCTGGACAAGGGATAACGACGGAAAAGGATGGACAAACAATAGCGCTGTCTGCAGGTCAGACGATGTTCATCATCCAGCGTGTGATGCAATGATGCGCGTCGGTAGGTCTTCTTTCAGGCGGGGTGCCGCGGTTTTCCTATGCCTGTTGATGGTGCTCACATCGACTGCCTGTACCTGGTTCACCGGAAAAGGGAAACCGAGGTGGGTCGATGGCCGAAGCGCGGAATATCCATTGACTCAATACCTGACCGGTGTTGGACAGGCAGACACTCGAAGCAATGCAGAAGATCAGGCATACGCGGCCGTGGCCCGCATCTTCAAGGCGAAAGTCGCGGCGCAAGCCAAGGACTGGGAATCGTATGTGGTCGTTGAGAATCACGGCGTCTCCAACGCCGAGCGACGACTCAGGATCGATAATGTGACGAAAGTATCGACCGAGAAAGTGCTTGAAAACGTCAAGATCGCGGATGTGTGGTACGACGCGGACAGCCGGTCGTACTATGCTCTGGGTGTGATGAATCGTTCACAGGCCGAAACCGCGTTGATGGAGAAGGTATCGGCGTTGGATCGCGCGATCGATGCGGATGTCGTCGAATCGCGGCACACGACCGACAAGCTTGCCAAGGTTCGTGCCCTTCGGCGGGCCGGCAAAAATCTCGTGTTGCGTGAAGCGTACAACACGGATTTGCGGGTGATCCGTCTCAGCGGGCAAGGTTCTCCATCCGCCTATCAGGTAAACGAATTATCAGGTGAATTGGAGCAATTTCTTGCCACGAATCTGGTGATTGCGGTACAAGTGTCCGGCGACCATGCGGAACCGGTCGGACGCGCTCTGACGGAAGGACTTATCCGCGAAGGCCTTCAGGTCACCACAAATCCGGAAGGTGATGAAACCGGTTCCCCGGAATTGATCGTCCGAGGCACTGTCCGTCTGTTTCCCATCGAGGTGCGGGACCCGAATTTCAAGTACGTTCGGTGGTGCAGTGATTTCGAGATCGTCGAGCCGGGAACGCGGCGGGTCGTTGGAGCGACGGCGCACGGAGGAAGAGAAGGACACCTGACGGAGCGTGAAGCAACGGCGAAGACGCTGCGTGTGATGCAACAAGAGTTGTCGACGGATGTCGCGAAGGCGATTGCCGCCCATATCTTCGGCGAGGCCGCGTTGCCAGAGACGGCCACGATGCCGGCGAGTTGCCCACGAGAAGGTTCAAGGGTGAGTCGGTAACTGAACGTTCTTTCATGAGGAGGTATCGATCGTGAAAAAGACAGACGAACTATCCGTCAGCCGAGCTCCACGCAGTAGGGGGCGCGGGTTGACCAAGGCAGGGCAAAAGATTTCAAGCCGCCTGGCCAAGCGGCGATTGAACGACCGACTGAAGGAAGACACCTCGTCTTTCAATAGAGGAAATCTCGCCGACACCTTGCGAAAAGAAGGGTATGAAGAGGTGCCGCTCGATGAACTGCAAGACAGGCTCTCCAAGCTCCAAGGGCCGCTCGCGGAAATCATTCTCAAGGGGAGGGCGTAAAGGAATGCCATATTACTATTTCGACTCAACCGCACTCATCAAGCGCTACAGTATGGAGCGGGGTACGAGGATTGTGAATAAGCTGATGGTAAAGCGTGGAAAGGTTGCGATCGTCCCGACATGGAGCGTCACGGACGTGTATTCGGTTCTATGCGCACGCGCACAAGAGGGACAGATTACCCGGGATGATTGTTATTCGGTTCTCTATAAGTTCGAGATCGAGTCCAAGCAGGGACTCTACCAGTTTATCGCGCCGACGATGGATACCTACTTGTCCACTAAAGAATTAGTGTTGGAGTATCCGTTTCTGCGATCGCCTCAAGTGATGCATCTGGCATTGGCATTGGAGCTGAAGCCGTTGCGATTGACCGTTGTCAGCGCGGATTCCCAATTGTTGGCGGCATCAAAAACGGCGGGGTTGCATATTATCAATCCGGCGGAAGACTAGCATGGCCGAGTCGTTCGGCGACCAAGAACGATCATGTGGCTCGGATGTTGGCTGATCGGCCTGGCGATGTTTCTTCCGAGGCCTGTTTGAGCAATTCTATGACGGCCCAATTCCACCCGGCAGGGCCGATGCCCGGCGCGCGAATGAGGTTCGGGAGGTTGATGTCAGGATCGTACGAGCCGTCGGGCTTTTGCACCAACACCGGACGATCGACCGTCAACAGAAGAGGGAGATCGTTCAGGCTGTCGCCGATACCGATGGTTTCTATATCGTCCGGCAGGTCAGTCAATCGCCCCTGCCGTTTGTAGCAGCGGAGAAGAATTTCTGCGGCCCGACCTTTGTCGTTGTTTCCCGTCAAGTGAAAGAAACGCCCCCCTCTTGTCCAACTCAGACCTCGCGTCACGATCTGGCGGCAAATCTCCTCGATTAACTTGGGGGGGCCGTTCACCAGAAACGGCTCATCGAATTCCCGCAGCATGGCCCGCAGCGCATCTTCTCGGGAGAGTCCTGTGTTCGCCATGACTTCGTCAACCGACAGGTCGCCGAACCCTTGGAGCGGCGTGCCTACCGCTTCTTCGATTTGCCGGAGTACATCCCGTAGGAGCGCATAGGGCGTCCCCAGTTCGATGATGTGATAACTGGAGCGGCGTCGTGACCGCTCCAGAGGGAAGTCAAAGGTATTGAGAGGCACAAACACCGCGGCGCCGTTCTCGACGATGAAGGGATTGTGGTGGTCGAGGCGCTCTCGAAGCGGTTCGATTTCCGCGCGGGTCTTTCCGGAGACGAGAATGACCGGAATGTTCTCCGAACGGAGGGCCTCGAGCGCCGGCCTCGCCTCGTCAAAGGAATAGGTGTCGTTGTCCAAAAGACTGCCGTCCAGGTCTGTGAACAGGATATAGCGTGACATAGGTTAGAGATGCCGTAGATCTTCGTTGACCTGCGACCGTGAATGTCCGGCCAGACGGCGCTCCAGGAAATCCTTCGCCAGGTCCTTGCCACCCAAGCCCAGCGCCAGTGCGGCGGCGAGAACGAGGCCTCCCCAGGTAATACCGAATCCAACGACGACGATGTGTTGGGCAATCCCTAACTGTTCGAGTGCCATGGCCACCGTCAGGAGCTGAATGCCCCAACGTGTTCCGGCTGCGATCCATCGGGCCGGAGGCAACCCCGCATTCACGGCGGCGATGAGAACGGCCTGCGACACAAAATTCGAGACGAGATAGCCGATAACTCCAATGACGGCTGCTGTAACTAAATGGGGAATATAGGATAAAAACGACTGAGCGGCTTGATTGATAGGAGCAACATCGAGCGCGCCCAGCGACGCGGTGGTGGCGAAGATCACAATCAGCCAGTAAGTAATGCGGCCGATGATGTAGGACGGATCGGCCTTGATGCCTCCCCTCAACAATGCGCCGGCGATACCGATCCGATCGCACAGTCGATCCAGGCCGATGACGCGAAGCAGCCGTTCCGTCAAATGCCCCATGCCCCAGGCGACCCCCAGACCGACCAGCAAGAGAATGATCATAGCCAGCACATTGGGAAGAATGGCGAGGACGCGTTCGCCGAGAGCAGCGACCGGACCGAGTAATGTATGTTCCCAGTTTGAAGTCATGGCTGGCTCCTTTCAGGCCTCGCGCGAGCGGCACCGATGACGTCGCGCGTGTCATGAGACTGAGGCCAACGTGCGACCAGATATTCTTTCTGCTTCTCGAACGTACGGCAGAGCGCTTCGATGAGGTGTTCGGCTTCCGCCGACGTCAAGCCCTGGCTATCCAGCACGAATGATGCGGTCTTCCCCAAATAAAGAGGAGTCAGAGCTTTCAGGAGATGTTCTTGTGGGAGCACGCTCCGATGATGCGCAAGGGCGGCATCATAAATAATTTGGGCCCACAGCGAATCGGGAATGCGGAAATCCCGTATGGGGACGTCCCGAAGACGGGACAGCTGATCCAGCGCGTCTTCAGAGAGAATGCGCGCCCAAATAGAGTGCAGGTCCGTAAGCCCGAGATGAAACAAATCCACCATTCGTTCGACATTGACATTCACCGGCTCGACTCCTACCTCATACTGGAAACCGAAGAGGGGCACCTTCCGTGAGTCTATGACGGGGAGCCAGCCAGGGGCATGGGCTTCCATTAAGGCGAACAAGGCACCCACCACCTGCCGCAACATGGAGGAGAGGTCGGCGGCGGGGTCTTTGGGATCGTGAATCTTGGCCCCCAGAAAACTCTGACACACCTTGGCCCCGCTCGTAATGGCCTCGGTCGTCATCCAAATGTCGATCCCGAAGCGTGCCACGTCGGACTCCCAGACATGCTTTTCGAGATAGTGTTGGGCCAGTTCTCCGGTGAACCCGAAATCTCCGCCGATCGGCTGACGAACCTCCTGCCCGTAGAGGGCTCGCGTCAGGGGATAGGCGATGCTGTTGGTGATCGTCCCGTCGTACTTGTGGCGTCGATAGTAGGGGGCTACATAGTCGTAGCCTTCTTTGATGATCGGATGAAGGAGCAACTCCATCCACTCGGGTGTGATGCTTCGGACGTCCGAATCGACGACGGCACAGGCTTTGACTTTGAGTCGTCGAGCGATCTCGAAAATCGTACGAAACGCGCTGCCTTTTCCGGGGATGCCGTGATAGGGCGTGACAATCCGGTGGAGTGTGCTCTGCCGATCGCTGATAAAGAGAGGCTCGAGATCGACCATGGTATGGGCGACGATGGCCGGGGTGTCGTCGGAAGAGCCGCCGTCGGCATTCACCAGGACGGCGCGATGGCCATGAAAGTATTTGGCCAGTCCCGCTCCCACAGCGCGAACGACATGCCCGACAGTCCCCGCATTATTGAAGCTGGGAATGCCGACCAGAATGTCGGCGCTTCGCACCGCTTCCAGCAGCTCTTCGGTTTCAGGCGTGAGTGGGATCAGGCCGTTGTTCATGAGACCGGTTGCCGTGTTTCCGCCGCGGGGTCCCAGGCATGGTCTTGTTCCACGGCGTCCATGAGCCGATGAAAAATATCGGGTACGGCGTGAGTGACGCGGCTCCAGTTCGAAATCATGGGGACGCCCAACGGGTCTCCGAGGAAACTGTCCGTCGCCAACGTCATTCCGCGCAGAAACACTTCGACGGCACGCCGCTCTTCATGACGGTCAAAGAACAAACTGTTGATCGCGGCGTCGTTTTCGTACCGACTGATGGCTTCTTGCGCAGCCTGGAGATACGTGGCCCGCAATGTCTTGAGGGTGCTTTCCGAGAGGACCAGTCCTTCACTCGCCAGGTTGCGGAACAGCGATTTCGTGATGTCGACGCACATTTTCAACAAGCCTGCATCGGGATTGTGTGTCGACAGTGTTTGATGCTTGTGGTCATACGCATCGGCGATATCCGCCTGGCAGATTCGCCTGAGGGCGCAATTGCGGTACACCTCCGCCAGCATGCCGATCTCCAACCCCCAGTCGCCGGGAATACGGGTGATCCAGGCCAGATCCCGCACCATCGCGAATTCACCGGCAAGCGGGTACCGAAAACTGTCCAGAAACGAGAGCAGGGGATGCGACCCGACCAGCAGTTGCAGACTGCGGATCAGCGGAGTGATGAAGAGACGTGTCACACGTCCATGCATGCGGTCCGTCACGCGGCTGTAATATCCCTTACAAAATTCGTAGGCGAGGTTCGGATTGGCGACAGGGTAACAGAGACGAGCGAGGTACTGGCGGTCGTAACTCACGATGTCGCAGTCATGAAGGGCGATGACCTGGCTCTGGCCTCTGGCCAACACATAGCCATAGGCCGTCCAACATCCGCGTCCTTTGCCCTGAAGCCCGATGTCGATTTCATGCGAGACGAGGGTGTTCAACAGTGCCTGAATTCGAGAGCCGTCGTTCCAAATGACGCGGACTCGTTGAGGGAGCTGGGAAAAAAATTGCTTGGCCAGTCTGAATTCCAACGCGGAGGCTTGGTCCAAAGAAATGACGATTTCGTTGATATATCGAACCTCGCTGAGAATCTCGACGATTCGCTTCAGTGCCGGTCTCTCCAATTCCGCATAGAGCGATGGGAGGACCAAGGCGATCGGAGCCGTCCTCGCGTACCGTTCGAGCTCCTGCTCGAGCTGCTCGATATTGGACTGGCCGAGACGGTGGAGAACCGTCACGACCCCATTTTGATAAAAGTCAGACACGCTATCCTCTTTGCGGATCCCTGATTATTGCTGAATGTCGATCTCGCGTAAAGTCAGAGAGACGAGAAGAGTCGGATTATACCCCGACTATGCTCAACACAAATAGGGGAAAGAGTGCAGGGAGTATACCATCACTCACCAGGGCAAAAAACCCTAGCCTCTCATCGCTTCACGCGTATGATTTACCCGAAAGCTAAGAAAACATCCTTATGGAGATGTAGGGAAAAGCAGGCAGGGATGGAGGGTTTTCCCTATGGTTTATCAGTGGAAAGCTTCTTGCCCAAGCGCCGTGCCAAGCGCACCATGCCGGGTGATCGATCGCTGGGGCTCAAGAGAACATTGAGGACGTGCAGCTGATGATGGTCTGCAAAGGCGGCGGCAAGGCTTTGTTCGAACTCTCGCTGTGTGCTTACGCGCGAACCCCTTCCGCCCCCGATCAGGTCGCATACTTTGTCATATTGCCACTCATGCACGTCGTTAAAGGGGCCTTCCAAGATTTCTCGCTCAGTCGAATAGCCGCGATTATTCAACAGTATGACAATCGGGGTTTGTCCATAGCGCACACAGCTCGCCAATTCAGTCCCGGTCATCTGAAAGGCGCCGTCTCCTACCAGGACGATGGATCGCAGGCCGGGGTCGGCGAACGAGGCTCCTAAGGCGGCGGGAACGGCGAATCCCATCGACGTGTAATAGGCGGGCGACAGAAACTCGAATCGATGGCGTACGTGCAGGTCGGCTGCCGCAAAGAGCGATTCACCAACGTCGGCAATCACGACCGTCTTTTCGGTCAGCACGGTATCGAGATGGCGAAACAGTCCTTCGAGGGTCACTGGTGCGTCCAAGTCGGGCGCCGATGGTGCCGGCACGGCCAGGGTTGGGAGGGGACGTTGGGAATGAGAGAAGGACGGGAGCGGCGATCGCACGAGACTTCGGACAAAGTCCTGAAACTTGATCGACTCATACCGATGGTGTTTGATGGCGACCCGGTCTGCGGTGGCGTGAATGGTCCGTCCCTCCGAGAGTAAGGGTGACGTGGCATCCAGATCTTCCACGTCCGACAGAATGGACCCCAGGATCAACAGGCAGTCGGAATCATTGATGAACTGCTGGACTTCTTCCCGCCCGATCAGTCCTCCATACACGCCGACATAGAGCGGGTGATCTTCACGAATGATTGATTTCCCGAGCAGAGTCGATGCAATGGGGATGTTCAATCGCTCCACCAGGCGGGCCAAGTCATCCTGAAGGCCGAACCGACCCACTTCCGCTCCGACAAGCATGGCCGGTCGTTTGGCCGAGGCGAGCATGATCCGCACTTCACTGATCGCCTCTTCCAGGGCGGCCGGGTCACTCGGCGTATCCTCAATGCAGAACGGTTTCATGCCTCCTGTCAGTGGACAGTGAACCATGTCCCTTGGAATTTCGATATAAATAGGACGGCGGTAGCGCAGCAAGGCGGCAAAGGCCCGATCCATCTCCCGCTCTGCAGTCAAGGGATCATCCAGCGTCACCGCGGCAACGGTCATTCGCTCGAAGACCTCTCGTTGCGTGCCGAAGTCGCGAACCATATGATGCAGATAGGGCGTGCGAGTCCGTTCGGAGAGCCCCGGTGATCCGGTCAACAGAACCACCGGCGACCGCTCGGCATAGGCGCAGGCAATGGCGTTGACGGTGTTGAGCCCGCCGACGCAATAGGTGACGCAGACCGCTCCGATGCCATTGATGCGGGCATACGCGTCCGCCGCAAAGCCGGCGCAATCTTCTCTGGTTGTCCCGATATGCTTGATCGGTGAGGCTTCGATCAGTTGGTAGAGGGACAGCACGTAATCGCCGGGAATGCCGAAGATATGGCGGACGCCGAGGCGATGCAGGCGATTCAAGACCGCTGACCCAATCGTCGCTTTGTCGCTCATGTGCGTGCTCTCGATAGTGACTAATCGATCATGACTCAATGGTCTCGACTTCAGGAAAACATACTGACGACACTTCGTCAAGAACAACCGGGTCCACGATATTCCCCATCCGGTACTTGACTGTTCACTCATCGAGTCGGGTACAACATGCAGGGGAACCGGTATGACGCAGACCGCACAAGTTCGCCTCACGGCATCACGTGGGCCTGAGAGCCGGCATCTCTGGCTCTATGCCGGCCACTTAGGATCGGTGGTCGGTGAACCGGTAGCCGGCGACCTGATCGATGTCCTCACTTCCGACGGCCGATTCTACGGCCGTGGCTTCTATAATCCCGCCTCGAAAATCAGAGTTCGCCTGCTGACGTTCCAAGATGAACCAATCGACGAAACCTTCTGGCTGGGGAGAATTCAGCAGGCGATCCGTTTGCGGAAACGAGTTGTCGTTCAGTCCAATGCCTATCGGCTGATCTATGGAGAAGCCGATCGCCTGCCGGGATTGATCGTGGACCGGTATGGTCAGTTGCTGGTCATGCAGACTCTGTCTGCTGGGATGGACCGTAGAAAAGAGCTGTTGGCCGACTTCCTGATGAAGGAATTGAGTATTGCGGATATCTATCTCCGGAACGATGCCAAGAGTCGGCAACTCGAAGGACTGTCGCTGGAACGCGGATTTCTTCGCGGCAGTGGTCCGACGCAGGTTGAGATTCACGAGGGGCCCGCGAAGTTTCTCGTCGATGTCGAACGTGGGCAGAAGACCGGCTGGTTTTGCGATCAACGGGAAAATCGGTTGGCAGCGGCGAGGTTGGGGGCGGGAGCCGAGGTATTGGAAGTGTTTTGTCATACCGGCGCTTTCGGCATTCATGCGACCCTGGCTGGAGCGATATCCGTGGAGAGCCTCGATGTCAGCCAAGAGACGTTGGAGATCGCACGACGGCATGCGGTGATGAACCACGTCGAAAATCGCTGTATTTATCGCCAAGCTGATGCGTTCGAAGAAATGCGGTATCTTGTGAAAGCGGGACGACGGTATGATGTGGTAATCCTCGATCCTCCGGCTTTTGCTCGTAGCAAACCAGCCTTGCCCGGTGCGCTCGCTGGTTACAAGGATATCAATTTGTTGGGTTTGAAGTTGCTGAAGCCGGACGGGTTTCTGGTTACATGTAGTTGTTCCCATCCTGTGTCCGAAGCTGATTTTTGGAACAGCATCCGGCTTGCAGCCCGCGATGCCAGACGAGATATTCGATTGATCGAGCAGCGAGGTCAAAGCGCCGATCATCCGATCCTCGCCAGCATGCCGGAGACGCGGTATCTGAAGTGTTTCATCGTGCAGGTGTTGTAACAGGTCTTGGCGCGAATATGAATATCTTGTTGCGTCCGAGCCTGCATAAGAGGTCAACGGGCAATCTATTGTCAACAGGGTCTCATGTTGATCATCGGCAGAGACCTCTATTCGTGGGAGGCCAGCATGGAGAAAGAAACGATACGCAGCAAGGTCAAGGCCGCTCGGCTCGAGAAGAACCTCACGATCGCCGACGTCGCGAAAGCCGTCGGCAAGAACCCTGCGTTCGTGGCGGCGGCGTTGAACGGCAATCACCGGTTGACCGCGGACGAAGCGGGGAAGGTCGGCAAGCTTTTGGAGTTGGACAATGAGATCGTTCAGTCCTTGAGCCGCTGTCCGGTCCGCACGGATCTGCCGAACATGACGGATCCCTTCAAGTACCGGTTGCTCGAAATTGTCGGCGTGTACGGCGACTCCTTACGGGAGATGGCAAACGAGATGTTCGGCGACGGCATCATGAGCGCGATCGATTTTACGGTGGACATGGAAAAGGTCACCGGCAGCGAGGGTGAAACCCGCTGTAAAATCACGCTGAACGGCAAATGGCTTGAGTATAAGTCGTTCTGACGAGAGGGATGCTTTCCGGCCTTTACCGGATTGGAAGCCGAGACATTGACAGGTCCCGCTCATGCTCGACCTGACATTACTCGGATTCACCGTCATCTGACGAACATCCTGAGAGGTACTCCGTTATGCCTGACGGTCAACTGTGCCGGGAGCGTGACCGGATCAGACCAGCTTCCGACCGGTCGATCATCGGATTCCATGATTTGATCACCCGGCTTGAGTCCGGCATGGAAGCCCGGTCCCCCTTGAAGGACGTCCAGAACTTTTACGCCCTCTCCTGACCAACCGTGGTCCGGCACCAGTCCTAACGGATTATCGCCGAAGGCAGCCGTGAACGCAGCTAAGCCATAGGCGGCGGCTTCTTGGAGCAAAGGACGACGGGTGAGCGAGTCGGGTTTGGCGGATCGCTGGACTGTGGTCACGCCCGGTACCGGCGATACCTGACTTGCCGAAACCGTTTGGCGGAATAAGGTGGTGCCGCTTTCAACCTTGAAGAGGCGGAGTTCGAACGCCGCCGACAGCGGCATGTCCTCCGGCACGATCATCCGATAGGTCAGCAAACTGTCCGCGCCGACAAGTCTCCCGATATGGATCGACGTCTCGTCATCGACATGCCCGCCGTATTGAATGCCCATCTCATTCAGCACCGCCGTCAGGTCCTCTCGTTCCACCAGCACCAAGTCTCGATGGCGTGTGCGCAGGAAATTCAAAGTCAGATCGAGCCATGAGCTGATTTCGAAGTCAGATGACCCGTCGACAGGTATGACGGCCAGGCGCTGCGGCAGGGGAACGATGGGAGGAGGCATGAATACCGGAATCACTGAAATGCGAAGGCCTCCATGGACATGCTCTTTTCGATCGAGCGGAACCATAGTAGGCCCGCAGACGAGCCCAAGCAGGGGCCGGACGACATCAGGCGTTCCCCACAGGCACAATTGATTATCCTGCAATACGACATAATGGGGGTGCCCCGCTTCGCCCGGAAAGTAGCAGTTTGGAAAAAATGGACAATGGATCAGATAGGCGGTCCAATCGCCCTGTGGATAGAGCCGATACTCCAAAATGATTTGCCGCCCCTCGTCCAGAACGACACGATTCGGTTTGCCCAACTGCTTGAGAACTTGCTCCTTCGGCATCGACACGATCAACCGATCTAATGTTTGGGCATCATACATATACGGAATAAGGACACCACACCCCCCCAGCCACAGAACCGACAGAAGAGCGGTCACAGTTCGTTTCATGGCGGTTCCTCCGGTCCGGCACGGCCTTCCCACTCAATGAAGAGTTATTGTACGCCGGACTGTGGAGCTTGAGCTAGCCAGCCTACGGGCTAAAGAAATCAATGCCAGAAGGGTGGCATGATGAGGTGGGGAAGCACCTTTGTTGATCGCGCAGGCGTGCGGTAGCATAATACGGGCTGACGAAAGGCTGGATAGTATGCAGACTGTAACGCTCCTGTTCTTAGCCGGTCTCCTCTTCGCAAGCGGATGCAATCGAGGCCTGGGGGGACCGCTTGATGCTGCCTCACTTGACCCAGGCCAGGACCACGTGAAAATCGCCTCCTTTTATTCCCGAGAGGCGATGCTGTCCCGCCAAAAGGCGGCGGAACATGCCAGTCGCGCCTT
Source organism: Nitrospira sp. (assembly GCA_030123625.1). Classification (NCBI taxonomy): domain Bacteria; kingdom Pseudomonadati; phylum Nitrospirota; class Nitrospiria; order Nitrospirales; family Nitrospiraceae; genus Nitrospira; species Nitrospira sp. Next base: position 3,512,829 of record CP126121.1, read on the forward strand.
GACCTATGAACAGCTCTTCGGACGTGATTCGGATTGGGTGGCCGGTGCCCAGATGCTCACGCGGTTTTATGAGGACGCGGCGAGAGAACAGGACCGACAAGCCAGCCTGCATCTGGAACTGGCCGGCAGACGACCATCGAATCGTTAGGTTGACCAGGTTGTATGGGTCCTGGGGACCTAGGCATCAGCGCTTGCCATGTGTCCCGCCGCCCGGAGCAACTCCGTCCCGAGTTCTCCGGGCAGTGTCATCTGAAAGATTCTCTGGAAAAACATGGAATAGAAACGATACCGGGCGTCTTTTCTTGCCATTACGTACCGGTTGCTCGAAATTGTCGGCGTGTACGGCGATTCGTTGCGTGAAATGGCAAATGAGATGTTCGGCGACGGCAGTACAATGAAGAGCGGCGCACAGTGCCATCGGAAATCTGACACCTATGGAGTTCATCAGCCACCATCACAACCTGCCCCAGACAGCGCAGGAGTCAACTTCGTTGATCGTGGTGTAACAAATGGGGGAAGTTCAGGATGCGGAGGCACCGACGGCCACATTTTGCCCTCACGCGCGCATGCAAGGCAGGCGGTCTTGGCGCTCCAGGCGATAGCGCGTCGAAATCACAGCTCACGTCGCATCAACCGCTGTAAGGCTATAGAGAGAGTCTGTCGTACTCCTCTTTGACCTAAAGAATCAAACACCCGATTAACAATGTTCTTATTCTCGGATGAGGGAAGCGCAATATCATGAGTCATTGCATAATCGTAAAGCTCCTTCATAAAATAATCGCGTTCTCTCTTCTGAACAATCATTCTCAGATATGTGTCTCTGTTTTTGAAATATTCATCTAAATCAAAACAGGCTCGGTAAAGTTCAAGTTTGCCAACAAAATCTAACCCCAACATAGTCCGAATGCATTTTCCGCACTTTCCGCAATTTGGTTTATGTCGCCAGCATACCAATAGCCATTCATAACTCTGCTCAAAGTCGGAGATTAGGCGCTCTTTTTCAATCCGACTCATCGCTTGGTTGGAGCTGTAAAAACTTGTCGTTTCTGTGGATAACATTGGGAGCAGAACATGCTCGTAATGAGCTGCATCCTTTTTTACATCCACAAAGAACTCATCAAGACAATAGGTTGAAGAATAATAATATCGATTAAATAGTTTCTGCAGTTGCAGAACGGTTCCGGCGTTCACATACGAATGAAACTGTTCATAATTATAGAAACCGAACAGACGATCTATTATTTCTGTAAGGTTGGACTCCATTACGAGAAGCTTGTATCCGTACCGAATGCAGAATGCCTTGGCATGTGATAATTGAGATTGGAAAAGGCCTTCCTGCACTTCTTTGTCATATTTCCCAATCTGGCCGTCATGAGCGCCAACCTTCAGGTAGGTGAGATGGGTTAACTTGAATGAATCAAGAGGAACGAGTCTAGTGTATTCATACAGGGTGGTGAAGGAGTCGACACCGCAAGATATTCCACAGCCGACCCCGCTCGCCTTCGGATACCCGGTTGAAACAAGCGGCGCTTCGATCTTTATCGGAGAAATGACTGACTTGTTGCAGCGGTATAACTAGGGAATGAGATGATACGTGAGTTGATAGTACAGCTTTTCGGAAATGGGCAGGGTACTGACTATGTCAGCGCCGTTCATCAACGAGAAGAACAAAAGGCTGGCAGCTAATCCGTCGCCCCGATCATCGCAAAAATAATCGCTGTATTCTGCATCCAAACGATACCACAGAGTCTGTGTTTGATTGCCGAAATCTATTTGCGAAGAAAAAATCACCTTGTCCCCGGCAATTTCTTTATAGACTTTTCCTATGGTTAAAACCTTATTCACCGCCACACCCCCTGGAAATTATCTCGGATTATGATTCACTTGACCTTATTCCGGTCAGACAGCACACCGCAGTCCATCCATCCCCCGCCGTGACTGATCTGGCCCCCAGCTGTTCGGCCACCATTCAAGTTCGTTCACGCCTGACGTTCTTGTTGGGTAACGGTTCACTTTAGCTGCTAACGGTATGTATATGGGTGTGCATCCCGATCGTTCTGAGCGTTGAGAGCATCGCGCGACGTTCCTTTCAGGATGGGTCACCAACAACTCGATCATCGTCATCTTTTACCAGCCGACCTTACAGATATCCAGATGATAGAAAGGGTGGGGGAAGTCTTTTTGAAGGCAGCTCCAGCGCCTTAAGATGCAGTGCGCGTGATCCCTCTCCGGTAGCCGCCTAGTCTAGTGTCCCATAAATGGATAGACATTATGGGCTGATGGGGATATACTGCCGGGCTATGAGATCCAAGGCTGTGGTGTTGAGCGAGACGGACCGGGCCACGCTGGGGCGAATGAGTCGGATGGGAAAGGCCGCGCAACGGGATGTCCTGCGGGCGCGGATCATCCTCCTGACAGCCGCGGGCGGGTCGGATCTGGCGGTGGCTGAGCAGTTGCGGATCAACAGACACACGGTGCGGTTGTGGCGGCAACGGTTCGCCGAGAAGGGACTGGAGGGGTTAACCGATACACCGGGCCGTGGCCGTAAGCCAATTCTCACCCACGGCGTGACCGAGTCGATTCTGACAGGGGCCGTGCAACCGCCACCAAATCGCACGCGATGGAGTTGTCGGTCGATGGCCAAGGCCCACAAGGTCTCCAAGAGCACGGTCCAACGCCTCTGGTCAAAGAACGACATCAAGCCGCACGTGACGAGAACATTCAAGATCTCCACCGATCCGCGATTCGAAGAAAAGTTCTGGGATGTGATCGGCTTGTACTTGGATCCTCCTGACAAGGCGCTGGTGCTCTGCTGCGACGAGAAAAGTCAGTGCCAGGCGATCGAGCGCACCCAGCCTGGCTTACCACTGGGAGTGGGGCACATCAAGACAGCCACCCATGACTATATCCGGCACGGCACGGTGACTCTGTTTGCCGCGCTCAATTATCTGGAAGGCAAGATCGTGTCGATGCTCGCAGAGAAACACCGCCATCAGGAATGGCTGAAGTTTCTCAAACGGATCGATCGCGAAACGCCCGCGGGGTTAGAGCTGCATCTGATTGCCGACAACTACGCTACGCACAAGCATGCGGACGTCCAAAAGTGGTTGGCCAAGCACAAGAGGTTTCATATGCACTTCACGCCGACATCGGCGTCGTGGATGAACCTGGTCGAACGCTTTTTCCGAGACCTCACCGTCGACGTCGTGCGAGAGGGGAGCTTTAAGCACGTCAAGGAACTCGGCGACCAGATTCTGGCGTACCTAGCCGAACGAAATGCACAACCAACGCGCTACGTCTGGAAAGCCAAGGGGGAAGAGATCCTCCGCAAGATTCACCGAGCCAGGCAGGTGCTGACTGTATAGCTATTTGAGAGACACCACACTAGCATGCCGCTGCTCACTTCAATGAACGCAAAAGGAGTGTCCCATGAGTTCAAACCATGATGCAGGTCGATCTGGCCTCACCGGATCGATCCGAGCGATGTTTCAGTCGGTGGTGAAACTCGACGCCGTAGTTAGTGCGGCAGGACAGGCAAAGTTTGCGAGTCTCGATGAGTTGACTGATGCAGACTACCAGTTTAGCTTCTCAAATAAACTGATGGGGCAGGTGAATCTGATGCGGATCGGCCGACAATTCATCGCCGGTGGCGGCTCCTTTACGTTCGCGAGCGGTGTGCTCAGTCATGAGCCGATGAAGGGAAGCGTCTCAATCAGCATGGTAAATGCTGGGCTTGAAGGCTTTGTCCGTGCTGCCGCTTTGGAGTTGCCGCGTGGGGTCAGAGTCAATGTGGTGAGTCCTCCTTGGGTGACTGAAACACTGATCCGCGAATGTTCGTGGGCAGATAAATTCTCTCAATCAGCTTACGGAAGGATTGAAATGCACTCGCCATACCTGCCAGACTGCTTAAGCTATGATGCCTGCTGTCCCTCCATTTTACCAGTGAGCAGGCGACACTGTTAACACGATTCCTCTCTTCACCGCAGCGGTCAAAGATACCTTGACCTATCCTCAATTGGCCGGCTTTCTGTTCGGCCTGGCGAATGGGCCGGAGTTGATCCCGCCCTCGGAATGGATTCCGCTTGTCTTCAACGATCAGGAGGCCGGGTATGAAACACAAGATGAAGCGAACCAGGTGCTTCAGGCCATGATGGCGCTCTACAGCGACTGTGTTGGAGAACGGCCCGGAGGAACCGTGTCTCTCCCGCCAGGGTGTGAGATGAGGCCTCAGCCGATGGACAACTTGACTACCGATGCGCCGCTGAGCCAATGGGCGCAAGGATTTGGGATGGGCTATGATTATCTGGCGGAGGTATGGAACGCGTTTACGCCTGACGAACTTGATGAGGAACTCGGAGCGGTGCTGATGACGCTCACGTTCTTTGCATCTCTGAAACTCGCCAAGGCATTTCATCAAGAGACAAATGGGAAGAGCAATCTGGAACAGCTTGCCCAATCAATGATGGAGATCTTCTCCGAGGCGATGGGTGAGTACGCTCATCTAGGACGATCAATCTACCACGCGCGGCTTGAAGTGGGTGATCTCGATCAAGAACCCTTGCGCCATACCAAAATCGGACGCAATGATCCTTGTCCTTGTGGCAGTGGGAAGAAGTTCAAGAAGTGCTGCGGCACCACGAAAGGAACGAGTACGGGCCCGGTCTTTCACTGACAGAATGCACGTGAGCCCGACAGAGATAGCGAACTTCGTTTATACTGTCTTTCTATGTCCATCGCTTCAACCTCTCGGTTTCCTTTTCAGCCGAAGCCCGCCGTATATTTAGAAGGCCATCGGTCGCTGGCCCTGTTCATGATCTGATTGTATTTACAGGGCCATTTGCGGGACTCTAGGTGGCCGGACTGCTCGGCGTAGTGATCGAGGTGCTGGTCTCGGCCACGGCCTATGTGCTCACACCTTGTCTGGAAGTGGATCGGCGGCTGAGCTGCTGTGAGTCAGATAAGCCCCAAACACGGGCATGCCGATGTACATCGGCTCCCAGCCGCCATGGTGTTCGGCGGGGTCGGTTTCAACGGACGGAAGGTGCCATCACGCTTCTTTCCAGCAAAGCGCCGAGAATCCATGCTGGTCATCATCAAAGACTCCTATGCCGCGATCAGTCAAGCCGCCGCCCGCATGCTTGCCCGAACTGTGCGGAACAAGCCGCATGCGACACTCGGGTTGGCGACGGGCAGCACGCCGCTGGGAATGTATCAAGAGCTGATCCGGCTCCATCGTGAAGAGGGATTGGATTTCTCACGGATAGTCACGTTCAATCTGGATGAATACGTGGGCCTTTCACCCGATCATCCGCAAAGCTATCACGCAGCCATGAAGGATCAGTTCTTTGATCACGTCAATATCAATCCCCGCAACGTTCACATTCCGGACGGGACCGTCCAAACCGACGTCGAACGGCATTGTGCTTCCTATGAAGAGGAGATTCGCAAAGCGGGCGGCATCGATGTGCAGATCCTCGGTATCGGAACGGCGGGCCACATCGGCTTCAATGAGGCTTCCTCGAGCCTCAACTCGCGGACTCGTCTCGTGACGTTGGCGGAGCAGACATTGGAGGATAATCGCCGGTTCTTCTCGCCTGGTGAGCCGATTCCGCAATGTGCGATTACCATGGGATTAGGAACGATCCTCGAAGCGAAGGAGATCATACTGCTCGCGTCGGGGACGAACAAAGCTCAGGCAGTGGCCGCGGCCGTTGAAGGACCGCTGACCGCTTCCGTCACCGCTTCCGTCCTGCAATTGCATCCAGCCGTGACGGTGCTGGTTGATCGGGATGGAGCGGAGCAATTGGTCAATAAAGCCTATTATGCTCGTGCGGTCGCGATGGCAGTCCGATGCACTCCGGACAAGTTCGGCTGACGTGCGGCCGTCACGCGGCCGACCGCTTCGTGATTTCCGGCACCCGTCTATTATCATGATCGTGTTCAAGAATGACGTGCCGGTATGCCTTGAGATAGTCTTGCACCATGCGGTCCGCTGTGAATCGTTCATCAAATACGCGACGGCATTGTCTCCGATCGATCCGATGGAGCTGCCTGATGGCTTCAATCATGTCGCTTTGCGTCCGGCAGAGAAATCCGGTGACACCGTGCGTGATAATCTCCGGAAAAGAGCCATGGGCATAGGTGATCACAGGAGTCCCGCAAGCCAACGCTTCAATGAGAACCAGCCCGAAGGATTCAGGCCAATAGGGGCAGATGCGCGCGGCGGCCTTGCCCAGGAATTCATCCTTTTCTTCGTCCGTCACTTCGCCCAAAAATTCCACGTGCGGAGGGTCAAGCAGCGGCTCGATAGTGCTATGGAAGTAATCCCGATCGACCGGATCGATTTTTGCGGCGATCCGTATGGGGAATCCCACCTGTTTGGCGATGTGGATGGCTGCTTCCGGCCCTTTTTCAGGAGAGATCCGGCCGAGAAACGCAAGATATTGTCCGGGCGCGTGATGGAGTCGATACAGCTGTGTGGGGAGGCCGTGATAGACGTTGGAGATCCAGTTCGCCTGCGGACACGGATGGCGTTGAGCATAGGAAATCGACACGAGCGGCACCTCGGGATAATATCCATAGATTGCTTGCAATTCCGGCAAGTTGAGTTTCCCGTGGACCGTCGTGACGGTCGGTGTGCGGCTGCGGCGGATAAGGGGAAACGCCAAGAAATCCAAATGAGAATGGATGACATCGAACTCGCCCGATGAGCCGAATGCGCGCTCCATCAATAATTCGACGACGGCTTCTCTGATACACACGTCGGCATTTCGCATGGTCTGCGGCCAGACGGAACGCAATTCCGCGCTGGTGACCGAATCCCCGCTGGCGAAGAGCGTGACCGCATGTCCTAAGCGCACTAATTCTTCGGTCAGATAGGACACGATTCGCTCGCTTCCGCCGTATTGCTTCGGAGGGACGCTTTCCGACACATGAGCGATCTGCGCGATACGCATATATTCTCCTAGTTCGGTACGCCTTCCTTGGGGCCGGCATGCGACGGCGGCGATCCGACGGATATGGTCGTAACTGCGCGATTCGCTGCGCCGCGGTCATCGATAACCGTGAGCGAGATCCGATAGTGGCCTTCCCACGTATAGCTATGCGTGGGAGAGACTCCTGTCCCGCCGGTACCGTCGCCGAAGTCCCAGTTATAACCTCGAATGGTTCCATCGGCATCCGATGAGGCCCGGCCATCGAAGAAGACCGGTATGCCCGCCACGCCGCGATAAGGTCCACCGGCATCGGCGGTCGGAAATTCCTCTCCGATCAAACGGGCGAGCACGTTTCGGGTTATCTGTTCGGCGGCCGGGTGGCGGCGCGAAGGACGCAAGGCCGGCGCATTAAAATCATCCAAGCCCCAGCTCCATTGCATGGTGCCGGTTGCAAAGACGATGGAGCCGCTCGACCATGTATAGGTTACCGTGTCCGCATAGTGCGTCGTCCCGTCATGGACGTACGGCGAGTGCGCGATAATCGTGACATGCGACGGCGCAACACCGAACCTTCGATCCACTTCGTAACCGAGAAGACCGGATAGGCGGCCGTCTTCCGGCAGATCGACACCCGAGACGATCCAATGAGACCGATCGGTGACGATCACGTCGCCTTCTACGGGATTCGTTTCGTACATGACGCCGATCAGCGATTCTTCCGGACGGTTGAGAGGCGGCTCCCGCCATCGACCGGTGATGAGATGGTCGTTGGTAGGGTCATCATCCAAGGCATATGGATCCTCCGTCAGGGCTTGATCCTTATAAGCGACGATCGTGCGATTCGCCTCGCCGGTCAACGGACTGGCTTCGAGCCGAATCTGCCAATAGCAGGTATTGGCGGAAAAGAACCCGAGTCCGATGCGTCGCTCTCGGGCCTGCTCGACCTGAGTGCGCATTTCCCAGGACCAATATTCATCGTGTCCGACCGAGAGCCACGCTTTATGGGACGCCAATAAGGCGGAATCGGCATGCGTGTCGATATTGGTGCTGTAAGTCACATCGTATCCTTCCCGTTCGAGCCACCGGACCATGTTGTACTCCCATCCTGCCGGGGACGGCGGATCGCTCGGTGGAACCGAATTATTGGTCAAGAATTCACCGGCCCCCATTCCGAAGGCGGCCGATGGATTTTCGCTCATGAGATAGGGTCGGTTAAAGGAAACCTTGCGGGCCGGACGGCCGACACTGTTAAATCCATACAGCGATCGGCCGCCCCAATTATTGTAGGCTTGATAGGTCGTCACGCTCGATTGAAAAAGATAGTCGGAACGGCGGTTGTCCTCACGCACGACAAACATAATGTAGTTTTGCTTGCCCCCGGTCAGGCCTGTCAGTTTGACCAAATAGACACCACTGAGCCATGCGGTATCGTCATGCGGATTGTCTGTCGTCAGAACGTAAGGATCGACCCACCCACATTCAATGAGCCCGCTTTCCTGGTCCGCCTCCGGCAGCGTTTGTCGAATTCCGCTCCGGACAATGCCGCCTTTCATGAGTCGGCCTCCGGCCCCGCCGTACCATCCCATCCGATACACATCCATTTGATAAGACTCATCTTGAGTATTGACGTAGAGACTGATGGCGTTCCCCCTCTGCACGCTGGTCAGTGACGCATACCCTTCAATTTCTTGGAGTTCTGCCGGATTCGTCAGTTGCCAATCTGTAGTCCCCGCGCGGGCGTTCTCGCGTTCGACGGGAGTGCTTGCATGGATGGGCCCGATTGGGAGAACGACGAAAACGCACCACACCATCACACGGACTGTAGAGAGAAAGTTTGCCGATGGTCTCAGTGGAAGTGCAATAATAGTTCCGCCTGGTTAGTGAATGAATAGTAGAATAGGGTTCTATTCTAACAAACTATCAAAAATGACGATTCGAGTGATTAGGAGAACGGCTTACGTTATTGGAACATCCAATCTTAATGTGGCGGGTTCGCACATCAACAGATGTTCGTCAGCGCACTAAGCCGCAGGCCTTCGCTGGCCTCAACATGGCCCCATTCGGGTTATATTACAAGGATGACTCATCGATCCAATTCTTCTGCTGCGTCATTTTCCGCTGAAACCCGTCGGACGTTTTATGAAGGCCATCGGTCATTGGCGCTGTTCATGCTCTTAATTGTATTTGCAGCACCGTTTGCCGGACTCTACGTAGCGGGGCTTTTCGGTGTGGTGGTCGGGGTGCTGGCGTCGGCTGTAGCCTACGTGCTTACGCCTTGCCTCTGGAAGTGGATCGGCGGCTGAGCCGTTGTGAATCGGTGGACCGGCAACCCGAGCTGAAGTCTCGTCCCTGAACGCTTGATGACTATGATCAGTTCATGGTGAGCACCACGCGGAATCTCGCTTTTCCGCTTAACATACGCTCATAGCCGGTCGCAGCTTGTTCGAGCGGGACTGTTTCGACCATAGGTCGAATCCCCGTAAGCGCGCAAAAGTTCAGCGTGTCTTCAGAATCTCGGGCGGTCCCTGATGGCCACCCTGTAATGGACCGGCGGCTCATAATCAGCTGAACGGGCGTCACACTGAGGGGATCGGCCGAGGCCCCGACCACCAGCAGCCGCCCTCCAACCCCAAGCCCGTCGATGAGCGCCGACATGGCCTTGCTGTCCGGGGCCGTCGCAAGAATGACCGAAGCGCCCCCAAGGTTTGCAAGTTCCTTTGCGACATCGGCAGCCTCTGTGTCCAGATATTGGGCGGCTCCAAGCTTCATCGCGAGGGGTTCTTTGTCTTTGCCTCGTCCGATTGCGACGGTCCGAAATCCCATCTTGCTCGCAAACTGAATCCCAAGATGCCCAAGGCCGCCGAGGCCTTGCACGGCCACGAGCTCTCCTGCCGTCGCCCCACTATGGCGCAAGCTATTGAACGTCGTCACGCCGGCACAGAGAATCGGCGCTGCTTCGGCAGGAGAAATCGAATCCGGAATGGCGGCCAGGGCTTCAGTTCGGGCGATCATATACTGAGCATATCCTCCGTCATCATGAAATCCTGTGACACGGAAATTTCGGCATCCCATGAAGTCGCCGCGCCGACAAGGATCGCATTGACCGCAATGTCCTCCATGCCAACCCACACCCACTCGTTGGCCTCGCTTCCATGTTGTCACGCCTGCTCCAATCTCGTCGACAATACCGGCAACCTCGTGACCTGTGATTCGTGGGTATAGCAGATCGGGCCAATGGCCCTCCTTCACAAACAGGTCACTGTGACACACTCCGCAGGCTTGTACTTGAATACGGACTTGGTTCGGTCCTGGTGTCGGGATGTCCCGCTTGACGACTTCGAACGGCGCGCCGGGGGAGCGCAGTTGAACAGCGGTCATGTGTGGCATGTCGATCTCCTTCCCGTCTTGGAATCAGCATCGTCTACCAGCTTGTCAAGCATCATGAACCAAACTCGGCATACGCTTCAAATAGAAGTTTCGCCGGCATAACGACGTCCGAACCATTGAATATCTGTTGTTGTCTTGACCGATACTGTGAGGTTTTTGCGAGATATCGAGAGGTATCTAAATGTGTGACGGTTGGAATGACTTCCACCAAGTTAAGTCAAACGAAGAATGGATGTCACCAGGAAGAAATCGACTGAGACGACGTGTATTGGCTCAAACAAAGCAGGTCGGAGTCGCGGCTGACTCACAGAATCAGCCGCGACTCTCGCGGATTATTGCTGGATGGCCGACAGGAGCCAGCGTCCATCCCGCACGCGCATGAAGGTCCAGACTTCGTGAGATTCCGTCGCGGTTTCTTCGCTGCCTTCGATCAGATAGCCTGGTTCTCCATGTGGGATCGTCGTAGAGACAGTGTAGTCGCAGGCGCTCCAGTGTAAGTCCACGGTCGCGTAGTCTGTCTCGCCTTCGGACCAGGCCTCACGTACATCTCCCTTGAGCAACTCTACTCTCTCCACGCGATTCTGAACGCCTCGACTGTTGTCCTCAGCCAAGGCGGTGCTGAAATAGCTCAACATTTCCGGCGTCAAAAAGCGTCGCAAGGCCGGCACATCTTGAGCGCTCCAGGCTGATTGAATGTCGCTCAACAGTTGCTGAAAGGCTGCCTTATCTTCGGTAGTCACAGTATAGGCATTATCAGTGGTGGACCTGTCGGTGGAGTCGGATGAAACGTCGAGCAGGCTTCCCCTCGCGGTGGTGCTACGCGAGAGTCCGGTGAATACCGGAGCGGGGTTCTGACGGACTTTTTTGAAATAGTAGAGCGCGCCTGCTCCTATCAACATCAATAGGAGGATCAGTCCGAAAGAGTTGGATGCGGAGTTGGATGTCGCACTCGGCTCAGCCTCCGTAGTCTTGGCGCTGCTCTCCGTCGCGCCAAAGAGCATATGACCGATCCAGGTTCCGGCGAGACCGCCGGCGATCCCGGCGAGTAGGGGATTGCGCTGCCACCAGGATGACGGCGTGGCTGGGGCCGGTTGCATGGGCGGAGCACCCGCTGCATTTGATGGAGGCGTCGCCGACGGTTTCGGGGTGGTGGACTGTTCAATCGGCTTGGCACCGTTGTCTTGATAGGTACGGGATCCACGGCTGCCGATGCCCATTGAAGACTGTCCGCCGCGAGCCCCGCTTGAAAACCCTCCACCTGATCCTCGTGCTTTGGCGAATGAGAGGGTCGGTGCGCCGATGAGCGAGGCGATGAGCAAGACCGCGATGAGGTGTGAACGTATCACCATGATGACGTTTCCTTTCACAAGAAGGATGGGACTTTTGATAGGCATAGGCTCCATCCTAACAGGATTGTGGGAAAAAAACCTGACAATCATTGGGGAATTCACACAGCGAGCGCTGAATGATCTGCATCACTTCTTTCCAAGATGTGTTGGGCAGAGATCCGAGCCAGGTCAGCACGTCGCCAAGGGGGATCGGTGGAATTCGGCCACGACGGGAAATACCAGCGCGGCAAAATCCCAGTATCGCATGCGGATCGCTTCGGAATGAGTACCCCCTTCAAAGACGATCTCTTCATCACCGGTGAGCGACCGATCAACATACACCGGAAGTCCATAGAGTGTGCCGAGGGGCGGCATGGCGCCCAATTCGCAGTCCGGGAAGAGTTGCATGATTTCCTTTTCAGTCGCAAGACGGACGCGGTGGGTCCCGAAAATCTTCCGCAGGCATGGCACATCCACGTTCCGGGTGGCCGGCAGCACCGTCGTGACGAATCGTTCCTTGACTTTCACGATCACCACCTTCGCCATTTCCTGTTCCGGTACATGGAGTGTCTGCGCCACGTCAACGGCTCGGAACATTTGTGAGTGGGGCAACACATCGTAATGAACATGTTCACGATCAAGACGACTTTTCAGCGTGTGGGGAATAGACATCATGGCACCTCCTGTGGTGGGCGATCTCCAGACGAAGATCGTTGGTGGGTGATACGACTGCAAGGAGACGAGTGGACGATGATCGGGATGGCGCTCATGACTACGACTCCACGTAGGTCATGATGATCGGCGGTATCGTTTGCTTATATGCTTTTTTGTGCGTTCGTGCAAGACGTATTGTGTCGATGCCATAAACTTTCCGCTGATGGACAAAGCATACGGTGGTGTGAAGCAGTTTTGGGTTGACTCAACGTGACGGAGGATGATGGTGCAGCCGATTCAGGCCGTCGAGCGCCGCGGTGCGGTAGCATTCGGCCATCGTGGGGTAGTTAAAGACGTTGTGGATGAAGTATTCCACCGTTCCTCCATAGGTCAGGACCGATTGGCCGATATGGATCAATTCGGTAGCCCCTGGTCCGATGATATGGACGCCCAGGAGGGTATGTGTCTCACGGTGAAACATGACTTTTAAGAGACCATGGAGGTCGCCGCTGATGTGGCCACGCGCCATTTCTCGGAAAAACGCCCGACCGGTGGCGTGCGGGATAGCGGTGGCCGCAAGTTCCTCCTCGGTTTTGCCCACCATCGAGACCTCGGGAATGCTGTAGATGCCGTATGGAATCACCTTGATGTCGTGCCCCTCGGAGACGTGAAACGCATGACAGGCGGCGAGGCGGCCTTGTTCCATCGCCGTCGCGGCGAGCGCGGGAAAGCCGATGACATCGCCCGTCGCGTAAATGTGGGGAACGGCGGTCTGGTACCGGGCGTTGACCGCGAGTTGCCCCTGTTGATCGGTGGTCAGGCCAATGGCGGGGAGATTCAACGCCTCTGTGTTGCCGACTCGACCCATTGTGTAGAGCACCATGTCGGCTGTCACGACGTCGCCATCTTGAAGCTGGACCAGGGGATGTCCGGCCTCATTCAGGGAGATGTCCACTTGGTCCTGCCCGAGCCGCATCACGACCCCATTTTGTTGCATCTGGGAGTCGAGGGCTTGCGCGATTTCCTGATCCAAAAACCGCAACAGCTGAGTCCGCCGATCGATGAGGGTGACTCTGATCCCGAAGGCGGCTAACATCGAGGCATATTCTGTCCCGATGATACCTCCACCGATGACGATGATGCTGGCAGGGTTCTTGGTCGTGCGGAGAAACGAGTCCGAGTCACAAATAATCAGATCGTCAAAGGGGATCTCCGCGGGACGGCGCGGTCGTGACCCTGTGGCTAGGACTATGGTCGAGGCATGGATATGATCGATTTGCCCATTCAATCTCGCCACGCGCAAGGTATGTGGATCGACAAAGCCGGCTGTGCCTTGAATGACCTCGATGCCGTTGCGCTGCAACTGATCGGTGATCACGGCAACTTCGGTCTTGATGACCAGGTCTTTACGTGTCATCAAGTCGGGAAGCGTCAGCTGGCTGGTGAGTTCGGTGCCCAGCTGGTGCCATCCTCGCCGTCCCAATCCATGAATGTACTCGATCGTGTCTTTCAAGGTTTTGCTGGGTAAGGTCCCGGTATTGAGAGATGCCCCGCCCAACTGCGTTGCCTTCTCAATGATGGCCACGCGCTTGGACAGTTTCGCCGCTTGGACGGCCGCTTTCTGACCGGCTGGTCCACTGCCGACCACGACCATGTCATAGGATCGCATAGAGGGCCTCGATGATGTGTCTCGTCGATGCGTAGCGCCTACCATATCGTGGCGAGCCTCACCCACCAAGGAAATAGCTGAAGTCTGAATACACGAGTCTGACGAAGGAGCCCATCGGATTCACGTCGGTCAACGCCTTGTGAGGCGGACGCCTCGACCCGGCATCGCCGCTTGAATAGGGGGCGGATCGGTTGTTATGGTGAGCGGGATGTCTCACACTCGTATTATCAAATGGTCGGTGGGAATCAGCCTTGCGATGAGCGTGAGTGTGTGCTGGTCGCTCTCCTATGCAGGCACGACCAGAGACGGACATTCTCCGGTTGGGCAGACAATGCCTCATATGATGACTTCTTCGACTTTCACCGGGACAGAAGTTGCAGTAAAGCCGATACCGTCTGCAGCCGTGCCTGCGGAGAACGGGTTCGTGCTGCGAAACATTCCGACTGTATCGAAACCAATTTCAGTGGGAGGGACGATTCTCGTGCCCTACATTGGAGCGGGGTTTGGTGGCGGCTATGCGACGGAACTTGATCGTTCTCTCAATACGGCCCAATCTGCTTCTTCCGGATCCCTCAATGCCGGGCTGAAGAATTTATTCGGGCCACAGCTGATCCCAAATGAAGTCCAGTTGGGTGTCCGTTTCCCTTTCTAACAGATCTCCTTTACCTGCCTACATAGCAACCCTGGTGAAACTGCAGAGATTTCTACATATGTTGCAAACCCCCTCATGTTCGTGTACCTGGCTTCTGAACTACGGGGAAATCTTGTGAAAGCGGGTTATCGCCTCCTGCTGGTCGATAAAGACGGCGTGCTGGTCAGTGAATTTCAATTGACGGAGAACGCCCTGTCTCAGCCGGAGGCCTTTGTGGCGGCGCTGCAAGAGTCGATCGAGTCGGTCGAAGAAGAAGAGCCTTGAGAATGATTGGGGTACGTGCCGGCCAACGACGTGGGTGGGGAAGTCCCCCTTACCCACATCGTCTCGCTCACAGTCAGTTGCCTACTTTCAGCAACCAACCATCGGTCTTGTCACAGTCATTGGCCCCTTTGGCAAAAATATCGAGCCGGATGTAGCTGCCTTTGACGCTGGGGGGCAGTTTCCCTTTGACCAGGAAGCCGTTATTGATCGTGGTTACCGTGATCGGGACTTTTTCCTCCTTGATCTTCACGGTGATGCTTGGGAAAAGAGCCGTCTTGGAGGCCAGGAAGGAAAATTCTGAGTTCGGGGCCACCGCTACATTATTTTTATCCACGGAAAAGGGAGGAGGCGTGAAGGCAGAAAAGATTACGTTGGCACAAGCGTCCACGCCACTGCTGATATTAGGACTCGCGTCATACGCCCAGACTTGGCCGACGGTACCGCACACACTCGCTGCAACAACAAGCCGGAGAAGATTTTGCAGACTCACGATTATGCCTCTCTATAGTGAGGGTGGATGATTGGATCAGCCTGAATAACGCGGCGGTATTTTGTACGCCTCACATAAAAAAAACAACCCCTCAAGTGTTGTGCAGCTACATCCGCTGGTGCTCTGATGATGTGAGGCGCTGACAAAAGAGATTGATCGTTTTCTGGAACAAAAAGCGCGGTGTCCTGCGGAGCATTGAGATCATTTCCCCTCGACCATCCCCCTCTTTCGGCTAATTACAACCCATACGCACTTTCATGCAGATTCCATCCGGCCGGCTCGGGATGCGCCTGGGCGACGGAATTCTTGACAGCCAACTGATGGCCTCTTAGACTCACGACGTTCTTGTTAGGAACACAATGCATCTGTTTGTTCTTGTGCTGTCGTCATCCTCAAGGTTGTTCATCCACTGCTAAGGAGTGTAGGCCCATGAGCGAAGCCAAAGACACCACCATTGCGCTGAACGTCCGGTTGAAACCTTCCGAGCCCTCCGCGCACCCGCGCGCGGCGAACTATACGAATGTTGGTATTGCACAGGGCATCGCCTATCTCGATTTAGGCTTCATCGAACCCGCTGTGCTTGCTGCTATTGCAAAAACGGCGAAGGACGGTCAAGCAGCACCGAAAGGCCTGGACGGCCACTTCATCACCCGCGTCGCGATGGACGTCAGTGCGTTGGCAAGGTTGCAACAGCAGATTCAGCAGGTGTTGGTGGGGTTGCGCACAGCGCAGAAACAGAAGCCGAAAGACTGAGCAGAGGGCGAGACCAACGAGCAGGTGACCTGAGAGGTTCGATCATGCAGCGATTATGGTTGGTGCTGGTATGTCTCGTGATGCTTGTGTGCCCGCAACTGGCGACTTCGGCGGATAGACCGCTTTTCATTCTCAAGGATTCAGGGTTCCAGGCAAGTAGCCAGCACCGACTCTACTGGTTGGATAATGACCGCGTAATCTTTACAGGGTATGAAATCAACCTTGAAAAAATAGACAAGGAAGGTCGCTATGGACGTGAGCAGAATATCTATATCTGGGATACGCGAGAGAATCGGCGAACGATCTATGTGAAGAACGCCAGTCTTGGCTGCTATTTTCGCGGCTACATTCGCTATTCCATTCTCAATGGACCATCCAAGAAGGGACCGATGGGCCAAGAACGCACATACCTCGATATGTATTACTCGAAGGAGACCTGGGAGGGAGAACCGCCGGAGTGGGGAGAAAGAGTGAGAATGCATCCAATTACATGCCAAGCGTATCAATCCCGAGGGCTATTGCGCGATTTTGTTGAATTGCTACCCATCCATGGCTATTTGGATTTTCGCCGGCCACCTGATGTTCCTCCTAGTCAACCCAGCCCAATCCTCTTGTATCGGTCAGGATCTTATGGTCCGACAAGGCTTAGCATAAATGATAGCCAAGTCTGGCCTCCCTCGGTCCGTTATGTAGAATTTTTAGATGCTTATGTTCTCCATGCAGGGGTTAACCGCCATTCATTCTGGATACTGAATCCAAATGGAACCCTAACAGAACATGGAGTGCCAGAAGTTCGGGGGGGCTGGCATCATTTCCTTCCATTGCGTTCTGGAGTTCTTGCTATAGGTGGAACTATTAATGTTGAGAAATTGGGAGACATCGGAAGTCGTGGCGTTTATTGGCTTGAAGGTGATCGGATTCAGAAAATAGCAGCTGGATTCATTAATACAGCAGCGATCTCGCCGGATGGCTGTAAGGTTGTATTTGTACAAGAGACGCATGGCAGCCCATTAACTGAGAATCTCACCACATTGCATCTAGTCGATACCTGCAAAGGAGCCTAGCCGTGTTTGTTACACAACCATTAAATGAACTTGCCAAGTTGGCCCTTATTGCCAGCGATGCCGCATATTTTACTTCAAGTACTATCGTTCCTCTTGGCGGTGCTCTGGCACCACTTCGAGACACTCCGACCTATGACATCCTTCCGCTTTACGAAATAGCGCCAGGTTTCGTGAAAGATTCAAATGATGCTCAATCTGTAAATGTCTCCAATGGGTTCAAGTTCACCGCCTATCGAAATTCATCAACAAACGAAGTCATTATCGCGTTTGGGGGAAGTGACGGAATTGATCCTGTCGATTGGACCAGCAATACGCAATTAGGATGGAACCAGTGGGAAGATAGCCGGGAACTTGTCTTCACATATCTCCGGCAGTTCGATTCGGATACAAAAATCCATTTCACCGGTCAAAGTCTCGGTGGAGCATTGGCGCAGTATGCGGCCTACGAATGGGTGAAAAAGCAGTCTACCGTGGGCGATCAGGATTTCAACGCGGATTTCGATAAGACAAATATTTCACTTACTACGTTCAATGGACTCGGCGGATTGAAAGGGCTGACCGATCATGTCAGCTATGACCCTACAGTGCTGCAAGGCCTTGGCCTCTCCGGCCACTTCTATGTCACCAATGACATGGTCTCCCGTTTCGGAGACGGCCACGTAGGCGGTGATACTTTCTTGCTCGATTTCAGGTCTGACAGGACCAATGATCTTGGTTATCAGTATGCCTATGGGTTGGTCGATGCTCATCGCATTGAAACCGGTTTTTACGCCAATCTGCGACCCGGGGCGCTGCTGGAGTTTCAAGTATCACCGGGTGCCAGCCCGATTGCGTATCTCAATGTGGATTCAGTACAAGAGTACGCCGCCTTGCTTGGCAACCTCCTCAACAATAAGGACCTTGGACTCGTTGAATCTCGATTCCGGCTTGTCGCGGCCGTCACGGCGGGGTTGACCATCGGCTCTCCAAATAGTGTGAATACTTTAACTCAGGCGCTGCTAACCAGTCTTCATGATTCCGGCGACCTTAGTGATAGTTGGTTCCAGAAATTTGGAGGAGTCAACTGGGGCGCAATCTTCATCCCCACCCGGCCTGTGACGGGAGCTATTTCCATTCTCAGCACACTAGGCGCTGTGTTCACGGATGCGGTGCAAGGGGCGGCGAGCGGTGTTTCCACCATCTTCCAAGCGATCGGTGAATATGTCAGTGCGGGGTCACGACCGGATGTTACAGTCCCACCACCAGCATCACTAGATGCGTCTTCACGATCTCTTCAACTCCAGTTTGAGATCTTGATGGCAAGCATAGGAGGTACCCCGCATCTTGCAGAACTCACTGCGAGTCTCCCTTCTGGACTTGATCCTGAAGTCCTGGCCGCAGAGATGTTGAATGGAGGTGCGGATTGGCTATCGAGCACGTTGGCCTTTATGCGGGACCATGCCAATTCAACAGGGCACACTCCAACACAGCTGGCGGAAACGACTACAGAGCTTGTGACCGCGCTGAATCATCGGATCGATGCACTGCAAGAGGTGTCACCGGAAGAAAAAAACCAACTTGTCGCCCAATTGAATGCCTTTACACAAGAGACAGCCTCGGGTTTCGCCAATGCCCTCCCGGATTTTACTCAGAAGATAGCCGATGTGGCATTCAATCTTGGCAAGACTATCAGCGACTTTGCCGACGTTCAGTTGATCGACCAGGCCTATGCCGCTGAGTTGAATGATCCGCGCCTGTCTTCTTCCGCGCGAGCCGCAATTGAAGACGCGCGAGAGACCTTTCAGCAGGCAGCTCAGACAGTGGTGATTCAAAAAGGCATAGGGCCCAATCCATTTCATGCGCCTGACTATGTGCCCGGTGGGGCGTCGAATGCCACGGTGGAAGAACGGCTGGGCGAGGTGTTCCGGCTCTCATTGCCGTTTGCGGCTGGAACCGGCGGGCAACGCGTCTCGCTTCAGCTTCAAGGTTCACAGGCAAATCACCTGAGTGTCTCGACCAGCAACGGCGTCCAGACGCTCGGTGCCAATGGTGCTTTCGAGCTGACTGTTGCGGAAGGGGATGATCAACTCTACTTTTCACTGATTGCCAACGACGAAGTCTCTGATGACTCAACAGTGGCGTTGTCTGCCATGCTGGTGGATGCGGATGGCCACGCCACCCATACCTCGCAGATTGAAAGCACCATCAGTGTGAAGGCATTTGTGGGGACTGGAAATGATGGTTATGAACCATGGGTTGAAGATTATTCTGATGTCACTGATCCGACCGCAAGTCTTCTGCTGGGAGTGGGAGGCTTCTACCACCAGACGCTTCGAGGGGGAGCTGGGCCGGATAGCCTGAATCTCTCGGCAGGGTATGGTGATGACACGCTCTATGGCAATGGTGGCGATGATTGGATTTTAGGTGGGTATAGCCATGATCGCCTGTACGGTGGAGATGGCAATGATCGGCTTCTGGCGGATCCGTACGACTATCATCCTGATCCCGTCGCACATCCGAAGGATTTGCCACCGCCTACGTTGGACGGGAAAGATTATGTCGATGGCGGGGAGGGAAACGATCGCATCGGCGGCGGAGGAAATGATGATCGGTTGATTGGTGGAGCTGGGGACGATGAGATGTGGGGTGACACGCTGACTCGCGGAACATCCATCGATAATCCTGATGGGAGTCAAACCTTTGTGTCGCTGACCGGTGTATTGGTTCCAGGCGACGATGTGTTGGAGGGAGGAGACGGTAATGATTATCTCAGCGGTGATGGGGGAGACGATTTTCTCGATGGCGGACAGGGGAACGATCTGCTGATCGGCGATACGCAACAGGGGGTGGGGTTGCTGACGCCTATGGCTCCTGGGGATGACTATCTCGTAGGCGGCGATGGCAATGACGAGCTCCAAGGGAATGCCGGACACGATGTGTTGCTGGGGGGGACCGGGAATGACCGTTTGTTTGGTGACGACACCGCTGTAGATCCTTCGCAGGAAGGTGATGATTGGCTCGAAGGAGGAGACGGCAACGATTTCCTTACAGCACTAGGTGGAGACGATACGTTAGTTGGTGATGATGGTGAGGACACTCTGCTCGCCGGCGCTGGCGATGATACGCTGCTTGGCGGGGAAGGTGATGACATAGGATTCGGTGGCGAGGGTAACGATGACATCAGTGCCGGAGCAGGAGCCGATCAATTCAATGGAGAAGCCGGCAATGACGTGATGTTCGGCGATGCGGGAGATGATCTCCTCATCGGAGGTGACGGTCTGGATCAACTCGACGGAGGTGCTGATAACGATCTTCTGATAGGTGGCGCGGACGACGATACGCTGTTCGGCCGTGATGGAAACGATGAACTCCAAGGAAACGAAGGAAACGATTTGCTCGTGGGTGATGCGGGCGATGACCGAATCTTTGGACAAGAAGGCAACGATGAACTGTTCGGTAGGGAAGGTGATGATGCGTTGCGTGGAGATGCGGGCGATGATTTGATCGATGGCGGTGGCGGGGACGATATTCTTGTCGGGGATGCGGATGGACAGATCGGAGGAAGCGGAGGAAACGATACTCTTGCTGGGGGTAGTGGAAACGATACGCTGGTAGGAGGCGGTGGGCAAGATACGTATCTCTATGAGCTAGGAGATGGGTTCGACATCATTGTCGAAGGTGTCGGTGAAGAAAATCGACTCGTCTTCGGAGCAGGGATTAACGCGAACACCATCGTGGCTGCAGTGGGACCGAACGACTCCCTCGTGCTTCGCACGGGGAACGGAGACAATGCAGTTCAGATCCAAAGCTTTGGATTGAGTAACCTGAATGGGTCTCATCCCATCGACACATTCGAGTTTTCCGATGGCGCCGTCCTTACCTATGAGCAGCTTGCCCAAACCGGCTTGGCGGTCTCCGGAGGGTTGGGCAATGACCAGCTCAGCGGCACCACACAAGGAGAACGAATTTTTGGCGGAGGTGGGAACGATTCCATCAACGCTGGGGCGGGTAATGATGTCCTGTTTGGTGGCGCTGGCGATGATTCACTCGTTGGTGGGTCAGGGCAGGATACCTATATGTTCTCGTTGGGCGGGGGGATCGACCAGATTCAGGATGCGCCGGGAGAGAGCAACCGGTTAGTCTTCGGCTCAGGGATTTCGCAAACCAATCTGAGCCTCGGCTTCAAGCAAGTCACGATTCCAGGTGAAGGGGGAGAAGAGGATCCCGGCACCGTTCTGAATTACCTCGTCGTGCGCACCGGGGCGACCGGCGATGAGATTGAAATTGGGGGATTCGATCCATCCAATCAATCGGCACCCGTCGGAATTGATCAGTTCGTGTTTGCGGACGGGACTGTGTTGACGTCTTCTCAGTTGCTCGCTCTGGGGTTGGAATTAGTAGGAACAGTCGGGTTCGACGCACTAGATGGTCAAGAAATTTATCGGACGATTCGAGGGCTCGCCGGGAACGATGTTCTGATCGGTGGAGCGATTGACAATGTCCTTGCAGGTGATGAGGGACGTGATGTGCTTCTCGGCCACGGAGGAATCGATCAACTGTCCGGCGGAATAGGCGATGACGTCCTGCGGGGTGGCGACGATAACGATGTGCTGAACGGCGGGACGGGGAATGATTCGCTCGAAGGAGAGGCAGGCGATGACGTACTAGTCGGAGGCACTGGGGACGATCAATTGCTCGGCGGGGACGGGAGCGATCTTTACCGGTTCAATATAGGGGATGGGCTTGATTCTCTGTTTGATTCCGGTCCCGGCACTGATACTGATACGGTCCAGTTCGGGAGCGGCATCACGTCCAATTCTATCTCACTCTCCTCGCAGTTTGGACAGATCGTGATTAAAGTGGGAGCCGGTTCAGAAGGAATTCAGTCGGGCTCGGTCTTCGATGTGTTTGGCTCCCAAACCATCGAGCAGTTTCAATTTGAGGATGGGACCTCTCTCACTTACGCGGAGCTCGTTGCGCGTGGATTGACGATCGAAGGAACGGCGTTGGACGATATTCTCACCGGAACGAACCTCGCTGATCGATTGCAGGGTGGGCAAGGCAATGACTGGCTCGAAGGTGGAGAAAGCGACGATTCCTATTTCTTCAATGTGGGCGATGGTATCGACACGATTATTGATAGCGCATTAGTTGGCGCGGGCAACGAGGTCGTGTTCGGAACAGGCATCACGTCAACTGACCTCCGTCTCGATCTTGCTTCCGATCAATCCGATTCCAAGCAGAGCGATTTGCTGATTCGTATCGGCACGGACGGCGATGCGATTCAGTTTGATACGTTCGATCGCGACAATGCATTGGGCCCCCGCACAGTGGAGTCGTTCCGCTTTAGCGACGGAAGTGCTTTGACGTATGAACAATTGCTCGCTAAAGGATTCGATTTAACGGGAACAGACAACGATGACCAAATCATCGGCACAAGTACGGTGGATCGGATTATTAGCGGCGACGGAGCCGACGTGCTTCGGAGCGGACTGGGCAATGACACACTCGATGGGGGGATGGGTGCTGACCGGTTGATCGGCGGGCAGGGCGACGACACGTATCTCTTCGGCTCAGGGGCCGGTCAAGACACGATTGTAGAATTTCAGGGCGGCCTGGATGCGATTCGCATGGTACCCGGTGTGGCTCCCTCAGATGTTGCCGTTGCCCGGAGCAATAATGACCTTGTCCTGAGCCTCAGTGGTGGTGCTGATCGGTTGACCGTGTCCCTCTACTTCCTCGCCCCTCCGCTTCAGATTGAACTGGTGCAATTTGCCGACGGAACGGTTTGGAATCAGGCCTTCATTGAGAATCTCACAAAGCCGGTCATAACCGGGACGGAGGGACCGGATTCCCTCATTGGCACGAGTGGTGCCAATCGTTTGGTTGGTCTCGCCGGCGACGATCAACTGACCGGGTTGGCCGGAAACGATTTACTTGATGGGGGGACCGGGGCCGATGAACTCACGGGCGGGTTTGGTAATGACGAATATATCGTGGATGATTCAGGAGATGCGGTTACGGAACTAACGGATGAGGGAATCGATACGGTCCAGAGCAGTGTCACACGTACACTGGAAGCCGATGTCGAGAATCTTACATTGACGGGGAGTGCGGCGATTAATGGCACCGGCAATGCACTCGACAATGTGTTGATCGGCAATAGCGGCGCCAACGTCCTAACAGGTAGAGCGGGGAACGATACTTATGTGGTCGGCGCAGACGATACGGTGGTTGAACTGACTGGAGGAGGCACGGACACAATACAGACCGGCGTCAGCGCAACGCTTGGAGCCAATGTGGAGAACCTAACGTTGACCAGCAGTGCTTCATTGATCGGAGTGGGAAATGAACTGGACAACGTGCTGAAAGCCGATGGGTCGATCAGCGTGCTGGCCGGTGGTGATGGCAACGACACTTATATCATCGGACCGAACGGTGATGACGACATCCTTATTGAAACCGCCACAGGCGGCATCGATACGGTGATCGTCGGCCACGACTATCGCCTGCCGGCGAACATCGAAAATTTAACTCTCCTTGATCCGCGAGCACCTGACTTCGCCAGTTTTTCTCTCATCCCGTATGGTTCCTCCGAACAATCCGTGGCGGGATATGGGAACGATTTGGCGAATACCCTGATCGGCGGCCGAGCGAATAATGTGCTGGACGGCGGACTCGGCGCCGACACGTTGATCGGTGGTGACGGCAATGACACCTATGTCGTGGACAATGTCGGCGACATTATCATTGAGAAGACAAATGAAGGCGTAGATGGTGTGCGGAGCACGGTAAGCTACAATCTCAGCGCGAATGTCGAGAATCTCACCCTCATAGGCATAGCGCCGATCAATGGAACCGGTAACGCGCTGAACAACGATGTGAGAGGCAACGACGCGTCCAACGTGCTCGATGGAGGGTCTGGAAATGACGCACTGTTTGGACTCGGTGGGTCCGACACCTATCTCTTCGGCCGGGGTTCCGGCCTTGATACGTTGTTCGACTCAGAGGCAGCCGGTGAAGTCGATACGATTCAGTTCGATTCGACGGTGACTGCAGAGGATGTCGAGGTCTACCGCAATGGATTCAACCTCGAGCTGGCCATCAGCGGGACCACGGATGAGCTGACTCTCCTATCGTTTTTTGATTCGCCCGAATACGGCCAGAAGCAGGCTCGATTTTCCGATGGCACCGTATGGAGCAGTGCTGAGCTGAATGCACGGGCGTTGATCGGTAACACCATCACAGGATCATCAGATAGTGAAGTTCTTTCAGGGGGCGCCGGTCATGATCTATTGACCGGATCAGCAGGCAACGACGTATTAATGGGAGGGGCTGGCAAGGACGTTCTGTACGGAGATCTCACGTTCCAACCGCTGTCTGGGCCGCAGGTCATTGGTGACGATACGCTGATAGGAGGGGGCGGTAACGACAATCTCATCGATTTCAGAGGAAATAATCTTTTTGATGGAGGGGCAGGAGACGATACGCTGAGTCTTGGGACAGGTGTCGATCGGGTTCTCTTCTATCGAGGATCCGGCGTTGATTATGTGACGCTCGACAATAACAGGAATGATATCGATCTCATCGAGATGGCTGCCGAGATCACTCCCGCTGAGGTTGTGATGACATGGCGCTCTCCTTCCAGTGCCGACATTCTTATTTTGGACAGTGGGGATAGACTGACTGTGCAGCTTTCAACGGATTGGTTTGCGGTGGGACCGGAAACCACGCAAGCAATCGTGCGATTCGCCGATGGCACTCAGTGGAACTTGGCTTGGTCAGCTTCGAACGTCGGTATTCCCATGGCTACTTCATCCAATGATGTGCTTGAAGCGTCTTTCCCAGCCTCTCTAGTCGGGTTGGATGGAGACGATATCTATCTGTTGGGGAGCTCGGGCGTCCCCGGAAATTATGCGGTAGTCGAGGCTCCGGGTGAAGGGATCGATACCGTCCAGAGTCTCTTCGATTATGTGTTGGATTCTGATGTGGAAAATCTCATTCTTGCGGAGAGTCGCAGCTCAGTACTGCGAAACCCAGAGCGCGGGATCGGTAATGGACTGGACAATCTCATCATTGGAAATAGCGGTGACAATATTCTTGACGGCGGCGCTGGCAATGATGTGTTGGTTGGAGGATTCTTCAGGTCTGCCGAGGAATTTGTCGTGTTCGAAACGGGGAGCGATATTCTTATTGGCGGAGAGGGTGATGATGTGCTGATGGCCGATGGAGGGAATATTGTCTTCCCAGTGGATGGTTCAGATAGTGAATGGCTGTTTCTCGGTGGAGGGTCAGAGTTCCGAAGCAACGTGCCGCGCTTAGCCGACGATCTTTTGATCGGAGGGGTCGGCAACGACACCTACATCGTCCATAGTCAAGAGCAAACGGTGGCTGAGTCGGAGAACGAAGGAACCGACACAGTGAAGAGTACGGTGTCCTATATACTGGGAGCGTATCTCGAAAATTTGGAGCTCATTTCACCGCCGGCGATTTTCGACGAGGAGGATCATCTCATCCCTCCGCCACCACTCAATGGAACGGGTAACGAGCTGGACAATGTCTTGATCGGCTCCGAAGATGCCAATGTCCTATCCGGCCTTACCGGTCGCGATACTCTCGTCGGTCGGCTCGGTAGCGACCGGCTCCTGGGCGGCGCCGGCTATGATACGTATCTTTTCAATCTCGGCGACGGCATCGATGCGATCGAGGATGTCGCAACTGCCGGCGAGGGGAATCGAATCCAATTCGGCGCAGGGATTGGCCGGAATGACCTCACAGTGATGCATGATGAAATCGCTCGAACGCTCACCATTCAAGTCGGCACGAGCGGGACGGACCGGCTGGTACTGAACAATTTCGATCTCACAGGAGCAGACGGTTCGCTGGTGGTGGAAACCTTGGCCTTTGCCGATGGCAGCACGGCGAGTATCACTAGTTTCTTCGGACCGACCATCACCGAAGGGAACGACACGATCACGACCGCCGCCGGAGATGATGTAATTGACGCCCTCGGTGGCAACGATCTCGTGGATGCCGGTGCCGGCAACGACATTATTGCCGGGGGAACCGGGAACGATACCCTCATGGGCGGTCCTGGCGACGACACCTATGTCTATGATATTGGTGACGGTGTCGATACGATCAATGATGCGAGCTTACCTAGCGGCACGAATACTCTCGAGTTTGGTGCGGGTATCAATCCCTCTGATCTCAGCCTGGATGTAGGCTCGCTGCTGATCCATATTGGGACCAGCGGCGATGCTCTTCATCTGTCCAGTTTCGATCCGAACAATGTGTTAGGCCCGCGCACGATTGAAACCTTCCGATTTGCCGATGGCACCGCTCTGTCCTATGAGGAGCTTGTCCAACGCGGGTTTGATCTGACAGGGACCGACGGCAATGATTCCATCACCGGCACGAATGTCGTGGATCGGATCACGGCTCTCGCAGGGGACGATATGTTGGCGGGGGGTCGAGGTAACGATTTACTAACTGGCGGTATCGGCAACGACACCTACATCTTCAACATCGGAGATGGGAGCGACACGATTGATGATACGGTGCTGCTCGGGGCAGGGAATCGAATTCAATTCGGGCCCGGCATCAGTCAGAATGATTTGATCTTCACGCAGGACGAGGCCGCGCACACCCTGACAATTCGCATCGGCACCGATGGGATCGACCGACTCGTGCTTTCCGATTTTGATCCCCGTGGCACGAACGGTTCTCTGGTGGTATCTGCACTGGAATTTGCCGACGGGAACGTGGTGAATCTGATTGACCTCTATCCTCCGAATCATGCCCCGACAGTGGCTGTTCCAACGGCGGACCAGACCGCCGCCGAAGACTCATTCTTTACTTTTACGATTCCCGCTACAACTTTCACCGATGCCGATGTGAGTCATGGCGATGCTTTGGTATATATTGCAGCACTTGCCGATGGCAGCCCCCTACCGGCATGGCTAGGTTTCGATCCGCTCACCCGCACGTTCAGCGGTACGCCGGGTGTCGGCGACGCTGGTGTGCTGCAGCTCGCCGTCACCGCCACAGACCAAGGCCATCTCAGCGCGACCGATTTCTTCACGCTCTCCATCTCTGGCCCCCTGCCACAAACACTCGTCGGCACGCTGGAAAACGATGTGCTGACCGGCGGCCGAGGCGACGATACGTTGCGCGGGTTGGCTGGGAATGATCAGCTCAGTGGCGCGGAGGGCCACGATCTGCTCGATGGCGGATCCAGCACAGACACGATGGAGGGAGGTGCCGGCGATGATATCTATATCGTGGATGTCGCCGGCGATATCGTGACCGAATTGGTTGACGAGGGGGCAGATACGGTTCAGACCTCGCTCCTCACCTACACGTTAGGTGTGAATGTTGAGAACCTAATTCTGACAGGGACGGGACCAAGCACGGGTATCGGCAATGCTTTGAGTAATCAATTGGCCGGCAACAGCGGGGCGAATTTGTTGGACGGCAAGACAGGGACCGATATGATGGCCGGTGGTATGGGGAATGACGTGTATGTGGTGGATCAGACCGGCGACGTCGTGATTGAAGCGGCAAACGAAGGTTCCGACACGGTCTTTAGCTCCGTAACCTATGGTCTCGGTGTGAACGTGGAACATCTGGTCTTGACAGGCTCCGCGGCTATCAACGGAACTGGAAACGATCTCAACAACACGCTCACGGGCAATAATGCGGCCAATGTGCTGATGGGGTTATCGGGCAACGACATGTATGTGATTAGTGCCGGAGATACAGTCGTTGAATCTGCGAACGACGGCACGGACACGGTTGTCAGCAGCCTTACCTACATTCTCGCAGCCAACGTGGAAAATCTCACTCTGGTCGGCTTCAACGCGATCAGTGGAACAGGCAACGGCCTGGACAATGTGCTCAACGGGTTGCTTAACTTTGCGGGCAATACTTTATCCGGAGGAGCCGGCAACGATACCTACATTATGGGTGCGGGCGATACGGTGGTGGAGATTGCCGGTGGAGGAATAGATACGATTCAGACCAGCATGTCCTATACCCTCGGTGCCAATGTGGAAAATCTCACCTTGACTGGAATCGGTGCCGTCAATGGAACAGGCAATGGGCTCAATAATACGCTCACCGGCAACAGCACCAACAATGTCTTGAGTGGGGCAGGCGGCAACGATATGTTTCGCGGTAGTATGGGCAACGACACGCTCATCGGCGGCAGTGGAAATGATACCTATCTTTTCGATCGAGGCGACGGACAAGATTTCGTACGAGACAATAGTGGCACGGCAGACAAGCTGCTCTATGACTCAGGGATCGATCCCCTAGATCTCGTGATCAGTCGCCAAGCGAACGACCTGCGATTGGCCATCCACGGCTCGGTCGATTCGGTCACGATTCAGAACTGGTATACCAGTTCGTTGAATCGGACGGAAATGATCGAGGCGGGTAATGGGCAAACGCTGCTTAACACGCAAGTCGATCAGTTGATCCAAGCGATGGCGGCTTTTACGCAACAGACCGGCCTTACCTGGGATCAAGCGATCGATCAACGGCCGCAGGATGTGCAGACCGTGTTAGCGGCCAGCTGGCAATGATGATGAGTTGGTTCCGAATTCAAACGGCTGTTTTTAGCTGTTTTTAGTCGCTCGGTGGTTCGAAATGTCCCGAGGGGCGTTGTTGCCAGGGCACGATCGCTCGACGGGATTGCTTGACCAAACTGCGCAGGCTCATTTCGGCGGCGCGCAAGAGTTTTGGATCACCGGCTTGTATGAGCGTCGTTAAAAGGACATAGAGGGATCGATTGGCGTGAGATCCGGCCAAGATGCGATTCGTCACCGGATCAAGCTCAGATCTGTCCGGTTCCTCATTCTCTGCTGTGTCTGTGAAGAGATATTCAAAGGATCGGGGATTGTCGAACAGCCAAGAGGGGGGTACGCCAAGCGCGGACGCAAGCGCTTCAATCATAGCGGTTGTGGGGTCCGTCTGATCCGCCTCAATCTGTTCTAGGAGCGCAGTGGAAATGCTTGTCGCGTCTGACAACGATTCAATGGACTGGTTTTTGTAGACTCTCCAGCCCTGGATGAATAGCCCTATCGACATCCACTCTATGATACATAATGAAGAAGTAAGCTTCAATCAAACCCACTCGTTAAAAATCTATTTTTATTATAAAATCAAATATTTATCTGACCTTTAAAGATCAGGCATGAAATCGGTATAATGCCTGAGCGAGTTTTATTGATGAAGGAGGTGGGGATTTATGTTGGGAACCGATATTCGTGGCATCATGGCGGAGGAAGAAGAGGTCCAGCGCCGTCAGGAGGCCCTCAAATCTCTTATGACGATGAGGACCAGGCAACTTCGAGAATCTTTAGAAGATCGAATTAAGCGTGCCAGGAGCAGTGGAGATTGGACACAGCTTTCTAAGGCGGAATGCGCCAATCTGCATAAACAAGAAAAAGCCCACTTGAAATCGCAGCTTGAACAACTGCAGTTTGAGCAAACTCGGACTCGGGGAAAGCTGACTGCACTGAAGCGAGCCAAGGCGAGGGCGCAGCGTATCCGTGCTGCAGAAGCGGCCTCCGAACGAAGGCGCCGGTGATCGACTGCCGTGACTAGGGTGAGTCGGATGTTCTTCAGTGCGATGATGGAGGGTTTAGGGGTATAGTGGGTGCAGAGCAGCATCTACCGGCTCTCACTCGTGCGCAGGCCTCGCAGATCCGGCAACTGCTTCGCGATAAGAGAACCAGATCCAGAGAAAAAGCCTTTGTTCTTGAAGGGGCCAAGTCCTGTCTTGATCTGATTCATCGGCACCCACAGGCTATCCTCAGTCTAATCGTCTCGCCGCGTTTTCTCTGTGCCGAAGTCGAGGCAGACCGAAGGGCGCGCATGACATTGCCTGCGCGCCAGTTCGTTTGCTCAGACGCCGGCTTTAACAAGTTGACCGATGTGGAGATGCCGCAAGGGATTCTGGCCGTCGTCCGGCAACCTCG
This sequence comes from Nitrospira sp., assembly GCA_030123625.1. NCBI lineage: Bacteria > Pseudomonadati > Nitrospirota > Nitrospiria > Nitrospirales > Nitrospiraceae > Nitrospira > Nitrospira sp. The sequence continues at coordinate 3,542,990 of CP126121.1, forward strand.
GTGGGATGTAGCGCAGGTATTCGGACGAACGAGTGTGTTGGGCATCTATGGGGATCGGGTGCAAGATCCGGCGAATGTCGGCGCGATCATTCGGACCGCTGCGGCTTTGAACCTGTCCGGAGTTTGGTTCAGCGTCGATTCTGCCGATCCTTTCAGCCCCAAGGTGGTTCGTGCCACAGCCGGCACCATCCTGAGCCTTCCGGTCTTTCATACTCGGGACTTTCGTGCCTTCTCCTCGTATGGATGTGAAATCTATTCGACGGTCCTGGCTTCGGCTGATATGGTTCCCATCAGGAGTATTCGAACAATACCCAGCCGCCTTGTAATTGCTGTGGGAAATGAAGGAGCGGGATTGGCTCCGGACATCGTGAAGGCGTCCAGCGTCAGATTCTTTATTCCATTGGCCGAGGGGGTGGAGTCGTTGAATGTCGCCGCGGCAGCGGCGGTTTCGGCATTCTACTTCAGCGGATTGCGACTTGATTCCGAAGTTGGATCGATGAGATCGCGCCGTTCGGCGTAGAGGTTTGAAATATGGAATACATTCGGCCTACTATATGCGGCTCATGATGTTCAGGCAGAAAACGAGAATTGGAGTAGGGCTCGCGCTGGTGTGTGCGATCGGCATCGGACTCGGCACGGACACGGCCTCTGCCCAATCCAGGCTCGGCACGGACACGGCCTCTGTCCAATCCGATACGCAGCCGTACAGCCTCGACATGATCATTGCTCTCGCGCTGGCGAAAAATCCTGTCGTCGGCTTGGCTGAAGGGAATATCGAACAGCAGAAGGGGCAGCAGACAGCAGCCGGTGCCTACCCCAATCCCACCGTGACTGGTGCCACAGGGCACGGCGCCCTTCGCGATGTAGGCCGAGCGGGCATCGGGATAATTAGTGGCGATCTTCAGTCGTACACCGAATCGAACTATACGGTCAATCAACCGATCGAATGGCCGGCCATGCGTGCCGCTCGGCAACGAGCGGCGGACCTTGGATTGGCGACGGCTAACGTCGGCATGTTGGAGACCCAATTGAATTTGGCGTCGCAGGTCAAAGTCGGCTTCTATGATCTGCTGCTGGCTCAGCAGGGCGCCGACCTCGCGCGCCAGAATCTTGATATTGTCGAGGGTGTGGCTCGGATCGTGAAGGCAAGGGTCAAATCGGGCGAAGCCCCGCAATTTGAATCCATCAAGGCGGAAGTGGAAGTCCTGAAGGCTCGGCAACAACTCGTACGGGCGGATAATCTGGTTCGCATCAACCGCGTTGCCGTTGACACCTTGACCGGTGGTGCGCTCGGGCCATTCTATATGATCTATGGTGAATTCAGAATCCTTCCTCGTGATCTGCACATTGAAGGTTTGATGGCCCGTATGGTGGAGCAGCATCCGACTATCCAGCGTTTGCTGAAGTCCGTCGAGCAATCGGATTGGAAGATTGAATTTGAACGGCAGGCGCGGGTGCCGAACATCACCCTCAACGCCGGTTATTGGCGTGAGATCGGGCGAGAAGCGTATCAAGGAGGACTTTCTGTCCCCGTGCCGCTCTGGTACCGGCGTCAGGGAGAAATTGCTTCGTCGTTAGGCGCGAAGCGCCGTGAGGAAGCCGAGCTGCTTCGGATGCGTAATGAACTGGGGCGAGCCGTCCATCAACATTATCAGGATGTCCGCACCACGGCGGAATTGATCGATGTGTTCGATAAAGGGTTGCTGAAGCAGGCCCAGGAGGCGCTGCGGCTTGCGCAGTTTAGTTTCCAGCAGGGAGCGTCCAGTTTGCTCGAAGTCTTCGATGCCCAACGTGTGCAACGGCAGATTTTAGTGGATTATGCTCAAGCGCGGCATGACCTCTCTGTCTCGCTGGCTCGGCTTGAACAGGCGGTAGGGGGAACATTGTGATTGGCCTATTCGGCTCAATGGGAGGTCCGTCATTATCTATCGGTCGAGGCATGGGTCGTCTTCTGTTCGGCTTGATGGTGATGGAATCAGGCTGTGATAAGACGCCGAGTGATGTGGTGGCCAGTAAGCCGCCCGCCGTAATCTCATCTCCGGGTTTCATTACGCTGTCGGCGGAGGAGTCCTCACGAGTGGGGCTTGTGGTGCAGCCGGTGGCGCGCAGCGACTTTCGAACGTACCGAGACTTTCCCGCTAGCGTTCAGCCCAATCAACTCAACATGGCGGAGATTACGACTTTGGTTCGAGGTCGAGTTGTGGAGGTCTATGCAGACCTCGGACAACAAGTGAAAGCCAATGCCCCCTTGGCCATCCTCTACAGCAGCGAGCTCGGGCTGGCTCAATCCGCATACCTCAAGGCCAAGGCCAAGCTCCACGTCGCTGAGCAGGCGTATAGTCGGGCTCAATTTCTTCTGCGGGAGCAGGTCATCGGCGAAGCAGAAGCCCAACGTCGACAGGCGGAGTTGCTGAGCATCCAAGCGGAGGCCAATGAGTCGCGTGATCGCCTGAAGTTGCTTGGTATGGACAAGGAAGAGTTCGTCCGTCTCGACCGCAGTCGACAGATTCGATCCGTCGTGCCGATTGTGGCGCCCTTCGCCGGCCGCATCATCGGGCGCAAGTTGACACGAGGTGAGGTCGTCGAGACGACCGAGAATTTATTTGTGATCGCCGATCTTTCGGAAGTCTGGGTTCAAGCCAATATCCCGGAGAAGGACATTCCGTTCGTCCATGCGATCCATGCGTCTGGCGGCAGGCAGGTGGAGGTGCGGATCAACGCTTATCCGAAAGAAGTGTTCAAAGGCACCATCACCTACGTCGGCGATGTATTGGATCCAGTCACACGCACTATGCAGCTCAGAATTGAATTGCCGAATCGAGATGGGCGGCTTAAACCGGAAATGTTCGCCACGATTCGACTCTTTTCCGAAGCACAACCCGATCGATTGGCAGTGCCGGAGGCTGCATTGCAACGCGATCAGGGGCGCACCTTCGTCTTCGTGCAACGCAACACGAATGAGTACGAGTTGCGAGAGGTTCACATCGGCGAATCGAATGGGACGGTCACGGCGATCCTCGGTGGCTTGAACGAGGGAGAGTCGGTCGTGACACACGGCGCGTTTGTCTTGAAGTCCGAGTTGCTGAAGAAACCCGTCTGATGGTCTCCCGCCTCCTCGACATTTCCTTGCGTCAACGGATGCTTGTCATTATCTGCGCGCTCATGATCGGAGCCGGGGGTGTCTATGCCTTTCGGACCATTCCAATCGATGCCTTTCCCGATGTGACCAGCGTTTTGGTACAGGTCGTGACGAAAGCCCCGGGACTCTCGCCTGCCGAAGTCGAACGGTTGGTAACTTATCCCATCGAGCTGCAGCTCACCGGTGTGCCGTCTCTTACGGAAATGCGTTCCCTCACGAAAGTCGGTCTCTCGCTTATCACGATTGTGTTTGATGACTCAATGGACATCAACCTCGCCCGTCAACTGGTGCTCGAGCGATTGCTCGAAGTCGAGGAACAGCTTCCCCCGGGAGCCGAGCCGATGCTGGTGCCGAACAGTACGGGACTGGGAGAGGTGTATCAATACTATCTGGAGAGCCCTCCGGTCTCCGCTGCCGCTGCCGACGCGGAACATCAAAGTTTGATCCAACAACGCACGATTCAAGATTGGGTGATTCGGCCTCTCTTGAAAAGCACACCGGAGGTCATCGACGTCAATTCGATGGGTGGGTATGTCAAGCAGTATCAAGTATTGATCGAGCCTGGCATGCTGCGCAAATACAGCCTGACCCTTCGCGACGTGTTCGATGCGGTGGCGAGAAATAATGCCAATGCCGGGGGGAATATTCTGGAAAAACATGCTGAGAAGTACATTGTGCGCGGGATAGGGCTGATCCGCTCGCTTCAGGACATCGAACGTATCGTAGTCAAGGAAACCGGGGGGACTCCGGTCTATGTCTCCGATGTGGCGCAAGTCGTGATCGACCATGCCGTCAGACATGGGGCGACGGTCCTGAACGGGGATCGCGAGGTCGTCAGCGGGATCGTCCTCATGTTGCGGGGAGGCAATGCCCGGGATGTCGTTGAGGGGATCAAGGCTCGCATTGATGAAATCCATGCCAAGCGCCTGCTGCCGGACGGATTGCGCATTGTGCCGTTTTACGACCGCATCGAACTGATCACTGAGGCATTGAATACGGTCTACAAATCATTGGCCGAAGGAGTGGTGCTCGTGATCGTCGTGTTGTTTCTTTTTCTTGGGAACATTCGCAGCGCGCTGATCGTCGTCGGCACGCTGGTATTGGCGCCGCTTGCCACATTTATCGTCATGGAGCAAATCGGGCTGACCGCTAATCTGATGTCATTGGGAGGACTGGCGATCGCGATCGGTATGATTGTCGATGGGTCGGTCGTCGTGGTGGAGAACGTGTACCGACATCTGTCTCATCAGCCTTCCCTGCCACGGTTACAGTTGGTGACGGCGGCCGTGAAAGAAGTCGGGCAGCCGGTGGTGTTCGGTATTCTCATCATTATTCTTGTCTTTCTGCCTCTTCTGTCTCTGCACGGCATGGAAGGCAAGATGTTCAAGCCGCTGGCCTATACCATCATGATCGCTCTGATGGTGTCGCTTGTATTGTCGCTCACCCTGTCTCCGGTACTCTGTTTGTTAGCGTTGAAGCAGGGGAGTGAAGAAGATCCGTGGGTTGTCAGACAAGCCAAGCGTCTTTATGCTCCGGCGCTTCGATGGGCCCTCGGATATCGAACCGCCGTTTTGATATTGGCTGTCAGTGCATTGGTCGGCGCTCTTGCGTTGGTGCCCTCATTGGGCACCGAGTTTATTCCTATTCTCAATGAGGGATCAGTCGCTCCTCAAACCATTCGATTGCCGAGCGTATCGCTTCCCGCTTCCATCGAGATTGAAAAGCGCATGCAACAGGCGATCATGGAATTTCCCGAAGTCGAAATGGTTGTTTCCAAGATCGGCCGAACCGAGTTGGGGAATGATCCGCAGGAGCCGAATGAGAGCGACCCGGTTGTTCGGCTGCGCCCATTAGACCAATGGACCACGGCAAAGACCATGCCAGAATTGATGCAAAAGTTCCGTGAGCGTTTGGCGAGCGTTTCTGGAGCCACGTTTCTTATCAGCCAACCCATCCAACAACGAGTCGATGAATTGATTTCCGGTGTCCGCACAGAAGCGACCGTGAAGTTGTTCGGCGACGACTTGGAGATGTTGCGGAACAAGGCTCAGGAAATCGCCGAGGTCTTAGGGAGCGTGCAAGGGGTTAAAGATATCAAGGTTGAGCAATTATTTGGACAGCCCTATCTTACCATCGATATCGATCGCGGGAAAATCGCCCGTCATGGCATCAACGTCTCCGACGTGCGGGAGATCATCACCACCGCCATCGGGGGACACGCGGCAACACGCGTCTATGAAGGACATCAACGATTCGATTTGTTCGTGCGGTTTCCGGAACAGTACCGGGACAGTGTCGAAACCATCAGTAACATTCTACTCAGCGATCAGACCGGCGCACTGATTCCTCTGGCGGACCTCGGAACCGTTCAGTTGGAGGAAGGCCCGGGTCGGATCAGCCGGGATCAGCTTCAACGGTATGTGTCGATCGGCTTCAATACGATGGGGCGAGACATCGGGAGTCTTGTCACAGAAGCACAACACAAGATTACCGAACGAGTCGTGCTTCCTCCCGGCTATCGGATTACCTGGGGCGGATCATTTGAGAATATGGAACGGGCAATGGCAAAGCTGCAGGTCATTGTTCCGATCACCATCGGGCTGATCTTCTTCTTGCTGTATTCAACCTTCAATTCACTTCGTCAGGCAACCCTGATTATCTTGAACCTGCCCTTTGCGTTAATCGGCGGCGTGGTCGCGCTTTGGTTGACAGGGGAGTATCTCAGCGTGCCGGCGTCAGTCGGTTTCATCAATCTCTTCGGTGTGGCGGTGTTGAATGGGATTGTGCTCGTCTCCTATATGAATAAACTTCGAGAGGACGGCCATAGTTTGGACGAAGCGGTTATCTCAGGCGCGCTGCTTCGGCTACGCCCCGTCTTAATGACGGCGTTGGTTGCACTCTTGGGGTTGGTCCCCTTGGCGTTTAGCAATGGGATCGGATCGGAGGTGCAGCGTCCGTTAGCAATCGTCGTTATCGGCGGCCTCGTGAGTTCGACGTTGCTGACCTTGATCATGCTGCCGGTTCTCTATCGATGGCTCGAAGGCCGCTCGAAGGACCCGATGCATCGTGTGGAACCACGAACCGAATCGATATGTGATGGACACCAAACAGTAGGCGAAGCTCCTCATGGTAACGGCGAGCCGCGCTTCTCTCGCCGCCCCGGCGAGATCCCATCGATGTGATGGATGAATCGGCTGAGAAGAGACGGCCTGGTATGGGCAAGATATTCATCAAGATAGTCATGGGGCTAGCAGCGATCGCAGTGGGAAGTCAGTTCGCAATCGCTGCGCCGAAAGAGACCGATTCACCGAGTGCCGACTATGCCGATGGCAAAAGGATTTTTACTCGATATTGTGCGGGCTGCCATGGACCAGAAGGAAAAGGGGATGGGTACCTACTGCTTGGCCCTGAACCGGGCAATCTTGCAGGGCTGGCGACGAAAACAAAGTCGGATATGGCCCTCCTGCAAATCATCCACGAAGGAAAGCCCAACATGCCTTCCTGGAAAGTCCGCTTGTCGGAAAATGAGAGCCGCGCTGTACTAACCTATATCCGGACGTTGGCAAAGTAGAGAGAGCCGTCCGAATCCCTACTTGAACCACGTGTCAGCTTCTCGTCAAAACACGCACGCACGCATCCCATGGCAACTATTTTGCGGAAATTGAGCCGAGTGGACGTGGCCGGTATTGCTGAAGTCATCAGTACAACTGGAGAGCTAAGCTAGAAATGGTGCCGAGGGACAAAATCGAACTGTCGACACCAGCCTTTTCAGGACAAGAAGAAAGTAAGCAAGATCAAATAGATAAGCTCAAAACACAGTGCAAACAGTGACATTTCATGTCATGAAAAATCAATGAGTTACAGGAGTAGGTGCCACTGGTGGCACCTTAATGAGTTATACGCAAAAGTTCGCTAGGATATAATTTTACAGGTTACGTAAATCGTAAACATGTGATGGTATTCTGGTCGTGATAAGAGGCTTTCGGGACAAAAAGACGGAAAGTTTCTTTTCAGGAGAAACGGGAAAAGAGTTTTCTAGTTTTAGACGAGTCGCGGAACGGAAACTGACGATGCTCGACAACGCATCCGACCTCAAGGACCTGTTGTCACCGGCAGGTAATCGGCTGGGCAAGCTGAAAGGAGATCGTGCGGGACAGCACAGCATCAGGATCGATGTCTGATGGCCCCCATGATGTCGAGATCACCGATTATCACTGAGAGAGGTAACACCATGATCAAAAATGGCATGCGGCCGGTTCATCCCGGGAGATTCTGTTAGAGGAGTTCATGAAGCCGGCAGTCCCTCTGATCAATGCCAATATGCTCGCAAAGGCCCTCGCTGTGCCGGCGAATCGGATTACAGCAATTCTCAAAGGACAGCGAGGCATTACGGGCGATACTGCCGTTCGTCTAGCGGCATTCTTCGACACCACCGCTGAATTTTGGATGAACCTGCAGAAGACCTACGAGCTGCGCCTTGCAGAAGAAGCCATGTCGAGCAAGGTGAGGAAACACATTGAGCAAAGCAGGGAATCACGTGTATCGGCCTAAGGTCCATGTAAGAGAAGAGTAGCGTGCTTAACCGCGTTGCTCGACGTAACCGACCGACTTCAACAGGAGATACGAAGATGCGGACCAGGTCAGTGCGTAGTGAAACATTGGACCTTCGATTAAGTTCTGCAGATAAACGGATACTAGAAGCTGCTGCCTCTGTATCTAATCGTTCCGTGAGTGAGTTTGCCCGGGACAGTGCCTTGTCTCGTGCTCATGAAATGCTGGCTGATCGTCGCATGTTCCTATTGAGTCGGGCCAAGTAGGCTGAGTTTCAAGCCGCTCTGGATGCTCCAACTCGCCACATCCCTCGTATGCAGCGTCTCTTGACCGTGCTGGGATTTTTTGACGCTGATACTTCTTCCGCACCGGCAGAGAAGCGTTGACCCGGACTATCGAAAAACTTCGGCGGCATCAAGCCGTTGAGGCGTTCGATTGTGGCCGGGACGAACTCAATCGCTTTCTCAAACAGCACGCACTCCAGAACCCGTAGAGTGGACGCGCGCATACCTCATGGCTCTGGAGGATCATACCGTCGTGGGGTACTACAGCGCTTGCTGTTGGATCGGTGGAACAGGAACAGGTTCCGGAGCGAGTGGGGAAAGGATTGGCCAGACATTCGAGTCCCATCATGCTGTTGGTGAGGCTGGCAGTCGATCAAAATTGGCAGACTCAGGGAATTGGCGCTGCGCTGCTAAAGGACGCGGTGCTTCGAACGCTCCAGGCGGCGGATATTGCAGGAATTCGTGCTCTCGTGGTCCATGCCAAAGACGAGGCGACGAGAAGCTTTTACGCGCATTTGGATTTCCTTCCTTCGCCAAGCGACCCGTTGCATTTCTTCATGCTTCTGAAAGACGCTCATAGGATTGTCTCCTGAACCTCTTGCCTTCGTCTTGAACGAGCGCTCTTGGTGAGTGCGAAATCTGGCTTACGCCAGAACCACTTCCTGGAGCGGTTCATTTTTCCGGCGTCGTGAGACTTGCACCGTCACTTTGCGGTCCAGCTTGTTCAAGAAGGCCATCAACCGGGCTTCGGAAAACCGGTGATACCGCGCATTCATCAGGTGGGAGACTTCCGTCTGCCCAATATCCAGCACGTCCTGCACGTCTTTTTGCTTTTTGAGCCCTCGGCCTTTAAGGATTTTGAGGATTTGATGGCCCAGTTCAGCCCGCATGAACAGGCTCTCGGAGTCCTTCAAGCCTAAATCCGCAAAGACATTCCCGGAACTGACTTCATAGTTGATGGTGTTCTTTTTCTTCATGACGGCCACTCCTTTTCCATGGCGACTGCTTCCTTATATCGCCGCGTAATCAACTCCACGTCTCTCGGAGGTGTCGCGATGCCCTTTTTGCTTTTCTTCTGAAACGCATGCAGCACATAGAGCCGCTTGCCGATCTGGACAGCATACACCAGCCGATACGTGTTGCTGTCAAAATCGTCCCTGATTTCAAAAATGCCGCTGCCGAGTCCCTTTAACATTTTGCTGTGCGGCGGGTCTTCGCCTCGCTGAGCCAGATACAGCTCGCCGCCCATCTGTTTTTGTACGTCCTCCGGCATCTTCTTCAATTGCTTCTTGCTATCGCCCATCCAGACCACAGGTCGGAGTGCACTATCTTTCGACACGTCTGTTTCTCCTTAACCGGTATCTATCAACGATATGACAAGATTGTAATAATTTCAAGAATCATGTCTTCTGAGGTGGAATCACGCTGCTGGTGTAAAAGGAGACCACCAAACGCACGGTAGGCTAAGGCAGATTGCAACCGAGAGGTATATCCTGTTTTATTCCTATAGACCCACAACCCGCCCCTTTCCTCTTCAAGTTCCAACGGCACGGGATGTTCAGCGAAGAGGTCTGCTCTGCATGCTTTCCTATTCACGCTGTAGGAATTACACGGCAGGCCTCTCTGGGCGGAGACTTTGCCAATCAGGCCTCTGAGGCACCGCGTCCGGAGACGCCGTGCCATCTGGAGTCAGCACCGTCGTGTCGCGCGACGCGACTCGACCGTGCCGAGAGAACATCCGTGGCACATCAAGGCGTGTGGCACGCCCGTGGCAACCGCGCCACCGCGGACGGTGTCACGCTTGCAGCCGTTCGTGGCCACAGACTGGGAGATTCTGTTTCGCCCCCGCGTGGGTGAGGGGCGCAACACGATGTTGAGAAGAGGTCAGGGGGCGAGTCCAGTGTCTGAGTCCGTTCATGATCGGTTCGGCTCTTCCGCGGAAGATCGAAGAGGATAATGGAAGCGATCTCATAGGCCTCTATGGTGCTGGACACATCGTTACACGTGAAGGTGTTTGATCCGGTGTGTTCCGTGTGGGCAGTCACGTGACATCTGGAGATATCGCCTGCTGCAGTGACTGGTCTCTTCATACCTGATAGCATTATGGACATTCTCAGTGAGCCGGGGAGGGACCATGAGACACCGCGCCTCGAAACGGCACAAGCATCTCCAACTCGAGCAAGCGAAGCTGACGCGCGCGAAGACCGTGCTTGGTGCCAAGACAGAGACAGAAGCCATCGAACGCGCCCTCGCGTTCGTGGTAGAGGAACACTCGCTCGACAAACCGTTGAGGTGGGCAAAGGGACGCCTGCGGCTGCGAACAGTCTTTCGCTGAGATGCGGCGTCTCATTCTTGACACCACCCTCTACATCGATTGGTTTAACACGGGTGCGCACGTGCCGCTCCTGTTTCAGCCCGACGCGGTCAACATGATGAGTGCCGTGGTCATGATGGAGCTGTTAGCCGGTGCCCATGCTGTCCGAGATCGGACTCGTCTGCACGATCTGTTCAGTGCCATGGGCTTGCCGTCGTATATCCAAACGGGTATAATCACTTCGTGAAACCACTGCGCTTTCTCGGGAACTCACTGGAATGCCTCCGAGAGTTTCCGGAGGATGTGCGACATGATGCAGGGTATCAGCTGGAACAAGTCCAGCGTGGCAAGCCCGCGAGGGACTTCAAACCGATGCCGTCGGTGGGAACGGGAGTGGAAGAACTCCGGGTGTCGGATGATTCCGGCACGTATCGTGTAATTTACCTCGCACGGTTCGCTGAAGCGGTCTACGTGCTCCATGTGTTTCAGAAGAAAACTCGCGCGACGAGCGCGCGCGACCTCGAGCTGGCGAGGATACGGTACGCCGCACTCAAGCGAGGGAGACATGGGTAATGGGTAAGATGGTGCACAGCTTCAAGAGTGTGTGGGATGCGTTGGCTGATACGCCCGAAGAGGCCGCGAATTTGCGCGCACGCGCTGGCCTCATGCGGCAGATCACCGAGGTCATTGAGGCGAATGGGTGGACTCAGATGGAAGCGGGCGTTCAATGTGGGGTCACGCAGCCGCGCATCAATGATCTCCTCCGTGGACGGATCTCACGCTTTTCCTTAGATGCGCTGGTGAACATGGCCGCGGCGCTGGGGCGACCAGTCCGAGTGGAATTACAGCGTCCCAAACACAAGCCGCTGACTCGGGTGCGTCGTTCGGCCTAAGCCCTCTCTCGCCGCCGTGAGGACGACGTCTTCGACGTGGCCCGCGTTCATCATGAGGGCCACAATCCCACTCGTCATCTTTCCGCGGGCTCACGCACTTGAACGCCTGACGCACAGGTGTGCTATATCAGACCTGTATGGAGCACCAATGGCTGGCCGGAACTGGGAATGAGAGTCATCCGCGACCTGCTGCGCTCGACCCAGCGCTTCGCCAGGCGCTCATGCGGGTGAACCCGGACTACTTCGGCTGGTCCCTGGAGGCGCAGGAACGCTACCGGGTCAGCATGCCTGAACAGGACGCGTTCCGTCTACGTCAGGAGTTGGTCAAGGCGCTGTTTGGTCTCCACGCTAAAACAGACGAAGACCTTTCAGAAATCAGCGACCAGTTCGGCGATGAGGAACATCTGGTGTTCAACCGAGCGCTGTTGCCTGCCGCTGGAGTGGGCGAGGATTTCTTCTTCCTGAATGAATACCTGGACGAGGGTAAGACCCTGCTCGATTTTGACACGCTCTACGAGTACGACTACGACGACCACTGTTTTCAAGAACAGGCGCGCAAGGATGAGACACCGGATTACGTAATGAAACACTACCGAGGCGCGCTCTACTACAGGTGGGCCCGCCTCTTCATTGATGGCGTCTTTCACTACGCCTCGCTCTGCATGGCGGCCGGCTACATCTACAGCCGCCTTGACGAGTTTGGTCAGGAGAAGGTGTCCACGCTCATTCCACACCGCTATGTGAACGCCAAGGATCACGGCAAGCGTGAGGGCAAGGGGACGATCCTCAGCCAGCGGATCGATGCGGATGGTAAGGAACCGCAAGCCGAGGAATTGCAATGCCGATTCTGGAGCTACTTGTCACAACGTTACGACGCTCTCCACACCGAGTTCGACGGCCAGGCCCGTAAGGCTGTCTACATGGAAGACCTCAGCCGTGAGCACGATCCGCATATGACATTCATCTTTAGCGACAAGACGGCCTTACAAGCCGTGCGTTTCCGGCACTTCATGCGCGACTGCCGTTCTCTCGTCGCCGATCGTGCAGAACTCGATGCGGTCATCAACCGTGAACACCAGGCGCTCGACGCCTACCTAGAGTCTACCTGCCGGGATATTCTTGCCAATTTCGATCCCAAGGTCGCCCCGTTTCGCAAGAAGCACAAGGTCATCATCGCTGACGGCGCCCTCAACGATCTGTTGTGATCCGTCCACGTCTTGTTCACTCGAACAAATGGAATTCTGGTTGTTGCGGTACGATGGGGGACGTTCGTCGAGCCAACTGGCCGGCTGGCATTGAACGGCACGCCTCCCACGCGAATGCTGAGATAGCGTGGGCACGTGGGTTACGAGGTCTGTTTCATGCTCTCGATCCCCCGGAGAATGAAGACGCGCATGAGGGCCTGATAGGAAATGCTTTGCTGGTCTGCCAGCGCCGTCAGTTCTTGAAGGGTGCGCTCGTCGAGGGCCACACTCGCCGGTTTCTTCCTCGCCGTCTTGTATCGTCGCATGGTGGCGAGCACATGCTCGGGCGCGAGATCAAACGGGCCTTGATAGATTGGGGAAGACTTCACGTACCATCGTGTCATTATGGCTTCGCTCTCGTTGATACGCTGGACAGGCACTGATCACGCGGATCTTCATGACGCCGCATGGGGGCGCCGACGCGATCGTGTACGACTCTTCGGCATGCGGGGCTGGCGCGGAGCCTGGTGCTCCATGGCTGCGCGCAGGATGCGGTTCAGCCGCGTCTGATAGCCCTTCCCATGCAGTTTGAGCTAGTCGAGTACATCGACGTCGAGACGCACCGTGACTTGTTGCTTCGCCGGAGGCCAGACTTCGGTCGCCTTCTTGAAAAACGAGGGATCCAGCGGTGGGATATCCGAATAGTCGATGTCACGATCCTTCAGCCGGTCAAGTCTTGCCACGTCGCTTTTGATAGATTTTCTCCTCACGTCGGTTCGCCTTTCTCATGGAGATGATGCGTGTCGTGCCCACGCGAGGCGTGAGCCATCACCATAATCCGCTTATCACGCACGTTCGACTGTAGCTCCGTTTGTCGTGCTACGCAAGTCAACCATGCGAGCGCTTGCGGCGACTGCGGTAGGGACGGAGCACCGGTCATGCTCGGTCGAGAGGGATCGCGTGCGACGACATGTGCTCGTAGCCTCCAGAGTTCCCGCTTGATCACGGAACATTTCGCCTTTCGCCTACTCAGGCCGTTCAGCATTCCACTATGTTCAGCGACCATCTGACGCATAGTCGGTCGCCTGCTGGCCGACAACTGCAACAAGCTCAAGACCGTCCGAAGCCGACTCGTTGACTATCTTCCGCTGTGGCGAATGGGCTTGGTCGCTTCGGTCTATCTGAACAGGACCTTCTCGCCTCGTCCGTTGAAGCTGCTCTGCCATGCCGTGCTGTTGGTGAGCGGGGACCCGCTTGTGGTTTCAGGTCCGGTGCCTGTGCGCATCCGGCCTCCGCCCGGCTTTCCGCCATCAGGCTGCGTCGATCATGCCCGGCGCCGCCTCTGAAGCGGCTTCCTTTCGCGGGCATTCCTCCGCTTCGCGCCCGCCGGCCCGCCAGGTGGCGGCGGCCTCTCTGTCTCCTTTGTCGTCGCTGTGTGGCCTCCACGCCTGGTGAGAGGCCAACACATCAACTCTAACTAAAGGAGACACAACATGGCACCTCAAGACAAGAAACCCAAGCCGGTCACCACGCTTCGATGCAGTGGCATCAAGGCGAGCATCTGGAAGAACGAGGGCATGAACGGTCCGTTCTACAACGTGACCGTGGCTCGCTCGTACAAGGGCCAGGATGGAGTCTGGAAGAATTCCGAGTCCTTCGGCCTGGCGGACCTTGAAGCACTCTTAGTCGTCGCCCAGCAGGCGAAACTCTGGGTCACCGAGCGTTCGGGTCGTTGATCGCAGTGTGGGAGCCTCCGGCCCTCGCGCCGGGGGCTTCCTTCACCTGAAGAAAGGAAGATGATGATGACAATGTATCAAACATTTGCGACTGATCTGAATCAATTGCTCAGCCGTGCACGCGCGGTGCGTATCACCGTGCCTGGCTACATGCCACTCTCGGTAGAGGAGATTGGATCCAGTGGAGACGGATACCGGCTTGTGTCATTGTGCCATTACGGGCAACAGAACGGCGACCTGATGCGAGATCCCGACATCGTGTTTCTGTTTCACAATTTACCCGGTGGCGCGGCAGCCGAACCGGTGTCTTTCCGGAACGACTACCTGGGGATCGTTCAGGAGGTCTATCGGTACGACGAGACGGGCAGACGTACGCACGTCGTGCCCGCGCTGAAGCAGGACTTGAAGGAGTTTGCCCGGGCCTGGCTTGCCACGCTCCGAGATCAGGGCTTCTTTGCCCCCACTGCGGTTCGAGAGATCTTGTCTCCGTAGTCTCCTCGATCCATTCAGAGGGCATGATGTGTTGCGATCATGCTTCTCGTCAAAAAGGAAACTCTTACAGAACATGGAACCGATGAGGCTTACCGCTTCGTGCCGAGAAAGAGATAACTGGTGGTCCTGGCATGGTTGAGGGTGGCACTGTAGAGCCGGTGTGTGGCGGCATCGTATAAAGCCACCCCCGTGAGCGTCTCGGCTCCGTGGCGACAGGCGCCACCTTCCAATCTCATCGAGGTATGAAACACATTGCCCTTCGCACGAAGAGACAAGGTCCCCGCAACGGTGCATCCATCGGATGCATGACCTGAGAGCGTCCCGGCTGCATCCACGGTCACCGTGACCGTGTGATGGGTGATGGTCGGGATGGAGACCAGCATAGGTTCCGGCCACAAGAGTCAGATTCGGAGCTAACTCATAGTCCGGATCGTACGCAGTGGTGAAGCTCTCTGTGTCGCTAGTGAAGTACGCGATCGTCCCGTTCAGGCTCTTTTTCGTCACATAGGCTCCACTCATCGTCGCCATGCGAATGCCCGCACCTTCCAAATTAAAATCTCTGGTGTTCGAGGAACCGAAGGAGCCGGAGTGCGACGTGCCAGTACCCTGAACCAGTCCTGCCAGGATGTTGGGATTGTCTCTTACGGTATAGAACAACCAATACGAGTCGTCCTCGAGGACCAGTCCAGTAAAGGAGCGACCTGTGATAGTTGTGCCCGTCCAGCGACCTTCCGCCGAGATGGCCGTGGGGGCGGAGAAGAAATGTCGCTCTCGACATACCCGCTGCCACAGGCGGCGGGAGCGAACCCACTATTGAAGCAGTTGGCGAAGCTGCTACAGGCCACCAGCCCACTCATCAAGCCGAGTGCCAGAAGGCATCGAAGACTATTCGTCCCGGTCATACGCATGGTTGTGACCTCAACAACGCACATGGTGTTCCCTGTCACGGGATAACAGGAAGAGAACCCTCAAATCGGGACCCCCGAATTGCTAGAAACCCGACTAGCCAACGGACGATGCAGGCATGCCCGGCTTGCCGGAGGCCCCCACCGACCGGCCGATTCGGGCCCATTTCTGGCGTCCTGTGTGCAGCGTGATCGGTAGATATGGGGCTTAGATCTGTTTCGGCATGGGCACAATGTAAGACCGATTTTAAGAGGTTGTTAAGAGGTTGTAAGAGGTTGGGGGGGGCAGGATATGGCTTTCGCCCGTAGTTGTCTTACATTATGGGTTTATTGTATCGTTGTGCCCATGCTTCTTGACCATCCAATCACCGCCCACGGATTCTCCTCCGATGACCAGACTCAGACACCGGTCGGTGAGGGGCGCGGGGCGTCTCGATTGGGGGTGGTGCTGGTGAACTAATGGGCAAGACGGCGAAACGGATCACCACGGTCACGGTGGACTTGGGGGAGCTGAAAGCGCCCTGGCAGACCTGGTGTCAGGACCATGGCATCACGCCGAGCCATGCCCTGCGGCAGGCCCTTCGGCTAACCATGGACCGGAGAGCAACGCGGACACCGGCGCCTCGGAGTCGCGTTAGCCCGAGGCGAGAACGAGCGACCGCTCGCATGGAAGTGCATCTCACGGCATCTGAATTAGCGGCCCTGAAACGGATGGCCGGTCACGAAGGCTACATGCCGACGAAATGGGTAGTGGCGATGGTGCGCACCAAATTGACCGGGCAGCCGCAGGTCGGACAGCCGGAATTGGAGACATTGGCCCGGTCGAATCAGCAGTTGCTTGCCTTGGGGAGGAACCTGAACCAGATTGCGAAAGTCCTGAATACCGCGCCTCAGAACAAAGCAGTCTTTCGGGTCGAGGTCATCACCGAACTCTCTCGCGTGATCCAAGCCCATACGAAGAAGGTGTCCGATGTCTTACGCGGGACCGTGGAGCGCTGGCAGCTCCAATGACCGCGCCACCCGACCAAATCGATCAGAAGTTGGATGAGTGGGGGAGTCGGCTCTTCAATGTCTCAACGGAGACTCTCCCTCGACCGCGTCGCAGTGCGCGTATTTCTATTGGCTCAGCCAAGCCTATGAATACCGGCGGACGGCTCAGCACGTCACAGGCTCGTGCGACCTATGTACGGCAGAAACTGCAGGCGATGGTTCGTCGCTCGCCACAAGTGGTGGTTAAACTCGTCAGGGCGCCGAAAGGGATGAAAGGCATCTCGAACAACCTCACCTACATTTCGCGTGATGGTCTCCTGGAGATCGAGGATCAAGACGGCCAGGTGATTCTCGGGAAGGAGGCCGTGGCCGATCTGAAAGCTGAGTGGCGCGACGGCGGCATGCCGATCGCGGCGGACTCCACTATGCGCGATGCCTTTCATCTTGTCCTCTCCATGCCGACACGCACCGATCCGCTTTCGGTCCAACGCGCGGCTCGTGACTTTGCGGCGCGAGAGTTTTCCGGGTTTCAGTACGCGATGGTCCTCCACACGTTCGAGACCGATCCAGATCCACATCCATCTCCGCATCCGCATGTGCATCTCACGGTGAAAGCCGCGAGCCTCGATGGGTTTCGCTTGAATCCGAGGAAGGCCGATCTGCAACGGTGGCGCGAGGGGTTTGCGGAGGCGTTACGGGAGCATGGCATTGAGGCTACGACCACGAGCCGGATTCATCGGACGACGCATGAACGATGGACGGTGCGGCACCTGCATGAGGTGAGTAGGAAAGGAGAGACGCTGGAGCGGTTGAAACGCACAACGCGCCGACATGGACGAGCCCAGGAAGTTATGCGGAATTATGAGCACGTGATGCGGGCGTTAGCCCGGTCAGATCGTGGGGAGGATCGGCAACTGGCTGCAGACCTGGTTCGTTACTTGAGTGAACGGTCGCGGGATGTCTCGAAGACTCGTTCGCCGGAGCGAGACCGGTCTTCTTAACTTACTGCACATTCCGTTTCTTGATCCTTAATTTATTGTTGCACCTTTGATTAAGCAGGCTCGTCGCCGGCTCACGCCGCTGGGCGCACTGCGACGTCTGTTGCTTCGGGGTATCGATGGTCTGGAGCATCTGGTGCCCCTTCCGTTGAATCACCGCTAGCACTTGGTCCAGGTCGAAGCGGATAGATAGCACACTGAGTTTCAACACGGCGACGAATTCCGAGGCCACCAAGTCGTCTCCATAGAATTCCATTCATGACCCCTGCTCATTTGCCATCCCTATTTGATTCAGCATGCCGGGGGAAGTAAGCCTGTTCAACTCTTCAGTGCTCAGGAATGATGAGCTGAGTGCAGGAGTTGCGATGCAGACGGTGATGATGGTGAGAAAACTATGCTCGCTCCTTCCTCCTACATCGTTCGGAGAAAGAACTAACAATAACTGGTTCAATGCAGATTCGTGTGGGTACATTCTGCTCATTTCTTCGGCAAGAAGGCCGTGAGAATTTTGAGACGCATGTACTCCTCATCCCGGTAGCCGTAGGCGCGCCGTTGAATCACGTGAATCTTGTTATTCAATCCTTCGACAAAGCCCAGCTTGACCTTGTTGCGGGGCGTGCAGTACGCCACGATCCCGTCCCAATGCCGTTCGATCAAGGCGGCAAACTGTTCAAAGGGGCGGAGCCGTTGCCACTTGAGTTGCTCCCGCCAGCGGGTGAAGAACTGGCGCGTCCACCCCTCCCGGCGATAGGCCCAGAGTTGGCCGAATTCTTCTTTGAGCAGGTAGGCCGTGGCCAGGCGCTTGTTGGCGCGCAGCAGCTTCTGCAGGGATCGGCGCCCAGCCAATGTGAGATTGGCGCGGTGGGAAAGGAGCGTGTACCGCTGGCCCTTGATGAAGGTCCGGTCCTTCGCCGCGACGCGGTGATACTCGGCACGGCGGACTTGATCCATCGCGTCAGCCAGATGACGCAGAATGTGGAACTTGTCAAAGAGGATCTGGGCCTGCGGTGCGTGCGTCTGGACCGAGTTGCGGAACGCCTTCCACATGTCCATCACGGCCAGCCGAATACGGGCCGTCTTCGTGGGGCCCAGGTCGAGAAAGAACCGGTCCAGGTCGGCTTCAGTCCGGCCCTGCCCTCCGATCCAGATCGGGCAGCCGCGTTCCAGGTCGCTCACGACGATGCGATACGTGTGGCCCTGCTTGATCGACAACTCATCCACGCCGATGACCTGCGGCGCCGCCGCCGGCATCTTGGCCAGCCACGCCTGCATGTACCGTATGTCCAGGTCTTTGACCGTGTGCTCATGCAGGTGCAGCAACTGCGCCACCGCCTTGTTCGACATGTCCCGACACAAGGTGCCGACGTGGTGAGCAAACCGCTGCGTATAGCGGGGATTTTGCGCCAGCCAGTCCAGCCGCTCCACCTTCACCCCTCGACAGCGCACGCAGGCCACCCGCCGCTGCTCAAACGCCAGGTAGATACGCCAGCCCGCCGCATCGGTATCCCGCACCCGGCGGGTTGTGCGGTCATAGCAGGTGCGGTGCCGTGCCCCACAGCCCGAGCAAATGGCGGTTTTTTTCGCCGGACCAGGGTGACGAGCCGGGCGTGGGGATCACCAAAGATCCCTTGCAGCTGGCTGCGGGCGCGGAATCCTGGGAAGGAGAATAAGGCGGAGAGGGTCTGGACACGCTTCATGCGTCCTCCTGGCCAAAGGCGGCTCGGAGTCTGCCACTGAGCTTGGACAAGATTCGAGTATCGGACGATCACGCCACACCGCAGGCTGGCTGCGGAGTTGGAGAACAAGAGACTCTCTCATTTACCCACTCCAATCTGCGGAGAGCCCAATAACTAGTAGCTTACCGCTAGACGGAAGAATGCGTGCTCCATGACTCGAATATATTTCAGAACTGAACCGCAGCGACAACAAGGAGTCGAGAGGAAACGGCATAAACGAACACGATGCTTGTGATGCGAGGCCAAATGAGCACGTGGAGGCGGAGGTTACTGCACCGGGTTCGCACAGATGTTTTATTCTATACTTTCGAATTTAGAGGTTAGTCTAATTGCCATACATGAAACCCCCTCATGTAGTACTGGTATTAAGACTGCTTTGTACTGTGCTGTGTCCTTCTTTCATACGAATTATGGCAGCGATTTTCATTGCTGCCAGATCAGGGTCTTCGTGTTCCCATATTCTGACTGCGTGCCATCCCACTAGATGGAGTCGCAGTATCGTGTCACGGTCTCGTCGGCGATTGGCATCAATCTTTTCGGACCACCATCTCCGGTTTGCTTTCGGAACAGTTCCGTGAACAGAACAGCCATGCCAAAAGCATCCATCGACAAACACCGCAACTTTGGCGCGCCTAAAAATAATGTCAGCTGTTCGGTTCAGTTCTTTGATTACTCGCTGATGAACTCGGTATCGCAAACCCAGGCGATAGAGGCTAGAGCGAAGCCTCATTTCTATAGGCGTGTCTCTTTGAGGTGTAGCGCGCATTCTTGCCGTGGCGGTTCGCGAAGATGAAAGGGGCAGGGTACAAGGACCATTTTTAGTGCTCAAGGGATTTTGCTTTCATACGCTTGAGATGATAGGCAACACTTCCTAGAAATCCTGGATGGAAATGCAATTTGCTCGCTCTCGCTCGAGTCAGGAAACCTTCCGTTGCGCGGGCTGAGAGGTCCTTTGTTGGAAATTTGAGAAACTGCTCAAGTAAAGGGGCCATTTTTCGCATTGGCCACTCACTTAAATCTAATTTATAGCGCTTCCCCTTATGCCCCCATCCCGCCTTTGCCCAATCGTTTGGATCTTGGACTTCCAGCTCTTTCAGGTACCGTCCAGGATTTAAGAGTCGTTGTCCAACCCACTTTGCAACCGGCACGCTCAGCGCATTACCGACGAGCTGCCATCGTAATCTGTGGGGAAAAGCCGCACCACAAATATCAGGGTCCGTCCACCCGTGGGGAAGTCCTTGCAATCGCTCTGCATCCCTGATGTTTGGCACTACAATGGACCGAGATCGCGGGAACCAGATCGCTGGAGGAGAGGGAATGGAAAGCTTAGAGCCCTTCTTTAGCGCAGGGATAGCATTCACTGCCCATCCTAGGCCCTTGTTTCCTTCTGTCCAATAAAAACCGCATGCAACATTGCTACTGTGACTGTCATTCTCACTGTTATCACAATAGTTTGCCTCATCGCTCAGGAGTACAGGGCGAGGATCATCGGCGTTCGAGGCTAATATGAGTACTCTTTTCCGACGCTGCGGCAACCCAAAGGCTCTTGAATCAACCACTCGATAAGCCCAAGTGTAACCTAGATCTTCAAGCCTCCTCGTGATGTACCTCATCGCCCGCCCTCGATGGAGCTCGATCATGAAAGGCACATTTTCGAGAAGAATCCAGCGCGGCGCGTTCCCAGGTAAAGCAGCAATACGGAACACTTCCCGTATCAATTTTGATTCGCCAGCATGGATTCCCTTGGTCCGACCTGCCTGACTCAAGTCCTGACATGGAAAACCTGCGCACAGTAAGTTGAC
This sequence comes from Nitrospira sp., assembly GCA_030123625.1. Lineage (NCBI taxonomy): Bacteria > Pseudomonadati > Nitrospirota > Nitrospiria > Nitrospirales > Nitrospiraceae > Nitrospira > Nitrospira sp. Next base: position 3,564,014 of record CP126121.1, read on the forward strand.
TTTGGGAATGCGACGAAGATGACAAATGTCTTTTGTTAATGGAGTGTCAGGAAATCTATGCCGCAACACACTTGCGGCGGCTGGTTCAATTTCACACAGCAATTCCGGGAAGAAACCTGCCTGGCTCAAGCCTCGTTCAAATCCTCCTATTCCAGCGAAGAGTCCAACCGTAGTATTCATGGCTTTTCCTAGAGGCTCTGATTGAGTGGTGGAGGCGATTCTATCTCATTTGTCCTTGAAACTCGAGACATAGCTATACTCGAGAAAAGTTTCGGCGAAGTCTTTCCCGTTCGGTAACCTGCCGCCTCGATAACTCGAATGTATCGCTGAATTCGACACGGCCACCCAACTCCCGAATCGCTTCAGCCAGAATCCCTGTGGGATTGCCAATGTTCCACAGGGGATGGACCACCATCACCCATTGAGAACGTGTCCGTTCGAAACGAAATGCGGTTAGTTGCCCTACTTTTACGACCTCCCCACCGGTTCCATAGTTTGCAATGAGGTCATTCGCATACTGTTCTGCTAATTGTGGCCAGTCGGATAACGAGTGACTTGTCTGAAAGGCTCCGTCGAGACCGCAGTTGAACTGATCGTTTTCCATGCCTTCTAAAAAGCTGAGACCTAGTCGCCAGTCTAATAAACCATGATAAGGTTGGTTGCCATATCGCTGAAGACAAAAATAGCAGGATTGGTCACATTGCTCTGCATGGTTCAAACCTTCCTTGGTACTTCTGTATTCGCTTAAAGGAAACGCCGAGGGATCTTTCACGATTGACCTGGTCAAATTGACGACCATAGGATCGCCATTATCTATTGTGGCCAGGCGCTCGCAGAAACCGGAGCCGTTGACTAGATGATCAGTGATTTGGAGTACCGGAATCATGCCCTCTGTAGAAATCTGTATTCTGGGGTCTACGATATCGAATTCCTCTGGATCGATATCCAGATCAAGAGCTGCACGATGAACGAGTATGAAAGTCGCTGATAGAGCCGCAGCTCGCACAGATGTAACATGATTCGCTCCACTAACCCGTTCAAGCTGAAGGCTCCTTGGCACCTTTCGTACCGAGATAAGTAAAGAATCGGTCGTTTTCGGAGCTGCTAGCCAGAAATTTCGTCGAGAAATACCGTTTGGGTCTGGCTGGTACCCATTTTGAGGAACCAAATCGGCAGCGACATATTGATTAGTTAGACGAGTATGCCGGAGTCCCGGAATTTGGTGGTTATAAACATCCGCATTGAACCCTCCTGCCACAGCGGGGGTTGAAGTGTTACGATTCAAACGATACGTTCTTGCTTGCCGTAAGAAGTCAAAACTGAGATTAGAGGTCGTGTACTTGAGCCGCAATTCACGGTATTCCGCAGTAATGGAACGATGTTTTGAGCCAACCCTTACGTTGTCATCGATGGGACCAGGTTGTAAATCAGTTCTAAATCCGGCTGGTGTACTACATTCGCCAATCAAGTCGGTTGGCATAGAGAAAGCACATGTGCTGCAAGTTGGAGCAACTGGCATGGCCTCAAACCTATGCCAACTACCGCAGTTGCTGCATTGGAGCAACCAAAAGGCATCTCCCAATGCTGGACACCACGGAGTGATATCTCTTGATGCGTTCCAAGAACCTGGTCTGAAAGATTCTTCAAGAGTTCCAGTGAAACCTATTGAGAGATGTTGCATTTTGTCTTTGATAATCGTGGCACCGGGGGCAAATTCAAAAATCGCCAAGTCCAAATCTCTATCGATCGTACTCCATTGACGTTGGTTTTCTTCACCTTGGCGCGTGGCGACATAAAGATTCCGGACGCGAGTTGGCATTCCAAACATAGGGAGCAAACCTGCCTCTGCTAGCGTATGTGCAAGACCCTCTCGTACATCGTTTGCGAGAAAATCGCGCGCATGTCGGATTTCCTCAATGACATCATCTGGACTCAAGTCTTGGACTAGTTCACTTGTTTGCAGCTCCAAATCAGCAGTAAGGACCTCGGAAAACCTATTTCTATCATTAATAGTTGCATTAAGCTCATGCCTCAGGCGCGATTCCCAATTTTGGACAGTGTCGAGATAATCCTGTGTTGGGATAAATTCACCATGAATGTCAGGGGCGGCATCATCGCCAGGGTAAGGAGAGCCGGTGCTGCGACACTGGGTCCGGATGTTCTCAAACGCTCGCGCCAACCAAGCCTTACGCAAGAGCCGACGCGCAATTATTGCTTGGCGTTTTGTCAAAAACGGCGCTGGAGGTGGGTCGCCTGTAATTCGAGCTGGATTTCTAAAGTAGTAAAGATCATGACTCTTGCTACGACAAATAGTGCTAACAAAAGAATAGGATTGGCCACGGCGGCCCGCTCGACCAACGCGTTGCTGGTAATTGAATCGCTGAGGTGGCATGTTTGCTTGAAAGACTGCCTGGAGCGGACCTATATCTATTCCAACTTCCATAGTCGTCGTCACGGCTAATAGATCGATGAGCCTAGCCTCCTCTTCTATTGTGGATTCAGCAGAAAACAGTATTCCTTTAAATCGTCGCTGACGTTCTGCAGGATCATCCGTTTGTCCTGTCAGTTCTTCGCATCTAACCCTGAAGACCGGTTCTTTTCTCGTCACTCTCTTGCCCAAGAAATTGGTTCGCCGGATTTCACTCACTGATCCCACTGGTGTACCGAGTGGCCCCCAACATCGAGTACAAACACTGGCACCATCATGTAAATGGACACGGCCACATCGGGGACATCGCCAATAAGGATCATTCTGGTCAGGAATCCTTAGGCTCAGGCAGCCGGTGTGTAATATTCCGCCTGCATGTCTTTGAGAGTTTAGAATTGACAGCACCCGATCTAACTCAGCTCTAGCAGCTTCATCACTGCCCAGTGCAGCCAATGCAAATTTGTATACGCGCTCCGTAGGTCCTATTTCTTGTGGACCAGACCAATCCTTTGGTAGCTCATCATAAGGACTCTCATTGATCCGATATGAATCCCCTAGGACGCGAACATAGGCCGCGATGACGTTTTGGTCAACAATGTCGTGAACGGCAGATAACGGAACTGTCGGGTACCCCAACCCCGTTTCCTCCAAAGAGAAATATGTCTTATTGAAGACGGTTTGTGCGATTGTCTCCATGGACTGCCTAACGATTTCTCGGCGCACATCATCGACGTCGGTTCGATGATTTGGCATATCTTTCCAGTCGATTCCTGAAGGACTTGTTCGAAAAAACTTATACCAGTCATAGCGTACGTCACCGATACGAAACTTTCTCATTCCGGTTTCATCCACTGGATGCACACCAAGCTGGACGAAGCGACGCAGGTACGGCTTCAGTACTGACCTGTCTGGTAGCAGCCCCTGAAACTCGGGGTTGTCTGGAGTTTCTACTATCTGCGAGATAGGAATCGTGGGGGTCATCGGCTGCTTTGAGGAGCGCCCGTAGCCGTTTGCCCTCCGCCTGTAAGTCATCTAACCTTGGATCATCGTTTTCCGTCGCCTTGATTGTTTCTGCCTTGTTCTTCTCATATGCTGAGCGCAATTCCTCCCGGCCTGGTCTACTCCTAATAGTTTCATTAATCGTATCGATTAGGATCTGCCTTGCTAAATCCTCGTGATGCCTACGTTCTATGTCGAGGGCTGCTTTTGCAGCGTCCTGACGGCTATCCGAGAATGATACCAATTTGGGATTGTTCGTAACCTTGTGAAGGAGTTCGAAAATCTCCGTTACGAATAGTTGAGTTGTTTTGGAAAAACCAGTTCGAAAGTTTCGAATGGGAGATAATCGGTAGCCTTTTTTTCTAAACTCGTAGCTGATTCCGCAAGAGGGGCATGCATATGGGACGCAGGAACCGGGATCAGTGGATGTCCGTCGATGCCTATCTCGGACTTCACGTCGTTCATAAAAATAACCGTGCATCTGAGTTTCATCTTGCCAGGGGTCCATCCTATTGTTCGCCAGTCTCACCATTCCGGTTATGGGATCGAGTGAGGCGCGGCGCCAATCCCCCACATTTTGACCCGCAGGCATAGGCTGCACATCACTTTTTGGCCAAAACACTCCAAAAGTCTCAGCAGTAAGATCTTCGAATAGTTGAGAAGATGCTGAATCGGGAAGTCCATCAAGATCGGGATCGACGGGCAATAACTCTAAGAGTGAGGAGCCAATCCTTCCACCCTTCATTCCTGCAAAGAATAGTTCACCACAGCACTCACAATAAATGAGCTCAAGTAATCGCTGCTGCCTTCCACCAACATTCGAGAATCTCAGTCCTCGCTCAACCGTGAGAGGACCTATTATTTGATTGCCCCTCTTAGAAGTGTCTCCAAGGAGAGCCGGAGCGAAAAGCCCTTCGATACTTCTGAAGAAGAAATGGATCCTAAACGATGTAGCCTCTATGATCGGGGCGCCTGGGAACCATGTTCTGTACAAGTCACCAAGTCCCCTCAGAAGGAGAATGCCTCGCAAGGCACGGGATTCCAATTCCGATTGTTTGCCAAACAGTCGATCGCAAACAACGTCGGTGGGCGTTGCTGAGCGATCGCCGGTTTTGTGATGAAGACACGCCTTTTCGAGATGTAAGCTCGCTACCTCAATACAAGCCTTCACGACGTTCGCAAGACTTGCATGCGCTAATTTAGGCGCCAGGTGGGTGCATAGATTTCGCCATGGTGTTTCGCTTGCCGTAGGATCTACGGGATAAGCGAGCGAGTCCCCCGGTCGTTGGTGTGCTGCAAGAAAATCTGCAAAGTACTCTGGCTTCAGAATACCGTCTGGTAACGCCAAGCGGACCGCCTTGCCTGGAAGGATACAATTTCGCCAATCTTCTTTTGACCTTTTCGCCGTTTGGTTTGGCTCATTCCAGGTTCCGTTCGAACCAAAAAAATCCCAGAGATATTGCAGACTAATCTCTCCTGCCTGACCTTCCAAGGGCAGAGAGGCACTAGATGCCAGTATCCGAAGTTTGTGTCTATGTCGAGGATCGTCAAGGCCTAATCGCTCGATGAGTAGACGTAGCAAAAAGCTCACTTCTGTACCGGCGGAACCTCGTTGCAGGTGAAGCTCATCTAGTATCAGGAAGAAATACGAGTCTTCCCTGGACCGCAACCACTCTCGAGTTTTTCGAAAAATTGGTGAATCTACTTCTCTGGCCAACATGGCATTCAGCATGCTGGTATTTGTGATCAAAACATCCGGTGGATGTTCTTGCATATCCCACCGACTCGTCATTTCGTTGCCATCAACGGAAGGGAACAAGAAAGTGGCTTCAGGATCGTCGTGATCGCGCGCAGCATCCTGGGTTCGCTGCATCTGGCAAACGGCTTTGAAAAGTTTCTTTAACTTCCTTTCACGACGTTTGTGCTCATCATCTCTTGGAGCTGGATCGTAGTGGTATCCTGTAGTTGGCGTAGCGGACGTGTACTTGCCTAAAAATATTCTGTTTCCTCTGAAAAACCTGTCCATGCATGAACGCGCCTGATCGGAATCTAGGGCATGTCGAAGCCTCGCCAATTGATCTTCGACGAGTGCATTCATAGGATAGAGGACAAGAGCTCGTACGGCTGCTGGGCGTCGTTCACCTTTCCGCTGAGCTGCGAATGGAGATCCTGTCGGATTACTTGCCAGGGGGCGATTCGGAAGTGCAGTGTAGCTTGGGAGTGGTTGTCCGTTACTATCCTGCCACCATCGTTCTGATAGGAAGTTTTGATCTGGCGGCTCCCAGTTTATCCCTTCGCTAGCCAGCTTGGCGAAGACCGGCAAAAGAAAGGCTTCCGTTTTTCCTGATCCGGTCCCTGACGTAACAACTGACGGATTGCCAGCAGATATGCCTCTTTTGAGCATTTCAGCCTGATGCGTGTGCATTCCGTACTTCGCTTGAGGCAGTCCTTCCGCTTCTTTGGTGGGTTCGGCATCGAATAGACCGGACAACACCAAGTGAACGAACGCCTTGCGCTGACGTGAGTCTAGTCCCGGGAGGCGATCATCGGAGCCCTCGTGTACTAACTCATGTAGCTTGAAACCAACTGATTCATATCGGCTCAACGGCTCAATTATCGGTTCGGTAGCGAGTGATCCTGGAGATTCCAGCAATCTACGACGCTCACTTGCTACTCCAGGATCCCGAATGTAGAAGGCTGTCTCCAAATAACTGATGTAGAAATCCCTAATCCTGTTAAACGAGCCTAATGGGTCATACATGCTGTCTTTTTCCTCTTAGTCTTCAGTAGAAGAAATACCCCACTTTTCGAAGAGACACATTGCTCTGTTCACGCTCTTGTCTTCAGAGATATCGATTGGCATGTTTCTAAGCATGGTGTTCGGATCGAGGCCGCGCGAGAGCAGACTTGGAATTAGGGCTATTTCTGCAAGGAGTTGTGCTTTCAGCTGCTCACTGGAAATAACATCGATCTTGTCTATGGCACTCGCCAGTTGCCGTACCATCCGACGTGATAGACCTGTCAGATCGAGATCCTTAGCCATATGAGTGGCCAACAGCATCGCATCCGAAGGACCCCCTTCTACTGAGCAGACCCAGTTGGCCCATAAATCGCGGGGCACCGCTGACACTGCTGATATGTCTCCCTGACCAGTAGCGTTCATCTTTATGGAGGAGTTGGTTTTGCTTACGTCGATAAAAGTCGCATGTGTCCACATTTCACGCGACATCGGCAGGGCAAGTGGACTATCAATGATGATACCGGCTAGCAAGATGTTCCAAGGCAGTGAGCCAGATGAACACGCGTAAGAAACCGACTTCCTCGATGATAGCAGTTGTCCTTGGATAGCGGCGTAACTTCGTAGTAGTGGAAGTAGGACACTATCTAGTTGGCATAGATTGATGTGGTCGAGGACAAGAAGGAAAAGTCCCTTAGATTCCTTGGCCACATAAGCGACGTCTTCGATAGTGCCCGTGCCCAGTGAAGAAACTATAGGCAATTTCATGAGATCCAACGGAGATACCAATGAGGGGCCCAGCGTCCCCCAGCATAATCTTCCGCCGAAAAGGCAACCACTAAAAGCTTCTACGGCTTCCCTTGATCTTTCGCCATACATTATGGGAGCGAATCCTGCCGCCCATGATGCGAGCAACGCGGTAGCCAATTTTGGCGCAAGTCCAACTTGTTCAAGAGCTCTGTACATCGAGGGTATGATTTCTGTTGGACCTAAAGTTGTAGTATCAGGAGAATCTGTAATAGTGCGGGATGTTTCACTTGAGTGAATTTCTTTTACAGGCTTGCCTAGTGCAGCTCTTAGAACTGCAATGTCTGCCAAAAATGAAGATGCGTCACGCGTTATATCCTGAAATTTCTGCTGTAACCGCTGATCGAAGCTTCCCAATGTCTCCTTCACGTGGCTTTCTGCAGAACTGATCTCTCTGCGCACTTCTTCTAGTCGGCTTTCTAGAGAAACTATTTGTTTTGCTTTTACATGGCGACTAGCTTCCAATTCATCGAGGACTGACCGATGTTTCTTTATTGCACTTTGCGCCGCTTCTTCACCTGCCTTGGCAAGTTCCTCCTTCACCATCGGTAGCGATCGAAGGTCAGAAATGGCGTCTTCCGCCAAAGAAATGCTGGATAATGATTCTTGAGACAGTTTATTCAATCGCTTCAGTCGCTGTTTCTGAAGAAAGGTGAGAGTGGTTTTTTCTATGGCAGAACAGTAAGAGCTTATCAGTTTGTCGGTTAGTCTAGCTTTCTCAAAAATGGAAGGATCGAGGTCTTTTAGATCACGAATTACGCGCTTCAGAAATGTCATAACGGGAGAAAAATCTACTTCGCCTACTTTTTTCTGCCATCCTTTCAATGGTAAGAATTGGTGGTGTTCCAAAGTTACCAAACACAGGTCCTTATCAGGACGATGGACTGTGAGAGGAGCTTCCAAGTGTTTTTCGTCTATAAAGAAACGATCATCACGAATGGTGAGGTCGAGTGGGCCGATCAATGATCCCGAACGGTCGCGAAATACTATTTTTTTGCTCAGAGCTGAACGAACCGGTAATCCTTCCTCAAGTAAATAAGCGCGGGCTTCTTCCAGGTCCTTGGCCTGAGGAATATCAATCAACTCAAGCGCCTGTGAGGGCGAGCCTTTTACTCGGTAATAGTCGTGATGTTCTTTCTCAGGAGAGAAGGTTGGTGAAGGTTCGATGTGAAAATACCATGCTGTATTGGTAGATGCTTCGTGAGGCTGCCACCAACTAACGAGCCCGCAATTCAGGAATTCTTCACTTAACGGAAGCCATCGCGCCTTGTCGCTAGAAGCTTGGAATGATGGGCGAAGCCGTGCAGGACGCCCAGCCCTCTCACCTAACCGGTCGACCACCCCCAGATATGTCGATGCCACTTAGCGACCCTCCTTTGTTACGGAATTAAGGTGCGCATACAGTGCGGGCAGTACGGATGCAGGCACAAGTTTCGATCCAAGGATGGGATAGTTTCCTGCTACGGCACGAAGTGCCCGTCGGAGAGCTAGCGGGATAGGGACCACAGGACCGGTACCTATTTTCATTAATGCGGCTAGGTGTCGCGAAGTAAAGGTATTTATTCGATGGTGCTCAGGCCAAAGTATATCGAGCGTTGAATTTCTGACCTTATCGTCTGGAAAGGTATAGCGGTACTTTCCATTGCCATTCGAAGATCGAACAGGACCAGGTGCTTGTCTGCTTAATACGGCGATAATCCGGGCAATGGGAAGCGGCAAATACAAACTGTCTCCCCAACTCTCGAGTACTCCCTTCGGACGCTTTTCAAAGACCGGCACTTCTGCAGCCGTAAATGCAGCGAGCATAGCCCAGGACCTTGAGCGAGTCCACCAAAGTAGTGATCCCTCCCGATAGATCTTGTAGCAATCTGGTCCATCATCCCGACGGCACCACTCAACGGAGACGCTCCTGTTGGTAAGCTGAACTGGATGATGGGCAAAGCCCCGTCTATTCCAATCCCATTTCCGATATGTGGGCCAGTTTTTCGGCTCAGCTGCTTTCTGCTTCATAACCGAGCGTACCGACATGCCGAGTGCATTCGGGCTGCGTAAAAAACTAGGTCCGGCGATATTGAGCTCTTGAGCAAAGGAGGTGAGGGTATCAATGCTCGTAGACCGACAACGCGGTAGCGTCGGCACAATAGGACAGCATGAAGTCGATTCAATGTTTATAACGTTCCAAGCTGATGACAAACGGTTAAAGCGATCAAGAAGAAATGGAGGAACAAGTCCGGTCAACACTGCCTCATAGAAATGTCCATGGCGGAAAACCACGAGCTTCGGAAGGCACGCAAAATACATCCGGCTTCGCCAGCGGAAGTCACCCATCACATCCAGAATCCCCGCATCAACAAAGGCTCGAAGGACCGACCATACTTCGGGGAATTCTATTCCAAAGTTTTGAGACAGAAGCGAGGCCAGTGAAGATTCTGTAATGCCTCGTCTTTCAGACAACTCACAGCTCAAAATTGTTGCAAGTGCGCGAGGTAGTCTGTTTTTAGATTTGAGGACGGGAGGCGTATCCACCTCATTCGTCGGCAATCGCAACCTGACCATCTCCGATTCTTGCTGTGTCGTGACGGCGAGAGCTTGCTCAGTTAAAGCAACGATGTCGCAAAGTGAACCATCCACAAACCAACGTGAATTATCTGAGGGCCGTTTGAATTCATAGTTACAAAGCCCCTCTATGAAGGTAATTGTCTTTTCCGCTATGGGAAAATAGTTCGTGAATGCAACAACACGGTGACTTCGTAGCAGATGGTAAGGATCAATTTGTGTGCTGAAACTCCAATTGTTTGCACTACCTGTAATTCTATCAAGGGAGCTCCATTGATTCGGCTGGATCTCGATACTGACCTTGTCTGCATCTACCACCTCGATAAACGGCAATGCCTGCGATATTGCCACGAAACTTTCGCCCACGCGCAAACCACCATGAATTATAATTTCAGGAGGTGGCAATGTGTGTTTGAGGCATCGGATGCCGAGCAACGACGGATAATGCGAACAATCTAATCTGTACAAACTTTCTATCGTTACGCCTCTCAACTCAAACCAACCTTCATGACTGGACCTGGAAACCTCTAGGATGTTCCCACTATCTTGAGACGCAGCACGGAAGGAGGGCAACAAGCTTTCTGAAACAAGCGCGCGAAGATTTCCCATCGCTGGAAAATTATCGCAAAGCACATAAACACCATCCTCTGATTCTTTGAAGAGAAGGAACCCGCTTGAAACAGCGTTTCGTACAGCACCGAATGATTTTTCAAGCTGCTTGTCTAATTTATGGAATGATAATAATTTACTTGTTAGCCCGTGAGCTTCTTGCTCTGCAACGAGGACGAAACGAAATGGCGAACGCCTCGGCGTAAGTAATTGGACCGATTTTATTCCCGGTATGGCGATTTCCTTATCACTCGTAATTGAAATCCAAAATTGTCCATCGTCGTCTTCCAGTTCGAGTCTGGCCTTGCCATGGTTTTCAGTTTGATGATCTGGTACAGAGCTGAGTGCTACTTCGCGTATCGCAGACCAGAATATAGTATGAGAAGCGACGCTCCGGGGCGCACTTCTATAGGTGGAATTGAATTCCTGAAGCGCCTCCTGGAATTGCACGGTAAATTTACCGATATTTTGACTGATTACACGGTGAACCTCATTAATTTCCGGCTCGTGGCCAACCAACTTGTGCCTACGCAGCAAAATTCCCAATGCCTTTAAATCATGCCGGGATGGCACTGCTAGGCGAATGGAATACCCGATTATTGAATGAAATCCAGACTTCGGTATTCTAGGTAGTATGAGCCGTCTGCAGTTAGGGTCTTCTAGGTTGCGCCGCGTGGACCATTTTTCAAACTCTTCCCACAATTTTCTTAAGCGATTAAGACAATGGGACCTCCTTCCGAGTAAAATTGAAAGACGGCTCCTGAAATCACCTATTGATTTGAAATCGCCACCTATGTCATTGGCAACCATGCAAGTTAGCATTAGATGAGAAAGAAAGGGTGGCGGGTCTGATCCCTCTTTGTTCCAATGCCTATACCGCCTATAGGCGTCAGAGCCTAGAGAACGTGCGCCGATGGCCTGTCGAACAGAGTCAATGAAGGCGGGTCGAACAGTACGGGAACGAACATTGGCGGCCGCACACAGTTCATCGGTCGTGACGTATAAGCGGACGACATGATTTGAATTGGACGTTCCCGAATGGTTTGTGAAAAACTGCCGGTATAAGGCAGAAGTCCAATTATCGATGTGCCAATCTGCGAAGGCATCTTGAGAGCTCTGTGCCTTCATGACGGCTGCCATGATACATAGGTGTCTTGCATGAGTTCGTCCCGAGTCGTACTCTAAAGATACGGGACAATATCAATTTCGTATGATCGATTCCATCCAACTTTGGGTTGTGCCTAATGGAACGCAGGGTTCAGTTTTCTTGTCTGACGTCTAAATTCTTAAAATGTAATGGCTTTCTGTTGAAACAGTGTAAGAACGCCAGGCACGACACGGACTGAGATCAGTGAGCCCTAAGCCAGCACTTAGGGGCGGGAGACTAGGAAAACATATGGGGGATTCTTGCAATACGACACGCCAGTCATTACCGTTCGCAGTTTCAGTGAGTATTTCACGATCTCACCGAAAACTCGAAAGGGCCAGCAATTTTCTCATTTGGTATCGCCTCATCCATCCTTATCTTGTGCTTGCACGCGTTTGGTCGTTACGGGAGCAGCCGATCGGCAAACACCTGCGGGGTGCACTGCTCGCGCTAGTGCCCCCTGTTACTCTTGTACTCTCGCTGCGCAATCCTTTGTAGGCCCGCGGCTCCCTCCTGACTCCTCTGTGAACCGTACGGCGCCTCTCATCCTTGCCTGAGAAACTTTTGCTAAGTCACACAAGGAGAAATTACCACGGCAATCGACACTTCGTCCAAACGACCGGCAACGATGCTGCGATGCGGCCATATCCAAGGAGCGATCTGGCGGAATGTCAGCGAGAAGGGACCGTTCTTCGCTACGACATTTCGTGGCCACTCAAGGATCAGTCCGGTGCCTGGCGCAACGGGGTATCCCTCGGTCTCAATGACCTAGAGAGCTGATCCTGGTGCAGGAGGTCCAATGCCACTGCTTCTGCTCTTACTCGCTCCTCTTTCTTCCGTCGCCAAAGACCTCGGAGAACTGAGCGCGAATCCTTATCAGCAGAACTCGACGGCCAATCGGTACGGGGCAGGGAGCCCCTTTGCGCCGAACGGAATCAACAATTCCTTCAGTCCTTACGGCAGTCCATTCAGCAATCAATGGCGAGAAATCCCTTCGCGACCGACGCTCCGCAGCTCTACGACCAGCAAGGAAATTACCGCGGCAAGTTGAGCGCCAACCCGTACGATCCTGATTCCACTAGCAATCCCTACGGCCGATACGGATCTCGGTTTTCGCCCGACTCCATCAACAATCCTTACGGCGCAGGCAGTCCCTATTGCTCTGAAACCCCCCACCAATCCCTATGGCCGCGGCCTGCGGATCGAAGCGCAGTGAAAGATCCCTTGCCCATTTGCATCGTGATCAGGACCCTTTCCGTAGCCCAAGACGGTAGCTTCATCTAATTCCCTTGCAGATACTCTGTCACTGGGGCCTGTCCCGGACGTATGCCCGGCCCAACCCTAGCGAAGCTTCACGTTATAATCACATCTCCTACGGATCTATACCTCGTCCTTTCATAACTTCTTACTGGCCCGGTGCAAGTGTTCATGCGTGGCTGGCCGAGCAGAGCTTTTCAGCCTGCGGGCCGCACAGCCGCGCCAGAGCTGAAGCAGCTCTGTCACGGTTGACCCTGTGCAAGTCGGTCCCTCCGGCAAGCCCGCCGTTCAGCTCGCGCCGTCCTCCTTTTCTCCTGCTGGGTTGAGTTGGCTCTCCAGCTTTCGTGAGAGAGCCAACATCAACATCGAAAAGGAGGACATCATGAACACCAGCACCAGCAACCATCACAACGATGGGATCACGCGGCAGGATGTGTATACTCGCGTCACCGACCGGATCGTGGCCGATCTTGAACAAGGCGTGCGGCCCTGGACGAAGCCGTGGAGCGCCGAACACGCGGCGGGAAAGATCACTCGCCCCTTGCGGCACAACGGTATACCTTATTCCGGCATCAACATCCTGATGCTGTGGAGTTCAGCCATCGTCGGAGGCTTCACCGTTCCCATCTGGATGACGTTCCGGCAGGCCTTGGAACTTGGCGCACATGTGCGCAAAGGCGAGAAAGGCTCCCTTGTCGTGTATGCCAATTCCATCACACGCAAGGAGACCGATGGTGAAACCGGCGAAGAAATCGACCGTGAAATCCACTTCATGAAGGGCTACACAGTCTTTAACGTCGAGCAGGTCGAGGGTCTGCCCGCCCATTACTACACCAAGCCGGAACCCCGCCTTTCACCGATTCAACGCATCGAGAACGCAGAAACCTTCTTCGGCAGCCTCCAGGCCGACATCCGGCACGGCGGGATGCGGGCGTACTACGCGCAGGAACCCGATTACATCCAGATGCCGCCGTTCGAGGCGTTCACCGACGCCGGCAGTTACTACGCGACCCTTGCTCATGAATCCACGCACTGGACCAAACACCCCTCGCGCCTGGCCCGTGAATTCGAGCGCAAAAAATGGGGCGACGAAGGCTATGCCGAGGAGGAACTTGTCGCCGAGCTGGGCGCGGCCTTCCTGTGCGCCGACCTCGAACTGTCCTTGGCGCCTCGTGAGGATCATGCTTCGTATATAGCGCACTGGCTCACTGTCCTGAAGAACGACAAGCGCGCGATCTTCCGCGCCGCAGCCCACGCGCAACGTGCTGTCGATTTCCTGCACCGGCAGCAACAACCGGTGCAGCGGTAGGCGGCATGCCCGGAACTCGTAGCCCATCCTCCGGGCCTTTCCCAGACGGGGGTCTGGTGTATTAAGATGGTGAGCTTTAAATTGTGCTTTTGGATAAGCCAAAACGGAACAAATAACGCGCATTCCCTACTGCTTGAATCATCAAGAGAGCATTCCGTTCGCTGCGGTTATACACCAGGACATACACTACTCGATGTTCCTCCACCGAGTCTTTCACCAGTTCCACGGGTTCCCTGTATCTCTTATTGTTCTTCCCCAATGTTGGTATACGGCTCTGCTCGTTCTTTGCGGCAACGTAGGAATCTACATCGCCGCATCTTTTCCAACCTGCCTCACACACCGGCCAAGGCGACGATCTTCATCACATCCGTCTCGGTGTGCGCACAGCACGGGCAATAGATTGCCCGCTGTCTGATCTCGGGAAAGACAATTTCCACACCGAGAATCCTCAGACAACGCCGGACCGAAAGCCGGACGTTCATCACGGGTTTGCCCGGCGCTAGTCGCTTCGGCGATAACCATTCATAGGCATGGGGCAGAAGGTCGCCGATCGTGTCAATGCCCCTTTGTTTCAGATCCTGGTGCGCGCGGGCGCTGAGGAGCAGACTTGCGATGGGTTGCGACGCAAAGCGCCGTACCGCGTCAGGAGGAATGCGGCGTCCCGTCCTCCGGTCCAGCATCCGCTGTGTCATAAAGCAATAGGTGGCGTCGAGGACGACGCAGGTCCGTCCGTCGAGGGCGGCGAAGATGTGTTCGATCAGACTCTCGTCGCAGCGACGCTGTTCCCGGATCGAGTGACCAAGGCGTGCCGCTCGTTCGGTGATGGACACGCCATTGCGCGCGCGTTCCCACTCGGCCTGCGCCCAGGGACTGAGTCTCGAACGGACCCCGTCGAGGGCCATGCGCTTAGTCGGATGGTTGACAACAATGTCCATCGTGAGCGTCGCCAATCGATCTTTCTGCATAATGGTGCGTCCTTCCTTTCCTCCGATATGTGGTGACTTTCGAATCCTTACGCCACACGAGCGCCTCTCTGCTCCGTGTCGTGGCTAGACAAGAGACGCAGGAGGCACGTGGCACCGTGGTTGTTATGAGGAAGGACAGATTTTGACACCATTCCCTTGAGGTAGGAGAAGTTCTACGTAAGTGGGGAGAGAGTTTGGGGGTATGCGTAGCATTATTACATGAGAAGTAAGGCCATACTTAGCATTAATGCTTGTTAACATCAGTAGCGTGTGTGCATAAAGTGGGTCTCTGGTGAGAGAAGCTTGTCTTTGGCGAGGGTTCTCAGTGGCACCGCGCCCGGAGGCGCCGTGCCAGGTCGGGCCTGGCACCGTCGGCTGGCCTTGTGGCGCGGCGACCGTGCCATCGCTCCAGCCCGGCATGCTCTGTTATCAGCGAGTCGATATCCCTCGGGTTCGCTATGGGCATCGTGTCATGTTTGTAAAAGAAGATCTTGAAAATTGGGTCAGAAGCTCATGTGAGGGCGGTGTGTTGAAAGACCTCGATGAGCAAGGAGTACTGCCGAAGCCCGTTGACGGCAGACCTGGCAAGGTCTACCATCGGAACCCTTTATTTGTGTTACCTCGTCATAAAGGCATGCGATGAATATTCAGCGCATCAATACTCCCAAGGGAACACGATCGATTCTGACCTATTGGTATCGTGGAAGACGCTATCGACCGGTACTTGGGTATAACTTGACGCTCGATCGTGAACGAGAGAGTGCTCTCGAAATCATTACTGCGATTCATACGAATTGGTCCGAGCACGAAACAACGCAAGCTCCTATCGCTATGACGGGGCAGCCTGCAACCCTGACGTTTGCTGAATTTGTCCCGATGTACCTTCAATATCTTAAAGCCAAGCGACCGAAGAACGATGGGCGGAATCAGACCGTTCTGACGCACCATCTTATTCCGCATTTTGGCCACAAGAAGCTCTCTGGTATCTGCCTTGAAGATGGATTGGCTTATCTGGAAAAGCGTCGCTCTGTCTTGATCGGCCCAGAGGATAAGAAACGACATGTGGCTCCAGGGACGATTGAGCGAGAGTGCGCAACTCTTATGGCGGTGCTGAATTTAGCCGTTGATATGGACCATCTGGACAAGAATCGGCTCAAACGTTTGCCTGTGCCTGAATATGTGAAGCGCGAGCGGATTGTCGAAGGCTGGGAGCTGCTCAAAATCCGTGATGCCGCCTCACCGAACGTTTGGCGGCTTGCGATGGCCGCGCTGCAGATCGGCCTTCGAGAAAACAAGCTGATTGAGATCCATGAAGAGTGGCTGTTGCAACGGGGAGATGGTTGGTGGCTCGTACCCTCGCCGGGCCAGACAAAAATCAAAGGGGTGCCTAAAATGGTTCCTCTCAACAGTCTGGCGTACGAGGCGTTGTTCGGAAAAACTCCAAGAATCGGTGGTCGATTTTTCCATCACTGGAAAGATGGGAATTCCTTCAAGCATACCTGGATGCGAACGTGTGAGCGGGCAGGGGTGCACGATCTGCACTTCCACGATCTTCGCCATACCTTCACGACCTGGCTCACACAATGTGGCGTGGATTATGCTGTGATCCAGACGCTAAAAGGTGAACCGCTGCCTGGTTCGGCGAAGTATTACATTCACAATTGGAACGCGCGATTGCGGGATGCAGTGACACGGCTGGAAGCGTTTACGAAGGCAGTTCTAAGCGGGGAAAACGATGTTCAGGTGCCACTTAGTGCCACTTCAGTGCCACCATCCTACCTAGACCTACCTGCAAGTATGCGAAATATGGTGCCGAGGGACAGAATCGAACTGTCGACACCAGCCTTTTCAGGGCTGTGCTCTGCCAACTGAGCTACCTCGGCACAAAAGGGATTCGGTCTTTCAGCGCTGGATTGTCCCCTTATTAGGAGACCGGCCGACATCCTGCGCATCTTACCAAGGTTGCACGTCTGACTTCCACATCTTTTGCGCGCATGCAATGGTTCTTCTAGGTGTACTACTTGTATGAATGTGGTCGCATTTCGCTAGCAACGCAATGAGCAATTCAGGGTAGAGAGTTCATGGCCTGGAGTGGAGAAACGGTAGTTGGAAGCATAGAGGCTGGTAGTCAAGGTCGTTAGACCGGTGTGACACGGACATGATGCGCGTGGATCAGGAGCTTCTGTCGATTGGGTACGCCGACTTTGTCGAAAATGCTTGTCATGTGGTGCCGGACCGTGCTGTCACTGATCGACAACTTGTAGGCGATATCTTTGTTCGAGAGTCCCTGTTTCACCAAGCGGATAATCTCGCGTTCCCGCTCGGTCAAAGCCTCGGGCCACGCAGACGACGGTGGGTCGGATTCCATTTGCCTCGTGAAAGGTAGCTGGAGGCCCATCTTTCCCACGCTCTCCCGCTCCGACGCGGCCGAAGGCTTCGCGGCGGCATACAACGCCTCGATTACCGCGAGTACGACTTCTGGCGGTTGAACCTTGAGGATGATACCGTCGACGCCAGCGGCAAATGCCTCGCGCGTGCGGTCCTTGTCCCCGAGCCCGCACAACAACACGATCTTACTGGTTGGGACGGCTTCCCGAATCTGTTTGATGATGCCGAGGGCGTCGCGCTCGGTCTCCAGGTCCAGAATGAATACATCAGGGCGACACTCGGCGAGGAGCCGGTCGGAAGTTCTCACCTGGTGTGGGAGCACAACCATCGGGACGGTTGCGCTGCTCTCGAGAATTTTCTGTAAGCCCAACCACACGAGACATTGACTGCTTAGAATCCCGATCGTGAGCGTTGGCATCGCGGCGGTGGACATACTGCCTCCTGGTTCAAGACGAAAGACCGGATACTAGATACTATTGGGTTTCGGTGGTTTGTGCCTATAAGACGTGCTCGGCGAATGGATATCTCTGTCAATATGCCTAAATAAAGGCTTGCTGATCAGAGAGAGCCTGCAAGGACCTATCCGCAGCCTTATACCGTCATATCATGATTTTTTTGATTACCGGATCCAATTGGTACTGCGCATCTCGCCTGGTTTCCCTTGCTCAGATGGCTTTGAGAAAGACCTATTCTGTGTAATCCTCAGTTGGGGCCGAATGCTACCACCCATTCGTAGGGGATGTAAGCCGTTACTTACCAGCACATGAAATTCTAAAGCGCTCAATGGACACTTTCTGTTTCTGTGGTTAACAATCCTTCACAAAAGTGCCAGCTATGGATACACACAATCTAGACATTTGTCCTATGGTATAGGGCGGAGATTACCTGTAATGAGTAGGGCCGTAAGATTCTGTATCCAGAGTCATTCAGTTAACTGAATTTAAAAGCATACAGTCCACTGGCTCTGAAAAATGAGAGTGGGACTCACGGGGCGAAGCTATGATCACTACCTGCAAGTATGAGCACGCCGTACGGCACGCACAGGTACGGGTACCGGAGATGGAACAGGGAACAATCTCAAAGACGGATCGCCAATGGTATGCCCTCCAGACCCATTCCCGCCATGAGAAACAGGTTCGTGACCGACTGCGGGCAGTGGGGATAGAACCTCTGCTTCCATTGGGCAAACAATGCCGCCAATGGTCCGACCGAAAAGTGTGGACGATGCTTCCGCTATTTAGTGGGTATTGCTTCGCCAACTTTGCGTTAGCCGGGAGTCTTGCCGTTCTCCAAACACCGGGCGTCGTTCGTATTGTAGGCACGTTAAGACCCGAACCCATTCCAGCTGAAGAGATCGCCGTTCTACAACGAGTTTCGACGGTCAACCCCATGATGGAACCGTGTGACTACCTCACTGAAGGCGCATGGGTCGAAGTGATACGAGGTCCGCTTGCTGGCCTCCGTGGCCAACTCGTACGGCGGATGAATCACCATGGATTGGTGATCCGCGCCTCCCTTTTGCAGCGAGCTGCGCTTATCCACATCGCGACCGACGAGGTTGCTCCCGTGCGGTGAACCGCCATATTTTCTCTTCCCCTCCACTCGTTTTACGATGTGGGGCGACGATAGGGAAGAACCAGCAGTTATGCTCAAATCCCGCTTTACTCAAGATCAAATAAGAGCCATAGTCTCGGAACTAGTCGCTGGCCAGATGGCTGGAGAAATTTCTCGTCGGTATGGGATTTCTGTAAGTACCCTGTACCGCTGGCGGGCGAAGGTTGCCGGTGAACGACAACCGGATGATAAAGAGCGGTTACGTTCATTGGAGGATGAACATCGACGGCTGAAAAAGCAATTTGCTGAGCTTACGCTTGATTACGCAACACTTCGGGCTGCCTTGATCCGAGATGTGAGGGGAGACTGTTAGAGAATTAATGATGGTAATCGCCGGAAGTAATCAAAGAATGCGCCTTTTTCTCAAATGGATCCTTGTAGTCCCTGTAGTGCTCGGGGTAGTGGGATGCGCCGAAATGAGGAGGGATTACGAAGTTGACCTGATCGCACCGTCTGAATTTCCCCTCGGGCCAGAGGATGTGCTGAAAGTGACGGTCTGGAAGAGTCAGGACTTATCGGGCGAGGTGACGATTCGTCCGGATGGCACGATCACATTGCCGCTTATCGGGGATGTGCCGGCCGCCGGTCTCCCTGCCAATGTTTTGGCGAAACGTATCGCCGATCGGCTCACAGAATACATATCGGCACCGATCGTCACGGTTCAAGTCAAGGAGGTCAACAGCTATTTCATCTATGTCTTAGGAGAAGTCGTGAAGCCGGGCAAGTATCCGTTGAAGTCCTATGCCAACGTAATGCAAGGCATTTCATTGGCCGGCGGCTTCGCACCCTTTGCGAGCAAGAACAAGATCAAGGTGTTGCGCAATGTGAGCATTGGGCCCGAAGGGCATGAAAAGAAACGTCAGGTCGAAATTCCGGTGCACTATGATGATATTCTAAAAGGCACCGCCGTGCCGGGAAATTTCTTTCTGCGAAGCGGCGATGTCATCGTGGTGCCGTAGGTGAGTGGAAGATGGCTCCTTGCGCATATGGCAAGCATCATCCTTGGGATGGGCTTCGGATGGTGTTCGCTAAGTCAGGCGCAAATGGGTGGGATGGGTGGGGGGATGGGGAGTGGGATCGGCGGAGGAATGCCGACTGTTCCAGGGACGCAGTTTGGCGGGGCGACTGATCCCAGCTCAATGCAAGCAGTGAATGGGTTGCGTCTTGTTCCTTCGGTCCAGATTTCCGAGCGGTATGACAGCAATGTGTTTTTTGCATCCAAGAGCCTGCTTCAGGGACTAAACCCTGCCGATTTTGTCACGACAGTCATGCCTCAAGTCCGAGGGTTGTATGCCGATTCTGAAAAGCTGGTGAAGGCGAACGTCGCCGTGGGGGCGGTCGGCAGTTATTATGCGAACAATACCAATCTTAGTTATGTGGGCGCGAATGCCGGTGCTGTTCTAGATATCAGCGATCTGTTGAATCGATGGAGGCCGGGGGCAAGCTGGACGGTGTCTGATACATTCTTTTATACCCCTCAACCTCCCGCATTTCTTCAAGGAGGCCCATCAGGGGAACAGGCAAATCCGTTGGTGGCAGGTTTCCAGGCGACACGTACCAACACAAACTCCAATAGCGTCAGCACCAGGTTCGAGCTTCCGCTCAACAGGACTGTGAATGTGAACGGAAGCTACACGAACAGTTTTATCCACTATGGGGCATCGCAAGTCTCGCAGGCGGCTACCCTGATTAGCCAAAACACCCACGCGTACACCGCTGGTATCTCAGCGCAGATCTCCCTTCAAGACACCGTGAGACTAGACTTCATGGGTAACGAATTTGACCAAGGCAGACTAGGGTCTTTTAGTGCAAGGGGCGGTAGCATAGGCTTGGCCCATACGTTTTCGCATGCAGTCAGCTTCAACGCGACCGGTGGTGTACAAGAGCTGTCGGGGGAATCAAATGAGGTGCGGTTTTCCACGGTTGCACCATTCGGCAGTCTGGCCCTCCTCTGGAAGGATACGACAACGTCGATTGCCCTCACATATCGGTCCGGTATTACTCCATCGTTTCAGTTCCGAAGCGCCGCTATGCTCAATCACTCGGTGTCGCTGAACGTGACTCAGAATACTCCAATCCGTGACTTGACCGGTCTGCTTACTGCGAACTATAGCACCGCCAACGAGTATGGGTCGAATTCAGGAACTGCCTTGTCCTGGACCACTGTGGGAGGAACGGTGGGTTTGCTCTATCGAGTTACCCAGAAGATATTTCTCACGTCGACCTATAGCTACCAAAACGTTGATAACGTATTCCGAGGGACGCATTTTGCTTACGACAAGCACGTGGTCCAACTGAGCTTAGCTCAGTCCTTCTACTGAAGACTAGCGAGATCGCTCACATGCAATCACTGACTCAAGAAGATCTGCTCCGGATACCGCTGAAGAGAAAGTGGTGGATCATTGTGAGTATCGCCGTTTGCCTGCCTCTGGCCTACGGAGTTTGGAAAATCTTTCCTAAGATATATAAATCTACCGTTATTGTGACGATCGATAGCCCGAAAGTGGCGAAGGATTACGTGAAAGGCTTGGGAGGGTCGGAGGCGAAAGGGTTCGAAGACCCAACGACTCTTGCCATGCAACAAATCATGCTCGGTCTTACGAATAAATCCGTGTTGCTCCCTATCATCGAGAGTATCAATCCGTATCCGGCCAGTGGAGACCAAACAGCGGAGTCCTTGATGAAGCGCCTGCGAAAGGCCGTCACCGTCGCAAAGCCAAAAGACGGCGTCGGCATTGGGATTTCTTTCCAACACTCTGATCCCTCTGTGGCCCAAGCCGTGACGGCTCTTCTTGTCGTCAAGCTGCAGGAGGACACTGCGAAGCGCCGAGAAGGATTGATAGAGACGACCACCGAGTTTCTGTCCGCTGAGCTGAATCGGATGAAAGCGGAACTTGAGGCCAAGGAACAGGCGATTTCGGATTTTAAACAGACTCATATCGGCGAATTGCCTGACCAGATGGAGACGAACCTGCGTACGCTCGATCGGTTGCAAGCCGACCTTACGACGTCCAGTGAATCCTTGAATAAGGCGGGTGAACGGCTTACAGCGTTGGAAAAAGCGATCAGGGAATATTCTGATCTTGGGTCAGCCGATGTGGGTTCCGCTGAGAGGATCGAGCGAATGAGTGACACCAGGCCTCTCGGCCCTCGCGGTGCCAGATTGGAGGAATTGAAGCAAAAGTTGAATGAGCTCTTAGGAATTTACAAGGAGAGCTATCCGGACGTGGTCCACCTCCGAGAGGAAATTCGCCGCTTGGAGTCGGAACCACGATCGGTTGATAACGATCAACCGGGTATGGAAGAGACGACAGGCGGACGGGCTGAGGGCGGCGGCAGAACGGTCCGTAAGCCGATCGATCCATTCTTGAGAGAACTGATGAAGGAGCGCAACGAGGTCAAGAGTGAGATAGCCTTTCTCAAGGAAAAGCAGGCGAATACGGTTCGGCACATCAAACAGCTCGAGGCTCATGTCCAACGTACGCCCGCGGCAGAACAGCGCCTCGCAATTCTCATTCGAGACTATGAAAACCTCCAGAAGGGGTATCAATCTCTGCTTGATAAGCGGACGAATGCCAGAATTGTGGAGAATTTTGAGAGTCGTCAGTTTGGCGAGCAATATCGAATCATAGAGCCGGCAAACTTTCCCTATGGCGAAGAACCACCGACACTCGTCCATTTCCTACTTGGAGGGCTTGTGCTGGGCTGTGCCATTGGTTTGGGAGGAGCGATTGGGGTGGAACTTTTGAAACCAGGGTTTCGCCGCCCGGAGGAAGTCGAGAATTATCTTGGCCTCCCTGTCATCGCATCGATCCCTCCGTTCGATACGAGGAAGATCGAAATGGGTTCGACGCGGCCACTCGCACTCCTGACTGGACCAAGGACCGGTGACGGGATTCTTGGGCCTGCTCCATCACTGTATGGGTATGGAAGGAGATGGATGGGCGCCGGATCCCGCACCAAGAGGGCGATGCTCACAGGCTGGTCCCAAAAGTCTCACTTGATCGCAAAGTGGGAGCCCAACTCTATCATTGCTGAGCAATACCGAGTGGCATCGACGCGATTGCTGTTGATGAGGGCCGAAAAGAAAAATGGGGTTACCCTTGTGGCCAGCAGCATAATGGGGGAGGGGAAAACAACCACGGCGGTAAATCTTGCCTATGTCTTGGCCCATGACCTGAAGAAATCTACACTTCTGATCGATTGCGATTTCAAGCGCCCCATGGTGCACGAATATATGGATATTCCGGTCGAACCAGGCCTCAGTGAGGCTAAATTGGGGCAAGACAGCCTTGAGAATTGTATTCACCCCTACGACGGTATCCCTCTCTCAATTTTGCCGTGCGGGGATTCGAAGATAAGACCTACCAGTATTTCCGGGATTCAGTATGTGAAGCAGATCTTGCCGGAGCTGAGAGCCCGCTACGACCATATAATTTTGGATGGACCGCCTGTATTGACGCTTGCGGACGTCAATATCCTCAGCAGTATGGCGGATCAAGTGATCTTTATGGTGCGAGCCGGCGTGACGAGTCAGGACATGGTACGCAAGGCGGTGAAACAGCTTAGTGTCGATAGCGATGCCATTGGAGTTGTCTTGACGCAGGTGGAAATGGAGTTTGCGCCCTACCTCATGTACGAAACAAGCGGAACCATGTGATGCGCGGTTGAAGTGCAACGCTGCGTGTGAGCGTTACTTCTGCCGTTCGATAGGCGAAGCTTTCCTGCCGTCTCCAATGCCGCGACACCTGTACAAGGTGTCGCGCGATGATTGCCGAAATTCCCAGCCGAAATTCCCATAGGCCTGGGCAGATAGTGGCGTAATAACTTCAAGCGCTGGCCTTACTCGATCGAATAGCCACCATTACTGTTTCTCCGCAACCACCTCTTGCACGGGGAATTAGAATTCATGCCATTCACAACGATTGAAGTGATAAGAGATGAGGCTGCAGTGGAGCAGGGGTTGCCGTTGTGCCGCTTCACTGAGGAGCTGTATTCGACGTGGGGCATCCTAAACGCCCTGACTTTCAGGAGGCGGATGCTCATCTTGGGGGCAGGGAAGCTTGCCGGAGAACTCTGTCGAGCCATTCTCTCACAGCGATTTGGCCTCGTGGAAATTATCGGAGCGCTTGTCGGGGAAAATGAGCGATTGGAGTGGAGCCCGAACATACCCGGCGTCATCGGCACTCATGGGCAGTTGGCGCAGATGGTAGAAGAACTGAGAATAAATACCATCGTGGTCTGTCTTGAAGATCGTCGCTCAGTGCTGCCGGTTGAACGGCTTCTCGATATGAAAGCAATGGGAATAGATGTTATTGACGGACATCAATTGTTCGAGGAAGTCTCAGGCCGCCTCTCGGTCGAATCACTTCGCCCGAGCGCGGTGATCTTTTCGGCCGGTTTTAAGCAGCGCATGGTCTCCCGTGCCATCAAACGGCTCGTTGATATCCTGGTTTCAATCAGCGGGTTGCTGATCATGTTGCCGTTATTCTTGCTCATTGCGGCACTGATCAAGATCGATTCGTCCGGACCGGTCATTTATCGCCAAACCCGTGTCGGATTGCGTGGGCGCCCCTTTCTCATCTGGAAGTTTCGATCAATGCGGCAGGATGCGGAAAAGGCGGGACCTCAGTGGGCTCAAGCAGACGATCCTCGGATTTCTCGCGTCGGGCGATGGCTGCGAAAGACTCGCCTTGATGAATTTCCTCAGCTGATCAATGTGTTAAAAGGAGAAATGAGTCTTGTCGGGCCTCGCCCTGAGCGACCGGTGTTCGTGCAAGACCTACGAAAAATCATTCCCTATTATGATTTGAGACACACGGTACGACCCGGCATCACAGGCTGGGCGCAGGTCAAATTTCGCTATGGGGCTTCTGAGGAAGATGCCCACATGAAGTTGCAATATGACCTCTACTACGTCAAGCGGCTATCGTTCGCGCTCGATATGAGAATTCTCGTGCAGACGACGCAAGTGATGTTGGCTGGAGAGGGAGCACGGTAATGACTTTCGGCCGACAGAGTCAAGAGACGAGCATGCGACATGTCCTCTCTTTCGATGTGGAGGAGCATTTTCAGGTATCGGCCTTTTGGTCCGATTCTAGAAGGCAACAGTGGGATCGATTGGAAAGTCGCGTGGAGCAGAATACGCTCCGGCTCGCGGAGCTGCTGGCGCGGTTTGAGACAAGGGCTACATTTTTTGTTCTAGGATGGGTCGCGGAACGATATCCGGGGTTGGTCAAAGCATTGGCCAATCAGGGGCATGAAATTGCATCGCACGGTTACGGGCATGAGTTGGTCACTAATCAGACAGACAGTGAGTTTCGGGAAGACGTCAGGCGGGCAAAGTGCATTTTAGAAGACGTGACAGGAGAGATGGTGTACGGCTATCGGGCACCCAGCTTCTCGATCACTGATCGGACCCCATGGGCGTTGGCGATTTTGGTCGAGGAAGGCTATCTCTACGACTCTAGTATCTATGCTCGATTCTCGCGTTCTGAGAAAGTAGGTACGGCAAGAGGTGTACACGAGATTACCACGACGGCAGGCAACATTATTGAAGTGGCGTTGCCTACGGCAGACCTATGTGGTCTTCAGCTCCCTATTGCTGGAGGAGGGTACTTTCGCCTCTTTCCCTACTCCGCCTCCAGGATGTTCTTGAGACAGCTTGAGAGAGCAGGCACCCGGTGCATCATGTACCTGCATCCCTGGGAGATTGATCCCGACCAACCACGTATGGACGGGCCACTGGTTTCGAGGTTCCGTCACTATTTGAACCTCAAGAAAACCGAGCAGCGACTCCAATGTCTCTTGCGTGATTTTTCGTTTGCCCCTGTCGTGGAAATAGTTGAGCCAATCCACGAACTGGTCCAATCACGGCACAGTGCGGCAGCTTGTCAATCAGCAGCACCTAAGAATTGTGTCAGTTTGGACTATTCGGAGGAATAGCCGACCCGGTTTCACCATGGCGACTTAAGTTTCGGTATCTCTCAAATGTTGATGGATCCTTGGATTGCCTTTCGGTTGTCCAATCCTCATCTATACCTTGGCACAGTGTTATGGATTACGTCTTGTTAGCCGGCATCTATGCGCTGGAGATCACATCAGGTATTCTGATTTTCGGTCTGTTCAAGAAAGGCGATCAACCACTTAGTGTGTTCTTGTCTACAACATCAGGCCGAGTGTTTCTCTTCGGTCTGATCGTTTGGGCAATCTCTGTTGCCATTATAGTATTCGAGTACATGAGAAGCCGGCGTGGGGGATTTGTCGGATTCCGAATGACCACCGTCCTTGGCGTCACACCTGTTGTCATAATTGTGTTGACGGTAGAACTCTCGATTCGTTTATTGTCAACTTCGAGCATGTATGGAGAGATGTTCTTGGGGCTTCACCTACGGCCCCGGATTTGGGAGGACCAGGTTGCGCGCAACAGGGAAATCCTCAAGCGAATGTCAAGCGACGGAT
The DNA here is from genome assembly GCA_030123625.1 of Nitrospira sp. Classification (NCBI taxonomy): domain Bacteria; kingdom Pseudomonadati; phylum Nitrospirota; class Nitrospiria; order Nitrospirales; family Nitrospiraceae; genus Nitrospira; species Nitrospira sp. The sequence continues at coordinate 3,590,291 of CP126121.1, forward strand.
CATATCTCCAATATGATGACTATTTGGGCTGGAGTATCGGAGCGAACCGTCGAAGCGTTGACGGGATGTACCTCAGTAGCGCGGAGGGGGTTCGTAGTCCCACGGTAAATATGTCAATGCTCACGCAAGAATCCAGAGGTCGAATAGCCTTGATCGGCGACTCCTTTACGTTTGGAGAAGAAGTCAAGTTCGAGGAAACTTGGGGATACTTCCTACAGCAATATGTAGGAGACGAACGTCAGGTTCTCAACTATGGAGTTCCGGGCTATGGGTTAGATCAAGCCTATTTGAGATATCTCCGGGATGTGCGCCCATTGCATCCTGATATCATGGTAATTGGTTTGATCAGTCACGATATCGAACGTACCATGACCGTGTATAACTTTATCAGCTTTCCTGAGTGGGAATTTCCTTTTGCGAAGCCTAGGTTCTCGTTCAGTAATGGAGATCTGGCCATATTGAATTCTCCGGTCCCTAGTCCGGAAGCGATAACGAAATGGAGTTCGATCGGTCAACTGCCTTTTCTCGAATATGATAGAGGTTACCATGAAAGTGAGTGGGACTCGACCAAGCTCGATTGCTCCTATCTCTTCCGCTTTCTCACCTCAAAATTTCCTCGGTGGCCTGTCCGAAACGCGGAAGTTTCCGATCGCGTTCAAATCACCCTTAATAGCGAAATCTTGCTCAAACTGATCAGTGTGGCGAGAGAAGACGGAACGCTTCCTATGGTGGTGTATTTTCCGACTCATGGTACGTTTGTGAGGATGTCATCGGAGATGACCCGGCAGGAGCTAGCGATAGATGTACTAGAATATTCCCGTGTTGAGTATAGCGATCTTACCTCCTGTCTTATGCAAGTGGACGACTCCGAGAGGTTTGTGCCGAGTAAGCGGCATTATTCGCCGGAAGCGAACATGTATGTGGCCAAGTGTATTGCCGAAGATATCGCGGATATGGAATCTATAGAATTGACGAGGTCTGGGAGAAACACCTTGGTCAATGACCGAATTACGGCGAATCCCAATACATACATTTGAACGTTCTCAACAGATTTCAGGGCATGTAGTTGCTGACCGATAACTGGGGTGGTTCCATTCCTGACCGCTGCTCGGTGACCTGAAGCTATTCCTGTGGCAATCCACTAGAGAGCAAAAAACTACTGTGAAGGGAAGGGGATAACGATATGGAGACAAGGAGCTGCTTGTTCTGCAAAGCGCCCTTGCGGACCACTTTTGTAGATCTTGGGATGCATCCCCTCTGCGAAAGTTACGTGAGTGAGGACAAACTGGATGCCATGGAGTCCTTTTACCCCCTCCACGTGTACGTCTGCGAGCAGTGTTTTCTCGTGCAACTGAACGAGTATGTCAGCCCGGCCGACATCTTCACGGAGTACGCGTACTTTTCCTCTTACGCGGACAGTTGGGTACAGCATGCAAAGCGATATACGGAGATGATCGCCGAGCGGCTTAAGTTGACGGCGAAGAGTTTTGTTGTCGAGCTTGCCAGTAATGACGGTTACCTGTTGCAGCATTTTGTCGCCAAGGGCATTCCCGCCTTAGGAGTCGAGCCTGCGGTCAATATTGCTGAGGTGGCGAGAAAAAAGAATGTGCCCACGTTGGTGAAGTTCTTCGGGCGGAGTACGGCGAAAGAGTTGGTCGCCGAGAGGGGGAAGGCAGACCTTGTATTGGGGAACAATGTATTGGCTCAAGTCCCGGATATTAATGATTTTGTCGGGGGGATCAAAATTTTGTTGTCCTCTCGTGGCACCGTGACCATCGAGTTCCCTCATCTGATGAGATTAATGCAGGAGAATCAGTTCGATACCATTTACCACGAGCATTTCTTCTACTTTTCCCTGATGAGCGCCGAACGAGTTTTTGCGGCTCATGGACTTACGCTGTTCGACGTGGAAGAACTGCCGACGCATGGAGGGTCCATTCGGATCTATGGGCGTCATGCCGATGACGAAACACAGCCTGTCACGGAACGGTATCGGGAACTGATGAGGCGAGAGAAGGCGATTGGCTTCGATCGACTGGAAACCTATGCACTTTTCGGTGAGCAAGTGAAGGAGACAAAGAGAAAGTTACTTGAATTCCTGATCGAAGCCAAACGGAAAGGAAAAACAATCGCGGGATACGGGGCGCCGGGAAAGGGCAACACCCTTCTCAACTATTGCGGCATTCGAGGGGATTTTATCGACTTCACTGTGGATCGAAATACCTATAAGCAGGGAAAGTATCTTCCTGGTACCCATATTCCGATTTTTGCTCCTGAGAAAATCAAGGAAACCAAGCCGGATTATGTATTGATCTTGCCTTGGAATTTTAAAGACGAAATCATGGGCCAGGTCGGCTATATTCGTGAGTGGGGAGGGCAGTTTGTGGTGCCGATTCCTGAGGTGCGAATCTATTCCTGATTCGGAGTGTATGCATGATTTTTTGGGAAACTTTGCTCAAGGGAGCCTACATCGTTGAACTCGAAAAGCACGAAGATGAACGGGGATTTTTTGCACGCTCTTGGTGCGAGAAGGAGTTCTCTTCCAAAGGTCTTGAGACGAAATTGGTTCAGTGCAATGTCTCGTTCAATAAGAGGAAAGGGACTTTGAGAGGCTTACACTATCAAGTGCCGCCTCACGCCGAAACTAAGCTTGTCCGATGCACAAGAGGAGCCTTGTACGATGTGATCGTTGATCTCAGATCGGGTTCACCCACGTTCCTGAAATGGTTTGGAGTGGAGCTTACTGCAGAGAATTATCGGATGTTGTATATTCCACAGCGCTTTGCACATGGCTTTCAGACCCTGAAAGACGGGACTGAAATTTTCTATCAAATGTCGGAGTTTTATGCGCCTGAGGCGGCAAGAGGTCTTCGCTGGGACGATCCTCGTTTAGAAATAGCCTGGCCCGTGGCGGATCGGACCATCTCGAAAAAAGACATGGAATACGCAAATCTCGACGAAAGGTTCGCAGGCATCTAGCCGTTGTCGATGTCGGTTGCAATCATGTCATGGATGAATCGGATTGAACAAACCTCGCTTAAAGCAGCTGTATCGGCATGTACCGTCTGATGCGACATATTGCAGTAACTGGAATATCCGGGAAAGTCGGCGATGCTCTGCGCCGGTTTCATCCTGGAGGGACCACCCTTACCGGCTTAGTCCACAAAAATGTTCCGGAAACAGAAGGTTTAACGGAAGTAGTGCAGGGTTTTGATTGTACCGATGAAGGCGGAATTAAAGACATTGTTAGAAAGTTGGCAGGAAATAAAGTCAGAACGATCATAAATTGCGCCGGCGAAACAGATCTTGATGGAGTCGAAGGACAAAGGTACGCAGCAGAACCAACAGCTCTTTCAGCGTATCAAAAAAACACACGCAGCGCGGAAATCTTGGCGAGCGCTTGTGCGGAAGTGGCTGCGGAGGGTGCGGAAATATTATTGCTGCATCTTTCCACCGAGTCTGTATTCGGCGACAACGTTCATGGCAAAAAATATACGGAAGAAGACAAGCTTAAAGTACCCAGGGACCACAGCGGCGCAATTAACTATGCCGATACGGTTATTATGCCGACGTTCTATGGCCTGACAAAGGTCTTAGGGGAACAAAAAGTCCAGGAAAGATATCGTGTGGGATCGGCCATAGTCCGGATGCACGGAGTGCAAGGGCCTCGTGGAGGGTTTTTTAAAAGAACGTGTTCTGAGCTTCAAATGGGTAAGCCCTTTACGAGAGTCGATGACATGTATGTGGCTCATCTCGCAGATGCCACGATAGCAGAAGCAATCTTTACGATTGAAGAAGCCATGCATGATCCTGCAAGGCGAACAAGAGGCATATATCATTTGAGCGCACGCAATCCTGTTACACCCTATGACATAACTCTACGTTTTGCGGACAGATTAGGGAGGCCACGCAGTTTAATTACTCCTATCCCCTTAAAAGAACTGATGGAGGCTGGTAGAAGGTCCGGCAAGCTTCTGGCCCCACGACCTCACTATACAATTCTTGATGTTGCAAAATTTGAACGGGACTTCCATCGCTTGCCCACGGCTGAAGCAGCAATCGATGAGTATGTCGATCTATACGGGCATTTATTCGAGATGTGACCGAGCTCAAGAATGACGAAGCCTCAGGCGCGATGGTGTGAGGATTCCTCCGATTGACCGACAAGCTGCAAGCTGATTAATGTAGGGCATTTAGAAGGGGAGGTCTGGCTTGAAACGCCTATCGCATCATCTGGAATGGTAGATCAAGTATCCTGCCAATCTGTTTCATGATTCTAAAACTTCCGTCTGTTTTTTTCTAAAGAAAAAGGTATCTATGCGACATCATCTGTTCGGTGTGATGAAATGTTTGCAAACAATGCATGCCACAGCCACCTTCGCAGCACTCATCCTCGTCGTTGTCCTTTCGTTCGAGAGTGCCTATGCTGCTATCGCCTTTATTCAAGGGAGTTATGCCACCCCGCAAAGCCCGCAGTCGGCCGTGTCGGTGAATTATGCCGCTGCTCAAGGATCGGGAAACCTGAATGTCGTCGTCGTGGGATGGAACGATACGAATGCGGCCGTGAGCTCTGTGACCGATTCAAGGGGGAATGTCTACACGCGGGCAATTGGGCCGACGCAGTACAACAACCAACTCAGCCAATCCATTTATTATGCGCGAGGGATCCTTTCTTCAGCGGCCGGGGCCAACATGGTGACGGTCAGATTCACCACGCCCGCTGTTTACGCAGACATCCGGATCCTGGAATATAGCGGTGTCGACCAACTGAATCCGGTTGATGTGACGGCAGCCGCGACAGGCACAAGCTCTTCGAGCAACAGCGGCCCGGCGACCACCACCAATGCCAATGATCTTATTTTTTCCGCAAATATTGTCTCAACATCGACAAGTGGTCCCGGGGGTGGATTTACAAGACGAATGATCACGTCTCCTGATGGTGATATTGCTGAAGACCGCATAGTGACGACAGTCGGATCTTATAGCGGCAGTGCACCACTGTCCAGCTCCGGGTCATGGATCATGCAAATGGTCGCATTTAAAGCCGCATCAGGGGGTGGAACATCCGATACCAGTCCTCCGACCTCTCCCTCAAATCTTCTTGCCACGGCGAATGGAAGTAATACTATCAATCTTGCCTGGACAGCCTCTACCGATAATGTGGGAGTGACCAATTACCTTGTAGAGCGATGCCAAGGAGCCGGCTGCACGAGTTTTGTCCAGGTCGGCACCTCTTCCGGAACAACCTATTCTGATACCGGCCTTTCATCGGGGATCAGTTATAGTTATCGAGTGAGAGCGACGGATGCAGCTGGGAATTTGAGCGGGTACTCAAACGTGTCTACAACAGCCACGAACCAATCGACCGCCGGCTCAATATCCTTTGTCCAGCTTGCCTTTGCCGTGCCACAAGCTGCGCAACTGGCAGTGCCGGTAACGTTTTCCGGTTCTCAAACAGCGGGCAATCTCAACGTGGTGGTCGTCGGATGGAACGATACCACAGCGGCGGTCAGCTCCGTCACTGATTCCGTTGGAAATGTATATGCATTGGCAGTGGGTCCAACGAAAAACCAGTCCTCGCTAACACAGTCGATCTATTATGCAAAGAATATCGTCGAAGCCGAGGCGGGTATCAATACGGTGACTGTGCGCTTCAACGTGGCTGCGCAATACCCGGATATCCGAATTTTGGAATATAGCGGGCTGGATAGAGTCAACCCGGTGGATGTCACTGCCGCGTCGATTGGAATGAATTCGAATTCCTCCAGCGGGACAGTGACGACGACGAATTCCAATGATCTCATTGTCGGGGCCAATATGGTGTCCAGGGGCACTGCCGGCGCCGGTACTGGGTTTATAAACCGTGTGATTACTGCACCGAATAGCGATATCGCCGAGGACCGAATTGTTTCTACCGTAGGTAGCTACAGCGCGACCGCCCCACTTACCAGTGAAAGTCTCTGGGTGATGCAAATGGTCGCATTTCGCGGTGGCGCGGCTGGGCCGCCACCGCCGCCTCCCGATCAAGTGGGACAATGGGCCGGTCCATTTGAATGGCCAATCGTCGCAGTGCATATGGCGCTGCTTCCAACGGGAAAGGTGCTTGCGTCCGATGGTCAAGGGTTGGGCTCGGATGCTCGGGTCTGGGACCCAGCTTCCGGCAATTTTTTTCCAGTGCCTGTTACTGACAACATTTTTTGCAATGGCGCTGCTGGACTCCCGGATGGAAGGATCCTAGTGGTCGGTGGGCATTTTGATGCACATTTTGGATTGCGGGTCGCCAACATATTTGATCCATTCTCTCAGGCGTGGTCGAGAGTCCAGCCGATGTCGTTTGAACGGTGGTATCCTACAGCAACTGCGTTGCCCGATGGACGCATGCTTGTCACGTCAGGGGAAACAGAATGTGGTGGCTGTATAGCCGGTATTCCGGAGGTCTATAACCCAATTACAAATAGTTGGTCGGAATTAACCGCTGCGCCTCTGAATGTTCCCTATTATCCCCATATGTTTGTGCTGCCTGATGGACGCGTATTGAACAGCAGTACGGCAGAAGCTCCAGTTCCGACGAGAGTACTCAATGTGCAAGCCCAAACCGTGACGACTGTGGATTCGAGTACTCCGGATGGCGGAAGCGCGGTCATGTATCGCCCCGGAAAGATTTTGAAGACCGGCACTTCGATTAACCCTGATCTGGAGGTCAGGCCGTCAGCTTCAACAGCCTATGTGTTGGATATGATGCAATCGTCTCCTGCATGGGTGCAGGTTTCATCCATGCATTTCCCCAGAGGTTATCATAGTATGGTCATGTTGCCTGATGGTAATGTGTTGGTGACGAACGGAGGACAAACCACTGATGCGGTTGGAGTAGGCGCCGCGGTTCTTCAACCGGAAATGTGGTCGCCGGCGACCAAAGTCTTTACTAAATTGGCAAGCATGGTTTCTCCGCGACTGTATCACTCAACTGCCCTGTTGTTGCCTGATGCCAGGGTTCTCGTTGCGGGAGGCGGTCGCTTCACCGGCGTCAATGAACCAACCGATCAGCTGAGCGCGGAGATCTATTCGCCTCCATACTTGTTTAAAGGGCCCCGGCCGACTATCGGATCGGCTCCCTCGACGGTAAGCTATGCGACAAATTTCTCGGTGATGACGCCTGATGCCGGACGGATTTCCTCCATCGCTTTGATTCGTCTTGGGGCAGTGACTCATGCCTTTGATCAAAATCAACGATATGTTCCTCTGACATTTCAGCAGGCCACTGGCGGACTCACGGTTCAATCTCCAAGTTCGTCGAACCTTGCACCGCCGGGTTACTATATGTTGTTCATTATCAGTTCAGACGGGGTCCCTTCTGTGGCCTCGATGGTGAAGATTCAGTAATTTGAGGAAACTGATACATCCAGGTTCAATGACTCAAGCACCTCGCATGAGAGCCGCTCGCAATTGGCTTAGGACGGTTATTGACGGAATCGCCCGGTGCGGCTTCAAGCCCTCATCAGATCTAGGACGTGCATTGCCCACTTGGCTGATATCGTGTTTCGATCTTAATAGCCTATCCTCTTCGCGAGCCTCCGTCCTGCACGTCAATGTTCGCTTGCTGCACTGATACTTCTGGTTAGAAAGTGTCATGCCGGCAGGAGATTCTCCCTCTAATCCGTCCTAAGTTGGAGGTATAGACCATGAAAGTCGTGTTGTTTTGTGGCGGCTTGGGGATGCGGTTACGAGAATACTCGGAGTCGATTCCCAAACCCATGGTGCCTATCGGCTACAGACCTATCCTATGGCATGTGATGAAGTACTACGCCCACTTCGGGCATAAGGATTTCGTGTTGTGTCTTGGCCATGCCGCCGATGTCGTCAAGAAATACTTCTTGAACTACGAAGAAGGCATCTCGAATGATTTCGTGCTTTCGGAGGGTGGAAAACGCCTAGACCTGTTGAACGCAGACATCAGTGACTGGCGAATCACATTTGCCGACACCGGGCTTGCTTCCAACATAGGACAGCGGTTGAGGGCGGTGGAAAAATACCTGGACGGAGAAGGGACGTTCCTCGCAAACTATAGTGATGGTCTCACAGATCTTCCGCTTCCCGCTCAGCTTGATCAATTTGTCAAAGAGGACAAGATCGGCAGTTTCGTCTGCGTCAAGCCGCGCCTGAGCTATCATGTTGTGACGATGAACGGACGCGACGATATCGAAAAGATTCAGGATATGAACCAGACCAATATTCGGATCAACGGCGGATTCTTTATCTTCAAGAAAGACATCTTCCGCTATATCGGTCCAGGAGAGGAACTGGTTCGGGAACCCTTCCAGAGATTAATTAAGGAAAAGCAGCTCATCGGATATAAGTACGACGGTTTCTGGGCCTCCATGGATACATTCAAGGATAAGCAAGCTTTGGATGAGATGTATGCGCACGGTGATGCGCCGTGGGAAGTGTGGAAGCCACGTTCTGAGAGAAAAGACTTCCCCTCCTAACCTACGCTGCTCTCTTCTTTGTGCCGGTGATTCCTGTGAAAACCAGCTTCCCGCTTCAGCTCGATCACAGAAGGTTGAATATTCTTTGCATCGGAGCTCATGCCGACGACATTGAGATAGGATGCGGCGGGACGATTCTCAAGCTGTTGCATACCCATCCCGGCAGTCGTGTGGTATGGGTGGTTCTAACGGCGAGAGGAAGTCGCAGGAAGGAAGCGGTGAAAAGTGCGGCCGCGTTTCTTCGGGGGGCCGAGTCTACGAAGCTCATTACCAAATCGTTTAGAGAAAGCTATCTGCCGTATCAGGGCAAGGAGGTAAAGGAGTATTTTGACACCCTTCCGCAGGTGATCGATCCGGACCTTATTTTTACGCATTATCGCCACGATCTCCACCAAGACCATAGAGTTGTGTGCGAATTGACGTGGAATACGTATCGCCGTCATCAAATTCTCGAGTATGAGATTCCAAAGTACGATGGAGATTTGGGCCAACCGAATCTGTTTGTGTCTCTGTCGGACGAAATTGTTGAGAGCAAAGCCAGGTTGCTCATGGAAGGATTTGCGACACAGCGAAGCAAACAGTGGTTCACTGAGGATACCTTCTTTAGCCTCCTCCGGATACGGGGTATCGAATCTCCCAAGTCAACCAAATATGCCGAGGCTTTCTATGCGAGGAAGGTGGTGCTTGAATAGCTGGAAACATTGAGAGGCCCACGGAAGTTGAGAGCTGGAGGCTGGGTCGAGGTTAAGAGGGAAAAGGCAATTCTTGCCACGCTTGACAAGAGCGAGCGTTTGGACGAGTGCCCTTTTTCAGAGTGACCACAGAACCAGAACCCTCATAAAGTATTCGCGGCTGGAATATTGGTGACACGTCTTGACGTAGAGAAGTATTTGTTCATAGACAATGGATGCAAAGTAAGTGAGTTGTATTCGAAGCTGCGGTTTCTGATGGTCAGTGTCCTCTTGTTGGCCTTACAATCATGGGGTTGCTCCAATTCTCACTCGGATGTAGCTCAACAATCTTATCGGACTGATCCGACCGTTTTGCCTGACATCACCTTTGTGCAATCATCCAATTCCGTTGAGGTATATGACTTCCTTGAAGTGACCTTGAATGTTGAACAGCCGAGTGTGCGGAACCCATTTACAGACGTTTTTGTGCATGCGAAGTTCTCGCGCAGCGGGAACGAGCAAGTGAATGATCTTGCCGTACAGGGGTTTTGTGATTCAGATGATGGAAGCATCTTTCGTGTCCGCTTTATGCCGACCGAGCCTGGCGAATATAAATACACGGTCAGCTACTGGCAGGACAATCTTCAAAAAGTGTATTCAGGGAGGTTTAAAGCGGTTGATGTCAGCCGCCGTGGTGTGGTCCACGTGGACCCTGCGTACCCCTGGCACTTTCTGTGGAGCGGCACGGGCGAGCATTACTATCTCAATGGGACGACAGCCTTTCTGCTAATGGGCTGGGACGATGAGAAAACCATTCGGGAGATCCTTGATCGTTTCCACTCTCTGGATATCAATCGCATCCGCGTGTTGTTGGATGGCAGAACAGACCATTTCTGGACGGAGCCGATCAAGCCAGGAAGTGGGTTTCAATCGCATGTGAATCCATGGATGGCAAAACGATCAAATGACATCACAAATCCTGGGTTTGATTATGCCAGGTTTAATGTTGACTATTGGAGAAAGTTTGAACGAATGCTAACGTATGCACGTGAACGAGACACTATTATTTCTATCATATTTGGGTGGAACGATACTCTTGTACATCCCCAGGCAGGTTCCGCAGATGAACGCCGTTATATGCAATATGCGGTGACTAGGTTGGGGAGCTATTCTAATATTACCTGGGATTTAGGTGATGACCTCGACTGGTTTCGCAGCGAGGCATGGACGCATGAAACCGGGATATGGCTCCAAGAAATAGATCCTTATCAACATTTGGCTACAAGTCATCCGACTAAGAATCATCATCAGGACAGGAGTTCTTCTTGGTTCGGTATGACCAGTTTCCAAATGTGGGAGCGGCCGATGCATGCTTGGATGTTGAAACAGCGGGAGCAGCAGGTAAGTACGGGACGAATCATTCCGCAGGTGAATGAAGAATACGGATATGAAGATCATTACCCTCAATGGGCACCGTATAAGCCTCCCGCTGCATCGGCTGACGCAATGCGGCGTGTTGCCTGGGAAATTGCAATGGTTGGTGGCTACCAAGTAACCGGGGAAACAGCCAAGCGAGGAACAGGAATGGGGCCCGATACGGGAGGAGGCTGGGTCAATGGTCGTGGCGATGAGACCATGACCATGCTCACAGGGTATGCTCACATGGTGCACTTCTTTTCCAGCTTTCAATGGTGGAAAACCGATCCACATGACGAGTTGGTGAATGATGGATCATTCTGCCTTGCCGAGCCGGGTCGGCTGTATGTCATTTATCTTCCTCGTGGGGGGAGAGCCACAGTGAAGCTTGAACCCGGCCGCTATGAGATGAAGTGGTTCAATCCTCGAAGCGGCGAATATTCGGCAAATGCAACTGCAGAAGGTCCAGATTGGACTTCATCTGTTTCGCCTGACAGGGAGGACTGGGTAATTCAACTGATCCGTTCTTTGTCGGAGCATTAAACCGTTGCAACAGCGATAGATATTTTTAGAACTGCGAAGTCGCACAAGATAATTAGTCAAACGAGGAGCAACTGCAGTGGGACTCAACACTAGGTGGATTTTAGAGCTGTGGCGTTATCGAGAACTATTCTATTTTCTGGCTTGGCGGGATGTGAAGGTGCGGTACAAACAGACGGCTCTTGGGGTGGCATGGGCCATCCTCCAACCCTTGGTGACCATGCTTATCTTCGTTGTTCTCTTTGGCAAGATCGCGAGCTTGCCGACCGACGGAACACCTCACGCTCTGTTTTACTACACGGCCCTGGTACCCTGGATATACTTCAGTACGACGTTGGGCATGTGCGGAAATAGTCTTGTGTCTAATGCCAATCTGCTGACCAAGGTGTACTTCCCCCGGACCATACTCCCCGCCTCAGTGGCGTTGAGTGGTCTTGTGGATTTCATTATTGGAACGATCCTTGTCGTTGGATTACTGGGGTATTATCGGATGGTCCCTGACTGGCATATTCTCTTGTGGCCATTCCTCATGTTCCTATTGGTGATATTGACGTATGGACTTGGAATGATATTGGCTGCACTGACCGTCAAATATCGGGATGTCAAATATGCGACGCCGTTTCTCATTCAAATTGGGTTGTTCGTCACGCCGGTCATCTATTCATCAACGAACATTCCAGAGCAATATCGAAAACTGCTGGTGCTGAATCCATTGACCGGTATCATTGAGGCCTTTCGAGCTTCCCTGTCCCCACTTCGAACGATCGATTGGGAACTCCTCGGCGTCTCTATTGCGTTCACGGCGACGGTTTTGGTTGTCGGAACGATTTTCTTTAGAAAAGCTGAGCGGTCTTTCGCCGACTTGGTGTAGCCCAAAAAGGATGGTCTTGTGTCAAACGCAATCGTGCTGAAAAATGTTTCGAAGCGGTATGAAATCGGACATGCCCAGCATGTGACCATGCTTCGGGAAACCGTCGTGAACTGGCTGAAGAATCTGCTGAAGCCTGAGGACATGACGTATGAAAGTATTTGGGCACTGAAGAAAGTATCACTCACCATACAAGCAGGTGAAGTCGTTGGGATTATCGGCCGAAATGGTGCAGGGAAGAGTACGCTCTTAAAAATCCTATCGAAAATTACGTTCCCGACGGACGGCGTCATGGAGGTGAACGGACGTGTGGCTTCCTTATTGGAAGTCGGAACCGGATTTCACGAAGAACTGACTGGCAGGGAAAATGTCATATTAAATGGTTCGATTCTGGGCATGTCAAGGGCCGAGATCATGGAGCAGATGGATGCCATCGTGGCATTCGCCGGGGTCGAAAAGTTCATTGATACCCCGATCAAGCGGTATTCTTCCGGTATGCGACTTCGACTTGGATTCGCTGTTGCGGCGCACCTGAATCCGGATATCTTGATCATCGATGAAGTGCTGGCCGTCGGTGATGCGGGGTTCCAGAAAAAATGTTTGGGTGCCATGGAGAGCATACGAACAGCGGGCAGGACCGTACTATTTGTGTCTCACAATATGGCGGCCGTGGAAAATCTATGTTCTCGGGTCATTTGGATCGATAATGGCGAAGTGCGGCAGGACGGAGAGACCAAGGAAGTCATTCAAGCATATATGTCTTCTTTTGGCGAAGGTAAGGCATCGGGGTTCAATCTGACGGAGGTTCGAGATCGGCGAGGAGCGGGTGGTGCCAGATTGACCGCTCTTGAGTTGCTGGACACGAATCGAAACCCAATGAAGATTATTCGTAGCGGTGATCGATTAGTCATGAGGTTTTGTTACTTGGCCCATTCCAGAATCGCTCATCCAATTCTTGGAATTAGAATCTATACGGAGCTCGGTACCTTAGTGACGGAGATGAACAACTGGATGACGGACTTTGAAATTCCTTTCATCAATCCCGGAGCAGGGCATATTGATCTTGAAGTGGATTTTCTTAATCTTATGCCCGGCCGATATAGTGTGACGCTATTTCTTGGCGCCATCGGCCCCCTGTTCCAGGATCTGCTGGATCATTGCGGAGTCTTAGAGGTCGAACCGTCGGACTTTTACAAGTCAGGGAAAGGGATTGAAAGTCGATTTGGGCTGGTGTTTATTCCGTTCAAGTGGCGACAGGCCTGTCCGATGGAATCTGTGGCAGGCTCCAGACTTACCGGATCGTTAATGGAGTGAAAGCGGAGCAGCGTCTCGGCGGATTTACCTTCATCGGTTTGCCGGCAGACCATTCCTCTTCTCGCTGTTTTCAGTCATCTTATTCCCAATACAACCGCAAAGATTAGAGGCGTTATGGGCGGACAATCTCCTCGAGTGAGCATCGGTATGCCGGTATTTAACGGCGAGCGACATATTGAGCAAGCATTGAATTCAATAGTGACGCAAACATTCGATGATTTTGAGCTGATCATATCGGACAATGCATCGACAGATCGAACGGCTGATATCTGCAGGAATTATGCGGCCAGGGATCGGCGAATACGCTACCGTCGGAACGAGACCAACATAGGGTATGGTCGTAATCAGAATCTAGTTGCGGAGTTGTCATCCGGAGAATATTTCATGTGGGCGCACCATGACGACGTGCGTGCACCGGAGTGCCTCGAGCGGTGCGTCCAGCAGCTGGACGCGGACCCAGCGGTGGTTTTGTGCTACACCAAAACCCGGGATATCGACGAACATGGCAGGGAGTTGCCACGAACCGACCCGCCGTTGAGGGTCGACTCGCCCATCCCACACCAGCGGTTTCAGGACCTCATACGTATGGACCACATTTGCGAACCGGACTTTGGACTGGTCAGGATGAGAATTCTCAAACAGACACGCCTGCACGGAAATTATGCGGATTCCGATCGGGTGTTCCTGGCAGAACTGTCTTTGTATGGTCCTTTTCATCAGATTCCGGAATATTTATTCTTCCGAAGAGCGCATGTCCTTCAGTCAACGGCGCAGCACCCGGATAGACAAGGGAGGACTCGCTGGTTTGACCCCACCAAATTAGGGAAAATAGTGTTTCCACACTTTAGGCAGTTCCGAGAATATCTCTGCGTCATCGGGCGCGTACCGCTTCCCTTGAACGAAAAAGTCGATTGCTACGCGTCCATGATGAAGTGGGTTCTCACCAATCGCAGACGTTTGTCGGATGATCTTACGGTCGCCACAAAGGATGTTCTGCGACCGTTTGTTAAGGCTCTCGTCAACTGAGAGAAGAAATACCATGGAATCGACCATCCATCCCTACTTTCGAAATGTCGGGGTCATCGCATTGCCCTATCACGATTGGAACGAATATTGGAAAACTCCGCACCATGTCTTGGCGCGTCTCGCCCGATACTTCCAGGTGGTCTGGGTCCACAATGCCCCTGAGTGGCGTGAAGCGCTCTCTCAAACACGAGCGATTCCCAAAGCATCGTTTCCGGAAACTTCGCGACCGGGATTTCAAGTATATTACCCGGAACTCTGGCTTCCTACGTTCCATCGTCCCAAGTGGTTGGTGGATTTCACGTTTGATGAGCGCCTTAGGCGAGCACGACGAATATTGACTGCCCGGGGTTGTGATCGGATTATTCTCCACCTCTGGCATCCGAAGTTCGGTCGTGCCTTGTCCGTTATTCCATACAGCATCAGCTGTTATCATATTGATGATGAGTATTCCTTCTCGAGCGTGGAGATGCCTCCTGATGAAAACGAGGTCCGGATCATGAAGTCGGTGGATCAAGTCTTCATGATTTCACCTGGACTGATAGAGAAGAAGGGCAAAATAAACCCGCATACAGCCTTTGCCCCGGAGGGGGTTGATTACAGAGCCTACGCTGCTCCGGTAGCCGAACCGTCTGATATGCGGGCAATTCCTCACCCGCGTGTAGGGTACACCGGCGTGCTTAAGAAGCAGCTGGACTGGCCCTTACTCCTGAGTCTGGCAACCAAGCATCCAGAGTGGTCGTTTGTGTTTGTCGGCTATCAAGCTCCCCATCCGGAAGTTGAAGATTATATGCGACAGATGTCCACGCGGCGTAATGTCTACTTTCTTGGCGGAAAGCCAGTGAACGAATTAGCTCACTACCCCCAACACTTTGACGTCTGTATCATGCCGTATGGTCTGGACGATTATACGAAGTATATCTATCCTCTTAAGCTCCATGAATACTTGGCCGGAGGGAAACCGATTGTCGGAACACCGATTCGATCTCTGTTGGATTTCGCGCACGTCATGATGCTTGCAAGCACGCTAGAGGAATGGTCGCGGGCATTGACCGAATCCCTTGCCCCGGACCAGGTGTCGATTGATTACATCGAAAAGCGCCGCAGCATTGCGAGACAGTTTGATTGGGAAGTCTTAGTTCATGATGTCGCGCGTTCAATGTGTAACCGCCTTGGCTCCCCTTACAAAGAGCAGTTCAGTACAATTAAACTTGAACCGCTTTAAATCCATATGAGTATGAGAATCTATCTCGCGGCCTCCTTGGCTTGACTTCGTAGGGCGAGCGTATAGTCGATCACTTCGCGATCGTGACGATCGATGACCGCCGCCAGACGCACCCCAGCCGTCCTGCCCACAGGCCGATATGAGCAGGTAAGTTCGTGCAACTTTAAAATATGGAGTAGTTGGCCATGCGCATATTAATTACTGGTGGTGCAGGATTCCTAGGGAGTCATCTCTGTGAACTGTTGGTTAAAACCGGGCACAGTGTCGTCTGTATGGATAATTTCTGTACGGGTCGTCCGGAGAATGTGGCTCATCTGCTGGGACGCGAGCAATTCACCTTTATCAAATATGACGTGTGTGACTATTTGCATGTGGAAGGTTCTCTCGATGCCGTCATGCATTTCGCTTCTCCAGCGAGTCCCCAGGATTATCTGGATATGCCGATTGCGACACTAAAAGTCGGGGCAATGGGAACGCACAAAGCCTTGGGCTTGGCGAAGGCCAAGAATGCACGTTTCTTACTCGCCAGTACCTCCGAGGTCTACGGCGATCCGTTAGTGAATCCTCAGCCGGAATCCTATTGGGGGAATGTGAATCCGATCAGCCCGCGAGGAGTGTATGACGAGGCCAAACGGTTTGCCGAAGCTCTGACCATGGCCTATCACCGATACCATGGCCTCGATACGAGGATTGTACGAATCTTTAAT
Source organism: Nitrospira sp. (assembly GCA_030123625.1). NCBI lineage: Bacteria > Pseudomonadati > Nitrospirota > Nitrospiria > Nitrospirales > Nitrospiraceae > Nitrospira > Nitrospira sp. The sequence goes on from CP126121.1 coordinate 3,606,538, forward strand.
ACGTTTGGCCCGAGGATGAGACCCCATGATGGGCGAGTGGTGTCCAACTTCATCGTGCAAGCGCTCCAGGGAAAACCCTTGACTGTGTATGGAGAAGGAAAACAGACGAGAAGCTTCTGTTATGTGGATGACCTGGTCCGCGGAATTGTCGCCTTGCTCATGGTGGGATCCGACCGCAGCGTTGAAGAAAGGACGAATCGAACAGATTTTCTTTCAGCGAAATCCAAGTCTCTACCGGAAAGTCTCCATGATCCAGTCAATATTGGAAATCCGCGTGAACTTACGGTGATAGAGATTGCGGAGATGGTCTTAAAGCTGACGAAATCTTCCTCTACGATAGAACATCACCCGATGCCTGTCGATGACCCCAAGGTCAGAAGACCGGATATTCGAAAGGCCAGAGCCATCCTTGGATGGGAGCCGCAAGTAACGTTGGAGGAAGGCCTCCAAAAGACGATCGAGTATTTTCACGAATCATTGTGAGAGTGGCAGTATGGCATGGGTTCTGTCACGATTTCGGGCCGGGGATCTTGTCGAAGTACGAGGCAAGGAAGAAATTCTGGCTACATTGGATCAGAATGCGTGTGCAGATGGGTTGCCGTTTATGCCGGAGATGTTCCAGTACTGTGGAAAACGGTTTCATGTCAGCGCAGTTGCACACAAGACCTGCGACATGGTGCGTCAGCCTGGAACCGGACGGCGTCTTCAATCCACCGTTCACCTTGATGGATTACGCTGCGATGGGCTTGCCCATGACGGTTGCCAGGCCGAGTGCAATCTTTTTTGGAAAGACGAGTGGCTGAAGCCGGTAGACGAAAGGGAGGGCCGTCGAGCTAGATATGCCTCCGTGAGAAAGGCTGGCGCCGGCGGATGTACGGAAGCTCTGGTAATTGCCAAGACGCGTCAGCCATCGGGTGTGGATGGGGATGGACCGCGCTACTCCTGCCAGGCGACTCAGATGTATGAAGCGACTCAGTCACTGGCTTGGTGGGATGTGCGACAGTACCTGTTTGATATTGTGACTGGAAATCACTCCGGGAGACGCGTGTTGCGTGTGCTTTTTCTCGCCTCATTAAGGCGGCTCCTGGAACATGCGCCGATAGGCTATCGAGTTGTCAAGCGCTTCAGCGAGTGGATGCACCTGTGGTTGAGCGGACGTCCAATCCCTTCATTAAATCCTCAAGTGCAGGAGGGAGCCCAGACTCCTACGGGCCGTTTGTTTTTTCAGGCAGGGGACTACGTGCAGATAAAAATGAAGTCGGAGATCGAACAAACTCTCAACCAAAGAAGCAGGAATCGAGGTCTCATGTTTGATTTCGAGGAAATGGCACCGTATTGCGGGCGCATCGTCAGGGTGCGAAAGTCCGTGACAAAGATCATCGAGGAATCGACGGGCAAGATGTTGACCATGAAAGAACCATGCATCATGTTGGATGGAGTCGTTTGCAACTCTGAATATGCGCGACAGCGGCTGAATTGTCCTCGGGCCATTCCGTCCTACTGGCGGGAGATCTGGTTGCGCCGGGCGAGCGAGCCTGCGCCATCAGAAGTTAAAAACCAGCTACTGCGCGATTAATGAATGTCAGTCCTTAAGCTTAGGTTTACTGATAATTTCGTGAGTTGTTCGGTTTGTCATCGCCACTGAGAGGATATTGACCATGAAGATCAGCGTCTTTGGACTGGGTTATGTCGGAACCGTATCAGTAGGGTGCTTGGCGGCAGGGGGCCATCGTGTCATCGGAGTGGATGTCAATGCCGACAAAGTGGCGACACTGAACTCGGGAACGCCGCCGATCGTCGAGCCGGAAATCGCCGATCTGATCGCCAAAGCTCATACGCTCGGTCTGCTCAACGCCACCACGTCGTCCTCCGAGGGCATTGCGCAGACCGATATCTCCTTCCTCTGCGTGGGTACGCCGAGTCACAATAACGGCAGCCTTGATCTGACGTACTTGGAGCGCGTTTGCGAGGACATCGGCGTTGCGTTGGCCGGCAAGAAGACGCCGCATACGTTGGTGTTCCGCAGCACGACCCTGCCGGGGACCACTGAGGACGTTGCGATTCCGATCCTTGAAAAGCATTCGGGAAAGAAGGTCGGCGAGGACTTCTTCGTCTGTTACAACCCGGAGTTCCTTCGCGAGGGAACAGCGGTTAAGGATTACTACCATCCCTCGAAGATCGTCATCGGAGAGCGCAAGCAAGGAGAGGGGGACGTCTTGGCCCAGATCTACGGCGGTATCGAGGCTCCGTTTGTCCGGACGTCCATTCGGGCCGCGGAGATGGTCAAATATTCCGACAATGCCTTCCATGCGTTGAAGGTCACCTTCGGCAATGAGATCGGCATTCTGTGTAAAAAGTTGGGGATCGACAGTCACGAGGTCATGGACATTTTCTGCAAAGACACCAAGCTGAATTTGTCGAAAGTCTATTTGAAGCCGGGATTCGCATTCGGCGGATCTTGTCTTCCCAAGGACCTCCGGGCGCTGTCCTACCAGGCAAAGCGACATGATGTGGAGGCGCCGTTGCTCAACGCCATTATGGCCAGCAACAGCGCGCACGTGAGAGGGGTGATCAATAAGATTATCGGGCTAGGGAGAAAGCGCATCGGATTTCTGGGAATGACCTTCAAGCCGGATACGGACGATCTGCGGGAAAGTCCCTTGGTTGAGGTGATAGAAACATTGCTCGGCAAGGGATTTTCAATCAGGATCTATGACAAAAACGTGATGACCAGTCGGCTTATCGGCGCCAATAAGCGCTTTATCGAGGAGCATATTCCCCATCTCTCTTCGATCCTGACCGAGCGGATCGAAGAAGCGGTTGAAACGGCGCAGGTGGTGGTCGTCGGCTACGCCTCTCCGGAGTTCGGCCCTGCGTTGCAACGGATGCGTGCGGACCAACTCATCATCGATTTGGCCCGTATCGGCGGCCGTGAGACATTCACGGCTAGGTATGACGGCATCTGCTGGTGATCGGTGATACACATCTGTTCGGCTGAGAGAACCACCCGGTGAAGATTCTTGTGTTGGCCACGGACATTCCGGCCACCTCGCGAATGCCCGGCTCTCCTCGGCTGTTCAATCTGTGCAGAGAACTGGCCCGGCAACACGTGTTGATTCTGGCAGCCCGCTGCTCGTCGCCGGAGCGGTATCGCTCGTATGTGACTGATCCGGCTAGTCGGGATGTCTTTAAGAGGATTGTGACGCTGCCGGAACCTCCGGGGCCGAGTTGGTGGGGACGCCAGCAGCATCGGCTGCGGCAGGCGGCGTACTTTGAAACCAAATATCACTGTCCCGGATACTTCCGATCGGTGCGCGAGTCGATCCTGACACTATGCAGAGAGGAGCATATTGATCTGATCTATGTGGATCTGATCATGATGGCGCAATATGTCGATCCAACACGGCACATCCCGGCGATCATTGATCTCCACGATTCGATGACTCACCTGGCGACGCGAACGGTCCGATCGGAGCCTGGATGGTCGAAGCGGTTTGCAGCCTACAGAATGCTGATGTGCATGAGGCGATTGGAGCGGACATTGGGGAGTGTGTTTGACCTGATCATCACGAATTCGCCGGTCGATGAGCAGGTGATTAAGAGCCTTTCCCAAGACATGCGAACGCTTACCATCCCGAATGGCGTGGATATGGAGTTTTTCACGCCGGATGCCACGAAGGTGGAGCCCGGCAAGCTGGTGTTCACCGGAGTAATGGGATACGGCCCCAACGAGGATGCCGCGATACATTTTGCCGATGATATCCTGCCGCTTGTGAGGCGGAAATGCCCCGATGCGACGTTTTGGATCGTCGGAAGCGATCCTTCGGAGCGACTGAAGGCCTACGGAAAACGTCCCGGCATATATGTGACCGGGAAGGTGGACGATGTCCGTCCATATATCCGTAGTTCAGCCCTGTTCGTGTGTCCTTTACGGGTCGGGTCAGGGGTGAAAAATAAGATCCTTGCCGCCATGGCCATGGAGAAAGCAATGGTCGCAACGCCACTCAGTGTCGATGGGTTAGATGTGGTGGACGACCGGGAAGTGCTGTTGGCCGGTGATCCCCAGACCTTTGCGGATAAGGTGGTCCGGATATTGGCCGATGAGCGGGAAGTTCGCCGGTTGGGCACAAGCGGTCTGGCTTGCGTCCGCCGGAATTATGCATGGAGTGCGATGGGAAAAGCGCTGGACGAAGCCATCCAATCCGTCTCGATGACCACGGCGCTGCGAAAGGGCAGTAGGGGCGGCAGTGCGCTCAATTTGCATATAGGAAACTGACCGGCGTGTCGATAAACCTGTTCGGTGCCGTTGCACGAACGGTTTGAATGGTACGGTTGGCCTCCCTCCAGCGTGAATCCATGGAATCCATCTCTGTCGAGCAGATCGAAGATAGTGCCGGCGATGCGGTGTGGGACAGCTATGTCAATTCGCATCCGCATGCGGCCGGATATCACCTGATAGGGTGGCGTCACGTCATCACGGCCGCCTTCGGACACCCCGTCTATTATTATCTGGCAAAGGATTCACAAGGATCAGTGAGAGGCGTTCTTCCTTTGGTCTATCTGAACAGTAGGATGTTCGGTCGGTTTCTCGTTTCGCTTCCCTATCTCAATTATGGCGGGTTATTGGCCGACACGTTGGAGGCGCAAGAGGCGCTGCTCAGTCACGCAATAGCCTGCGCACGTCGACTGAAGGCAGCCCATATCGAACTGCGCCACACCGAGCCGACCGATATGTCATGGGCGCTGAGGGATGAGAAGGTCTCTATGCGGCTGGATCTTCCCCAACGGTTCGATGATCTTATGAGGAGCTTCCCACCGAAGCTTCGCTCTCAGATTCGCCGGGGAGAAAAAGAAGGGATGCATGTGCGCACGGGCGGTGTGGAACTTCTTGACGACTTCTACGAAATGTTTTCCCGAACCATGAGGGATTTGGGAACTCCGGTTTATGGAAAAGAGTTCTTCAAGGAAATATTGAGCCGGTTCCAGAAGGATACTCGGTTATGTTGTGTCTATCTTGACGATCAGGTTCTGGCGGCCGGATTCCTTTATGGGTTTCGGCAAATCATGGAAATTTGCTGGTCGGCCTCCGACCGTCGGTACGCGCGGATGGCGCCGAATATGTTGTTGTATGGATCGGTGCTTCGATACGCCTGCGAGCAAGGATACCGGGTATTTGATTTTGGGCGTTCATCGAAGGGCAGCGGGACGTATCGGTTCAAGGAGCAGTGGGGGGCCAAACCGCTCCCACTGTACTGGTACTATTGGCTCTCCAAAGACACTCAGCTGCCTAAATTGAACCCGCAGAATCCGAAGTACCGACTGGCCATTCGAATGTGGCGACACCTGCCGATGCCCGTGACGAAGCTTGTCGGACCGATGATTGTGAAGTATTTGCCGTGAAAATACAGCGGACTCTTCCCCCGACGGCGGCCCTGATTCCTCTGCAGCATCTCCTCCGTGCGCCGCTCGGGCTTTTCAGCGGCGTAAAGTATCGGAATCAATTGAAGGAAGGTCTCAGAGATCGGTTTTCGGCTCACGCCGTGTTTCTCCTCTCGTCGGGAAAAGCGGCGTTGACGCTCATCCTCAAGGCGTTGGCCACGGGCAGTAGGCGACAGCGAGTCGTGATTCCGGCCTACACCTGTTTTTCCGTGCCTTCGGCCATCGTCAAGGCCGGCCTGGAGGTGGTCTTGTGTGACGTTGATCCGGAGACGTTGGATTTCAAGTTCGACGAGTTGAAATCCCTCGTGGATGGCGATGTCCTCTGTGTGCTGTCCACACATTTATTCGGGTTCACGGCGGATGTGGCCCGCACCAAGCAGTTGTGCCGCGAACAGGGGGTCGTGGTCGTCGAAGATGCGGCTCAGGCGATGGGCGCGCAGTCGAGCGTGGGGCAGGCCGGCACAATGGGCGACGTGGCATTCTTTAGTCTTGGCCGGGGAAAGAATCTCACTTCAGGAACAGGAGGAATCATTCTGAGTTTCTCGCCCGCGATCACGGAGTTGGTTGAGGCCGAATACCGGCAAGTACCGGAGCCGCCGGTTCATGAGACTATTTGCAACTGGATCGAAACAGTCCTCATGAGGGTATTCATCCATCCCGGCTTGTACTGGTTCCCCGCTGGATTGCCCTTCCTCGGTCTTGGCGAAACGAAGTTTTACACCGATTTTCCCATCTTTCGTATGGATGAGCTACGGGCCTGCTTACTGCACGGCTGGAGCGATCGCCTGGATCAAATGAACCGAGAGAGAAGGGCGACAGCGCGTCGTCTGATGGAAGACTTGGGATTGGATGGACGGGACGTCAGGACGTCGGCCTTTTCCGAGAGCGCGTATCTCAGGCTGCCGTTGTTGATGCGGGACCGCTCCGCTAAAGCATCGGCTTGCAAGAGGAGTCGGGAAGTCGGCGCCGGAATCAGCCCCAATTATCCGACGACCATTCAGGACATCCCGCAGCTCGCGGATCGAATCGCGGTCCGACCGGTTCCAGGAGCGCAGGATATTGTGGAACGTCTGGTGACGGTGCCGACCCATCGCTTCGTGGAGCAGCAGGACATACGGAAGCTCGATCGTATTCTGTGTGGCGAGGGTTCGGATCCCGCCGTCCCTCTTCACGGACGCGCGACAGCGGACCAGAGCCGTCATCGTCCTTGTGTAGAGCCGTTGAGGTAGGTTGATCACATGGATGTGTCAGTCTATACACAATGCTTGTTTTGGCTGTCGCTCGCCTTCATCTTTTACGCCTATGCCGGGTATCCCCTTATGCTGCTCCTGCTATCCGCGATCCGGAATCGGCCTGTGCAAGCGGCGCCTGTCTGCCCAAGAGTATCGTTCATTATTACGGCCTACAACGAGGAAAAGCGGATTCATGACAAGCTGACGAATACGCTTCGGCTGGATTATCCGCGCGACCGGATGGAGATCGTCGTGGCATCGGACTGTTCCACGGACGGGACCGACGATATCGTGCGATCGTTCCAGACCTCCGGTGTGCGCCTCATCAGATCCAACCGAAAGGGCGGCAAGGAAGCCGCCCAGCAGCTGGCGGTTGAATCGACGGATGGTGAAATTCTGGTCTTTTCCGATACCGCCACGATCCTGGAGCCTCAAGCCGTTTCGTCCATCGTGAAGAACTTCGCCGATGAATCGGTCGGATGCGTCAGCAGCGTGGATCGATTCATCGATGGAGACGGCGCGGTCAGCGGGGAAGGCGCGTATGTACGCTATGAGATGTGGCTGCGCAAATTGGAGACGAGGGTGAACACGCTGGTCGGCCTGAGCGGTTCGTTCTTTGCCGCGCGTCGCACTGTCTGCCGTGAATGGGCTCCCGATCTGCAAAGCGACTTCAATACATTGCTCAGCAGCGTCCGCCTTGGGCTTCGCGGCGTGGCCGATCCGGACAGCGTGGGCTACTATCATAATCTCCTCGACCAGCGAAAGGAGTATGAACGGAAGGTCCGCACGGTCGTCAGGGGCATCTCCGTGTTCATGCGAAGCGTATCGTTATTGAACCCTCTGCGGTATCATTTATTCGCCTGGCAGTTGTTCAGCCACAAACTGTGCCGGTGGCTGGTTCCGTTCGCCATGATCGCCGCACTGGTCGCAAACGGCTGGCTGGCTCTGTCCTCACCGGTCTATCGAGCCATCTTGCTCGTCCAGGCCGGCTTTTACTCTTTGGCACTGGTGTACATGTTGTCACGGCGGGTACCGAGCGTCGGGATGCTGCGAATCCCGTCGTTCTTCGTCATGGTCAATCTCTCTATTCTCGACGCGTGGATGCGGTATTTCCGCGGCGAGCGCATCGTGTCCTGGACTCCATCGAAGCGATAAAGAAAAGTAAGGGAACGGTATGGGGCCTCATGCCATGACGAAACAAGCCCTCCGGCGGTTCGGCTTGATGGTGAGAGGCATCTTTCTGCTGATCGGCCTGTGGTCGTTGGTATGGCATCCAGAACTCATCCGTCCATGAGTGTGGTCAAAAGGGAAAGATGATCGGGGAACTGAAATTGATGGCATGGAGGATCTTAGCGGAAGGGTACTATTACTCCGGTATGCCTCGTGCCCGACATCGAGGGCGGGTGGCCATCCTGACCTACCATCGGGTCGTTTCCGAGAGCCTGGTCCGTGAAGAGCATATTCAGCCCGGGATGTATGTGTTGGATCGGTCGTTTGAGGACCACATGGCCTACCTCAAGAAACAGTTCACGATCCTGCCGATCGAGAGATTGGTGGAGATGAGGCAGACCGGCCGGTTGGAACCGGAACGAGCGTATTGTGTCGTGACGTTCGACGATGGCTGGCGGGATAATTATCAATACGCCTTCCCCTTGCTGAAGAAATACGGTATCCCCGCGACAGTCTTTCTCGCCACCGACTATATCGGCACGTCCAACTGGTTCTGGCCGGACCGCCTTGCATGGTTGATCGGTCAGGCTCGTGGGAACAGGACCGAGGACGCTGTGCAGGAGGCGATCAATACTGTGCTCAGGGAGATCCCGGACATTGGGGTGGAAGCGATGAACCGATGGCTCGCGCGGTGCAATGCGAAGAACCGTCTCGACGCGGATACGCTCATCGAATGGTGTAAAGACTTAGACCCAGAGCTCATCGCCCGGTTCGTGGAACGGCTGGGATGGGCGCTCAAGATAGACCTGCCTCAGAAGCGGGTGCTGCTCAACTGGGATGAAGTTCGGGAGATGGCTTCTCATGGAGTCACGTTCGGGTCGCACTCCTGTACCCATCGAATCATGACGAAAGTGGCGCTCTCGGAAGCAGAGCGTGAACTGAGCGGATCGTGGCAAGCGATGCTCCAGCAGGGGATTAAACCGGTCCCGGTCTTCTGCTATCCCAACGGCAACTGCAATCAGGAATTGAAGGATTCGGCAAGAAAGAGCGGGTATCTCGCTGCAGTCGGCTGCACAACCGGTTTGGTCGGGGATGGGTCGGACGATCCGTTCGACCTCAAGCGGGTCGGATTCCATCAAGATATTTCATCTTCAGTCATACACTTTGCCTTGGCGTTGTCCGGTCTGAGATGACGAGCCCGATCCGCGACAAACAACTCTCGTCCCTCGATCCCCCTGTACTGATCACCGACGGGAATGAACGGGCCGCACTTGCCGCAACGAGGGGGCTTGGACAGGTCGGCATCCCTGTCATTGTCGCGGCCGAAACCGAATCCTCCCTGGCCGGGGCAAGCCGATACTGTACCGATAAGTGGAAGTACCCCTCGCCACTGAGCGATCCATCAGGTTTTATTGAGAGTATTAAGAGCGCGATACAAATCAATGGAGTATCGTTCGTATTCTCAATATCGGATAGCACCACCCAAGTCCTTGCGAGAGTGAAAGAAGGGCTCGGCCTGGCCGGGGCCGCGATTCCATCATGGGAGGCCTATGACTTCGTCTCGGACAAATACCGGTTGATGGAGCTGGCTCAACAATTGAGTGTCCCGACTCCCGGCACCATTTTCGTGCCGGATGGAAACATCGATGGCATCGCTGAACAAATCACACAATACCCTGTCGTGGTGAAGCCGAGCCGATCATTGGCGCAGGTCGACGGAAGATGGACAAAGACCACAGTGCATGTGGTCTCATCCAGGAATGAATTGATGGAACTGTACAAGCGAACTCCCTATCTGTCTTCACCGTCGCTCATCCAGCAGAGGATCGAGGGAACAGGTCAGGGCATTTTCGGCCTCTTTGACCAAGGGAAACCTCTTGCCCTCTTTGCTCACCGGCGGATTAGGGAAAAGCCTCCCGCCGGCGGAGTAAGCGTGTTCCGCGAAAGCATCGCCTTGCCTGAGCCGATGACCAGTTATGCGGTGAGACTCCTTGAACGGGTAACATGGCACGGCGTCGCCATGGTGGAGTTCAAGGTGGACCGTGAATCGGGCGTGCCGATGTTGATGGAAATCAATGGGCGGTTCTGGGGATCACTGCAGTTGGCGATCGATGCGGGGTTAAACCTGCCGCATTTACTGCATCGGATGGTAAACGGGGTTTCGGAGATTGTTCCGAGGGACTCGTATCGGGTCGGTACGAAAAGCCGGTGGTTACTCGGTGATCTCGATCATCTTCTTTTGAGAGTGACGAGATCAAAGGAAAGCCTCGATCTGCCCCAGACTGCTGAGTCGCGGTGGCGGTGTCTGAGGAATTTCTGCAAGTTGTCCGTGAGCGATCTTCACTATGAAATCGAGCGGCGGGATGATATGGGCCCGGCCAAACTGGAGTATCGGGCCTGGCTGACCGACGTGACCGGTGCTTCCATCTGGGACGTCCTCCGCGCCATGAAGAAAGGCCTCGACTACTTGTCTGCCCCCGGTCGCGCGGCTAGGCGTCTCTATCACCGTTGGATTACTCGCGTGCCGGGCACGGTGACGTCGGTCCTGTTCGTCTGCCAAGGGAATATCTGCAGAAGCCCGTTTGCAGAAATGTATTTTCAGTCCCTGCTGAAGGGCCGAGGAATGGGCCTGACTGTTCGCTCCGCCGGGCTCGGCACCACTCCGGGGAAACCGGCCCACTGGAACACGAGAACGTCTGCGCGTGAACATCACGTTTCCCTCGATGATCATGCCACTACCCAGCTTGACGCCGACCAGGTAAACAACTCGGACCTCATCGTCGTGATGGAGGTGGCGCAAAAAAAACGCGTGCTGAATCTTTATCCGGAGAGCAAGGGGAAAGTCGTGTTGCTCGGATGCTTTGATGCGAAGGGCCCTCTTGAAATCGCAGATCCTTACGGCCGGCCCATTGAGCACTTCAGAAGCTGCTTCAGCCAAATCGTTCGCTGTTGCGACAGTCTGGCGGAGGAGCTGGCGTCGGCGAGCAGAAGCATGGTACCTCCTCCCGTCCTGCCCCATCCTTCCAAGAGCCTATGAGTCCCCACGTTCCAAAGCAGACGATCCTTCATTTGTCCACCACCAGCGGACCAGGTGGAGCGGAGCGGGTAATCAGTTCTCTGTCATCCTCTCTCAATACGGAGGGTCGACGAGTGATGGTTGCGCTTTTTCGCCCGGGATGGCTTCAAACAGAATGCGAGCGGCTGGAGGTCGAAACCATCATCATGCCGCTGTCTGGGCCGCTCCACCTGGGATGGTTCTTCAACTGCCTCCGGTTGATACGACGAGAACGAGTGGCGCTGATTCATGCACACGAGTTCAGCGCCATCGTCTATGGCTGGATCGTGTCCCGCTTGGCCCGCATCCCTTTCATTGGGACGATCCATGGGAAAAATTATTTCTGGGAAAAAGCGCGCCGGCGTGCAGCGTATAGGATCATTGCGAGAACAGCAATGCTGGTCGCCGTGTCCGAAGATCTCAAGCGGTTCGTGGTTGAACGAGTCGGAATCCCGGCCGATCGGATCAAGGTCATCTATAACGGCGTCACGCCCGGTCCGCCGGTGAATGATGCCGAGGTCGAACGGTGCCGGTTAGAGCTCGGCATTCAGGGGGGCGATATCGTGCTCGGCTCCGTCGGCAGCCTCTATCCGGTCAAGGGACACACATTCCTTCTCGAGGCCATGCCGACAGTTCTCAAGCGCTTCCCGAACACCGTGCTGATCATCGCCGGTCGTGGAGAACTCGAAGTGCCGTTGAAGGACCAGGCAAAGAGGCTTGGGATAGAGCAAAACATCAGACTGCTCGGCATGCGGCAAGACATTCCCAGGCTCTTGGCGCTGATGGACGTCTTTGTCCTCCCGTCGCTGTCCGAGGGACTTTCGATGGCCCTGCTCGAAGCCATGGCAGCCGGGAAACCGGTGGTGGCTACGAGAGTCGGCGGAAATCCGGAATTGGTCGAAGAGGGGAAAACCGGGATGCTTGTGACAGCAGAAGATGCTGCAGAACTGGCTGCCTCTCTAATGAAAATGCTGGAAGAGCCGACCACCATGCATTCTCTCGGACGAACAGGAGCGGTCCGAGTCCAGCAAGAGTTTAGTACACATCGGATGTCACATCAGTACGCTGACCTGTATTCCGCATCTCTAAGTACTATCGCATGATGCCATCTGTGGACCGTAGTATCCCGACAACTGGTCAGGGGATGTTAGGCGAGCTTCCGAGCCTGGCACCGGTTGTGACTCAGAACCAGATACGAAAGGAACCGGCTGCTCCCGAGAGCAAGGCCGGGTTCTATCTCGTGCTTGTGTATCTTCTTTTCGAATTTGGACGGCCGGAAGAGTTAGTGCCTCCTCTAAGAGTTATACCTTTTGGGACCGGATTGTCTGTATTGATTTTCTTGAGTGCTTTGAGATCAGGCAGGATCAACTTCTCACGGCTCCAGACGAAATTATGGATTCCATTGTTTGGGGTCATGGCGATCCATGTCCCGATTGCCATGAATAACTTCTGGGCCCTCATGACCTTAAAAGACATGATTTTCTTATATGGAGTGTATCTCGGTATCACGGTGTTCGTAGATTCTACTGAAAAAATGATGACGCTCATCAAGATGTGGCTCGGCATTCATGCTTTCTTGGCCATAATGGGGACGATCAAAGGGGGGCAAGGAATCGGTGCCTGGATGGGTGATGAGAACGACTTCTGCATGGTCATGGACATGGTCGTTCCGTTTGCCTATTTCCTGTTATTTTTTGCGACCGGTGCAGTTCAGAAGATAAAGTACTTGGCATTTCTTGGGACCTTCCTCCTTGCTGCCATGGCGACGCTATCGCGTGGCGGTTTCATTGGGCTTGCCTCAGTTGGAGCCTATTGTTGGTATCGCTCACCGAAGAAAGGGAACGCTCTAGTGGTTCTCTTAATCGTCGTAATGTTTATGGTGCTCTTTGCGCCACAAACCTACTGGGATGAAATTTTGTCTTCCACGAGTGATGAGACGATGAGTGAGGAAGGGACGGGAGGAGCAAGGCTGTATACGTGGGGCATCGGAATGGACATGTTTTTCCATAATCCGATTATCGGAATTGGGCAAAGCAATTTTCCATGGACCATAGGGGAATATGAAGCAGGCCAATCATTCCATGATAGATCTTTTGCGGGCCGGCAGGCTCATTCTGCATGGGTGACTCTCATTGCCGAATTGGGACTGGCTGGAATCGTCATCGTAGGCGGGATGCTGTTTCAGTGTTACAGGGATTTGGCCTTTGTAAGAAAGACCTTTGCGTCTCCGCGAATAAAAGAAAAACATGGGCAAATTATGAAGCCGGGGGAAGATGTGCGTGTTTATCTCGCGAGGGCAATGGAGGGAAGCCTTATAGGTTTCATCATGAGCAGCGTGTTCATCTCAACGTTATGGTATCCGAGCATGTGGGTCATGATGGGCTTAGTCGTTGCCCTTCGCAATATCTCAGAAAATGAGAATGCGAACTTCGGTTCTGCGGCATTCACCAGCAACGCCCTCTCTCGCGCGGCTCGGCTGCCGAGGTTGGGGCAGGGACGTGCTGCATATCCATCGTGACGTAGCGCGTCGGTGAAATGCAGAAGTCTCATGTTAGAACCGCTGAGCCAAGGTAACATCCGCGTCTGTCATGTTGCCGTCGCCGATCTGTGGGCTGGTGCCGAAGTACAACTAAAAAGCCTAATCGCTGAACTTGCCCGAATGCCTGACATCGACCTGTCGGTCGTGCTGTTCAATGGAGGCAGGCTCGAAAAGGAGCTTTTACACTATGGCATTCCAGTGGAGATCTTTCCCGAAAAGGATTGGAGCAGTATCCGCATTGGTACGGCTCTGCGGCGTTACTTCGGCCAGAAACGCTTCGATATCGTCCATACGCACAAGTATAAAGATACGATCCTTGCTGCGCCGCTCGCGCGCTGGGCGGGTGTGCCTCATGTAGTGCGAACTGTGCACGGATTGACGGAGCCGTTCTCCGGTGTCAACGCCTGGAAGATGGCCTTTTACGAGTCTGTAGAGCGCCGAGTCCACGAACAATATGTAAGCACCCTCCTTGCCGTCTCCTCGGAAATCGAACGCCGTCTGCGTCGGACCGGGGCGACCGACGTGGTCTGTATTCGGAACGGCATCGAGTTGAACGCGCTGCCGGACGGATCAATGCGCTCTGCCAAGCGAAAGGCCTTCGGTGTGACTGACGACGTCTGCGTGATCGGTTCAGTGGGGCGACTCACGCCGGTGAAGGGATTTCCTCACCTCATTAAAGCCGTTCAGCTCCTGACGGAGCAGGGATTGTGTGTAAAGCTTTGGCTCGTTGGGGATGGAATACTGAATCAAGAGTTGTGTCGCCTCGCTCAGGACTTGGGCATCGCCGAGCGAGTGGTGATGTTGGGGCATCGGGAGGATACCTACGAGCTGTTGCAGGCGATGGATATGTTCGTCTTGTCGTCCCTCCATGAAGGCATCCCCATGGCATTACTGGAAGCGATGGCGGTGGGTCTTCCAGTGATCGCGACCAGAGTTGGAGGCATCCCGGAGGTGATCGAAGATCGTGTCAGCGGCATCTTGGTCGAGCCTGGAGATCCTAACGGCCTCGCGTTGATGTGTCGAAGGCTCATGCATGATACTGCATCGGCGGAGCGCTTAGGACAGGCCGCGAGAGCGCGAGTCGAAGAGAGGTTTTCGGCACGAACCATGGCAGCCGACGTGGCGAATGTCTATAGACGGCTCGTCGGTCACAAGCAGGGGCCGGCTGAACGACATGATCATCAGAACATCCAGGCCGGCATCATGGTTGGGTAAACGGCAGCGGAGGAACCGGTGAATCCATCGTATCTCAATGGCGATCTGCTTCGGGTTGCGCTCTTTGGGGCAGGGCGCCACGCCCAGCATCACGCTAGGGCGATCGGTAGATGCGCCGGAGCGCAGGCCGTGGCGGTCGCCGACCCTTCCGATGTCGCACAAGCGGCAATGCGGGAAATCGTGCCGGGCATCAGGTGTTATCGCTCGCCCGACGAATTGCTCGCAACCGAGACTCCGCATATTGTCCATATCATTACACCGCCGTCCTCGCATGCCTCATTGGCCCTTGCAGCCTTGAGGGCTGGATGCCACGTCTACATCGAAAAGCCCTTTACAGAGCGCGTCGAGGATGCACAACAGATTCTTGACGAAGCCCGTGAAAGAAATCTTTTGGTGTGCGCCGGCCATCAACTGCTCTATGAACCGCCGACCCGTCTGTTACAGCGGTATCTCCCCTCTGTAGGCCGTATCGCTCATCTCGAGAGCTATTTTTCCTTTCGCACCGTGCGCCATTCGCCGGGAGGGCGAAGGGTGCTACGCCCTGATCATCAGTTGATGGACATCCTCCCTCATCCCGTCTATCTGCTGCTGCACGTTCTAGAGCAGGCGGACGAGGGCCGAACAGAATTGACGGCGCTCGACGTGAATCATACAGGGACGGTGCATGCGCTCGTGCGCCGAGGTGAGGTAACCGGGACGCTCGTCGTGACGCTGGAGGGGAGGCCGGTCGAGAGTTACCTCCGCGTGGTGGGGCGCAACGGCGCTCTCCTTGCAGATTATGTCCGCAGCACGATGCAGCGCGCCATCGGGCCCGGCTCATCGGGAATCGACAAACTGATTGCGCCTTATCGGCAAGCGTGGCAACTTGGGATCGGCACGACGTCCGCCATGGCCAGCCGTTTTCTGAAACGTCAGCGAAGTTATCCGGGGTTGGCTGAACTTTTTTCGGCCTTCTACCAGGCTGTTCGGACGAAAAGCCCTTCCCCGTTGTCGCCTGAAAGTTTGCTGGACACGGTGCGGATTTGTGAACGCGTGGCCGACGTTCTGAAAGCGGCGGAGAGAAGCGCGCTCGAGCGTGCGGTACCCGGGCCGATAGACAGCCGAGGCGTGCTCGTGACGGGAGGAACCGGATTACTCGGCAAAGAGATCGTGAGAGCGCTTCTGTCACGAGGCCGGCCGGTCCGTGTCGTGGCACGACGCGAGCCCTCGCCGTGGGAGCGAATCCCAGGCGTCGAATATATCGTCGCCGATGTGGCCGATGGCGCCGGAGTTCACCTGTTCAAAGGCATCGACACCGTCATTCATGCTGCCGCCGAAACGGCCGGCGGTTGGGAAGAGCATCAACGCAACTCGATCGATGCGACGCTCAACATGGTCAACGGATCGGCAGCAGCCGGTATCAGACATTTCCTGCACGTGAGCAGTCTCGCCGTATTGGCTCAGGCGCAGGGGAGACCGATCGCTGATCATCACCCGTTGGAGCCGAACAGCAGGGGCTCCGGACCCTATGTATGGGGAAAATTGGAGTCGGAGCGGCGCGCCGTTGACTTGGGGAATGAGCTTGGTGTGTCGGTCAAAGTGATTCGCCCCGGAGCCTTGGTCGACTATCGGGATTTTGATCCACCGGGCCGTCTTGGAAAGCGCCTCGGGAACATATTTGTTGCAGTGGGGGCACCAGCCGACAAGCTTGGGGTGGTCGATGTGGCCTTTGCGGGCCGCTGTTTGGCATGGACTGTCGATGCATGGGATGAAGTGCCGAGCCCTCTGAACTTGCTCAATCCCTCTTTATCCACGAAGCGGGAATTGTTGCAACGCCTTCGCCAAACGAACCCCGACCTCACGGTTCTCTGGTTGCCGAGTTTCCTCCTCGTGCCCCTCTCATGGGCGGCCCTGGTGTTGCAAAAGTTGCTAAGGCCTCGCAAACCGTCGGTCGATATCGCTAAAGTGTTCAGTGTCCTGCCGTATGACACCTCAGTCATTGCCCGTCTTTCTCAACGCATTGATAGCCCTTCCGCTTCATGACCGTCCTCATCAGATCATTTCTCCTGCTGATCCTCGTGCCGCTGACCCTACTGGTCCTGTACCAGTGGTTCCTTGCATTCTGCTCATTCTTCTACAATCAGCCGCCGCGCCGCGCCGAAAGGCCGCTGGCTCGTTTTCTCATTATGATTCCCGCTCACAATGAGGAATCGGGAATTGCCGGCACGCTGGCGAGTTTTCAACAGTTGGATTATCCACCTGACCGATACAAGATTCTCGTCATCGCCGATCGCTGTACCGACGGTACGGCTGCTACCGCTAGGGGGATGGGTATCGACTGCCTGGAGCGTTTCGAGGGGAGACCAGGAAAGGGATCAGCGCTTGCATGGGGAATAGAGCAAGCGAACAAAGCCGGAATCGAATGTGATGCCGTTGTGATTGTCGATGCCGACACGCTGGTGGATCGATCGCTCCTCTCGGCCTTCAATGTAGAACTTCAGGCAGGTCACCTGGTACAGCAAGGTTATAATTACATTTCCAATCCTTGGACCAGCCCCTTCACAAGAATCATCGCGGTGACCGGTGTCCTGCGCAATGGACGGTACTATGCGGGTAAAACCGTGCTTGGTCTGCCTGGGATGCTGACGGGAACCGGAATGTGTCTCGGTACTGAGGTGCTGAAACGGCAGGGCTGGACGGCCTTTTCGGTAGGAGAAGATTGGGAGTTTTCCGTCGAGCTTCTCTTGAGTGGGGAGCATATCTATTTCAATCCGGAGGCCAAGACTTTTGCGAAAGAGTCGCAAAATCTTCAACAGGCTTCCCATCAACGGCTGAGATGGGCGAGCGGCCGCTATGCCGTCATGGGGAACAAAGTCCGGGAATTGATTCAGGAGGGGATCCGGCGTCGCTCTTTTTCCTTGATAGATTCAGCGGTCACGCTGGTGGCCCCGAATTATTCCACTCAGGCATCGCTGGCGCTGCTCACTGTGTTTGGAAGTTTGTTCATGCTTGATAACCCAGGGTGGGAATACTGTTTCATTTGGGCCGCGGCTCTTTTGGCCGGAATCGGCGGCTATTTCATGCTGGGCGTGTTCTCCACCGATGCTCCAGCGAAAGCTCTTGCCGGGTTTCTCCTTATCCCTGTGTTCTTGCCCTGGCGTCTCGGCATAGAAATACTGGGAATTCTGGGGTATGGGCGAGGACATTGGGGCCGGATGTCGAGAGCGGTTTCTTCGCATCACATCAATCGTTGAGGTTTTCTCATGTGCGGGATAGTGGGTGCAGTGCACGAAGAATCAGGCCGAGTTGATCCGTCACTGGTTCGTACAATGTGCGCATTGATTCGCCGCCGGGGGCCTGACGACGAGGGGTTCCATTTTGATCCGCATGTAGGGCTCGGCATGCGGCGTTTGGCCATCATCGATGTGAACAGCGGCAGGCAGCCGATGTACAACGAAGACCGGACGGTGGTAGTGGTCTTCAATGGAGAAATCTACAATTATCGTGAACTGCGCGAAGAGCTCTTGAAACGAGGCCATCGCCTGGTCACGCATTCCGATTCGGAATGTATTGCGCATCTGTATGAGGATTTCGACGAAGATTTTGTTGCACGATTGCGAGGGATGTTCGCGATCGCGGTGTGGGATATGAGGCAACAGAAACTACTCCTTGCGCGGGATCGGTTCGGCATCAAGCCGCTGTATTATTGGCAGGACGGCTCTGACCTCTATTTCGGGTCGGAATTAAAGTGTCTGTTGGCGGTGGACCGATTCGATCGACGACTGAATCCTCAAGCCGCGTGGGACTTCTTTACCTACAAATATGTGCCTGGTCCAAAGACCATTTATCAAGACATCGCTGAACTACCACCAGGCCACATCGCGGTATGGAAGCAAGGGAAGCTGGCGACAAGAAAGTATTGGCAACTCAAGTTTGCTCAGGATCGAACCAAGTCTCCTGATTACTATCGCGAGGGGCTTCTCCATCATCTGGAAGAAGCCGTTCGGCTGCATCTCGTCAGCGAGGTTCCGCTTGGGTCCTTCCTGAGCGGCGGAATCGATTCCAGCGCGGTCGTGGCCCTCATGTCCAAGATCTGTCCGGGCAACGTCAAGACCTTTACGGTCGGGTTCGGGGAGGGCCAACCGGGTGCGGATGAACGACCGTACGCCAGAACGATCGCCCACATATTTAAAACCGATCATTCTGAATGTCTGTATGACAACCCTCAACGCCAGGTGGAGTCCATTTTACCTTCCATGATCGAGGCGTTCGATGAGCCGTTTGCCGACTCTTCGATGGTGCCTAATTATCTCATCTGCCAAGCGGCTCGCCAGTGGGTGACTGTGGCGCTGTCCGGCATCGGCGGCGATGAGCTCTTCGCAGGATATGAGCGGTACCGCGGCGCGCTTGCCGCCGATTCATTTCAACGACTCCCCAGATTTCTATCGGAAGGGATGAAGGCAGCAGTTCGTGCATTGCCGCATGGCCGATATGGAGGACTCTGGATTGACAGGATTCAGCGATTCGTGGAAGGGGCCGGTTTGTCTTTGCCGGAGCGATATCAGCGGTATCTCTGCGCCTTTACGGAATCGGAGAAGACATCTCTCTTCAGCTCCGACTTCATCGCGCAACTCTTCAAGAGCGGAGGTGGAGTGACCGAACCGGCGATGAACCAGGTTGAGCCCTGTTCTGATCCACTTGAGCGAATTCTGCTTACCGACATGGAAACGTACCTGCCGGATGACGAATTGCGCAAGGCGGATCGCCTCAGCATGTGGCATTCACTTGAAGTTCGAGTGCCGTTTTTAGACCACAAGCTCGTCGAGTTTGCCGCGACGATCCCATCCCATCTGAAACTGAAAGGGATGGAGAAGAAGCATATTCTTATCCAATGTTTAAAAGGAATTCTGCCGGATTCTATTTTGAACCGCCGAAAACAGGGATTCTCAATTCCACTTGGAGCGTGGTTGCGTGGGCCTTTGCGAGAATTGTTACGAGCGCACCTTTCAAAGCAAACATTACAGGATGTAGGCATTTTTAATGTTATGGCTGTTGAAGCAATGATGAACGACCATGATCGCAATGCCAGAAATTATGAGACTCAATTGTGGACGGTATTGGCGTTTGTTGCCTGGCATCGGAAATACATGAGCGCGCATTAAGGATTCTGATGAGCGAATTTGTCATAAAGCTTGTCGAAAGAATGTTTCGGCGAGACCGAATTGCTTGGCTTGTAAAGCAAGGTCTGACCGTTGGACAGAATTTTTCCCTGTTGGAAGATGTCTACATTGATCCCAGTCATTTGTGGCTAATAGTCATTGGTAATGATGTGACGTTAGCTCCGCGCACACAGATACTGGCGCATGATGCAAGCACTAAACAGTATCTGGGTAAAACGAGACTTGGGAAAGTTGTCATAGGAGACCGAGTATTCGTGGGCGCATCAGCCATCATTCTGCCTGGCATAACCATAGGATCAGAGGTCATTATTGGGGCCGGCAGTGTTGTAACAAAAGACATTCCAAGCGGAGTAGTCGTAGCAGGAAATCCGGCAAGAGTAATTGGTTCTTTATCTGAATTTCTTGCAAGCCGAACTTCAGAAATGCATTCGTCTCCGAATTTTGGCGTGGAATATACAATACGGGGACATGTGACTGAGGATAAAAAGAGAGAGATGGTCAGCAAAATGGAAGATCGAATCGGATATATTGTCTGATCTATTGTGAGGGAAGTGTGAGCGACAAGTCACAAGTTCGCTGGCAGGTAAGGATTGTTGCTTATGGGGTGGTTATCGTTTTGTCCTTGGCTGTATTGGAATTAGCTTCCTATGCCTATTTGAGAATGTTTGAGGGGTATGATGGTACACATCTCATGAATTACGAGTTTGATGACTATAAGAACATTCATCCTACCCCTGGTTACAGTAATACGCATGGCATTTACCATAACCGACAAGGATTTAGAAGAAAAGATGACACACCGAAAGATAAGCCGATAAATACATTCCGCATTTTTCTTATGGGAGGATCAACTGCTTATGGATTGGAGTCGCAATCCAGGTATGGCAAGAAAAAATATGGAGTTATTCGTAATGATGAAACCATCGATTATTATTTAGAGCAATATCTTAATGAACGAATTTCTAGCACACGAGTCGAAGTGATCAATGCAGCTATCACGAGTCAACAAAGTCATCACCATCTCATCTATTTGAACCAAACAATATTGAAATATCATCCTGATATGGTGATTTTTATCGATGGGTTCAATGACTATTATCCTTGGGAAAAGGGGTTTGATCAGTTCCGGGATTACGCTTATCAAGAGCGAGCACACTTGTTTATGGCAGATCCTACGATTGATGCATTGGCAAGCTACACAGGTTGGTGGTTATTCCGGAAAAGTCATTTTATTCATGTGGCCGCGAAGACTGTTCGTCCCATATGGATATCGTTTAAAAGGCTGGGAAATCAACATGAAAGAAAGAAAATGGACGTTCCAATAGCATTGGAAAACCTGACCGTTAATGCTGAACACAACTTTTTAAAGATGGTTGCCCGGAATTCTATCATTCTAAAACAAGCAGGTGTAGTAGGAGTATTCACTGTTCAGCCAGAAATTGTATTCGACCAAAGTAAGCATTTTACCCCCTTAGAGCAAACCATCTTGGAAGAAATGAACGCTGAGTGGCCCTTAAATTATTCAGAATATAAAAATAGGGCTCACCAAATAGTTGTCAAGTCAATGAAGCAAGTGACTTCTGATGCAGGTTCAACTTTTATTGATCTGACCGATCCTTTTGACGGTCTGAACGAAGATGCATATACCGATTATTGCCATCTTACGCCGATGGGAAATAAGAAATTGGCCGAATATTTAGGTCACAGCATACTTCCTTTAATCAAGCTTGGGATGAATTGATTCACCCCTTTTATTGGACTATTAGTCCAGTCGGTGTAGCAGGCGGGGGGCTATTGCTTGGCGGGGGGCTCCCAGCGCAACCAATCCGTGAATCTCCCACTGCAATCCGGTCAAACCACAACGAGCCTAGACCTACCTGCCGATAGAGCCGGTTGATGCTCATCTTGTTGTTGTCACCGCTTACCAAAAACATCACATTCCTAGCGGAGAGGACTTGTGTCCCATTCACCCAGAGTTCATACACCCCATTGGCCTGGCCGGGCGTATTGAGTTGCTCATGGGTCTCAATGCAGACCCATTGGCCGAATGGGATTGCCCCGCGGCCATATGGCACTGAACCTCCATCAGCCGTGCGACTGACGACAGCCGAAAATTCATGCGACCCGAACCGAAATTCCCACCATGTTGTGAATGACGTATTGCCGCCGGGATACGTGGCCATGATTTTGGTCTCTGTATCGCCGACTGTGAAGTTATTATCCATCTTGAGGTAGAATCGGCGATACAGATTTGAAGTGGCGGGGAAGGTCCGATCAACGTATCCGCCGCATTGAAATCCTTGCAAGATCTTATCTGGGTAACACTGTGATGGATAATCCAAGCGGAGCGAACCATTACCGCTGAACTTGGTGGATGTATCGAAAGACATGGCTCCGGAAGCGAGACTGTACCCAGAGTTGCCTGACTCCATCTCATCGTCCCAGAAAACTGTGGCATGAGATGGCGACTGGCAAAAGGCCATAAAGGCCGAAGTGAGTAGGAATACCAAAAATGTTCTTTTACATCCGCAATGGTTGGCAACTTTCATACGTCTCCACTCCTCACGTAGCATTTTAATGTTTGTTAATAAAAATAACGAGCTTGAAAAACATGGCTCTTGAAATCTCGAGACACCAGTGTGTTGACATTTCCTTCGCTGCTAGGCGTCGTCACACCGTGATACTCATCGCCTGCGCCTGCCTGAGATACGGGGATAGCAAGAGAGCAAAATAGGTGCCGAACATGAAATCGTCTCCTATTCGGAAATTCCTGTGGAGTTCTGAGACTTTACTAGTACGGAGGGCTCAGCCGTTGTTCTGGTTTGTATCAAATGTGTACGTGCCATCCTACAGTGGTTCCACCGCGTTCCTTTGATTGCCTCGCTCCGCTCAGCAATACCTCGCGGTGACTAATGTGAAGGCAGACTCTCACTTAGTACACCCGTCCGACCTTCCGAAGCCCTCTCCTCGGTTATTTTGCATTGCCTTATACGCCACGATCCCACGCCGTCCATACTCTGATAATTCCCCTTATATCCGAATTCATATCTGCTGACACCCGTTTCCCCAACCTCACAGAGAAAGGAGGAACCCTGATACTGATCCATTAGCGTATTTCGGGTCGAAACCTGTCCAAATACTGCGGGGAAGCTCCTTATGGTGCTGTATGCGCGGTTGCTTTTTGGTTTGATTGTGCTCGTTGCTGTGTTCCTGCTGATGTTTGAAGAGCCGGTTCGATCTCGCCTCCTTGTCTATCTATGCGAGGTTCATCCGACGCCTCCCGCCGCCTCCGCCGATGCGATTTATGTTTTAGGGGGAGGACAGTCTTCTCTTGAAAAACGGTTCCCCATTGCCGCTTCGCTGTATAAGGATCAGGTTGCGAGAAGAGTCTTGATACTGAGCAGACCCGGTATCACGGAGTATAGCGTTGATCTGGGGAGGAATCTGACGAATGATGAATGGGCATACGGAAAGTTGAGCGAGCTTGGAATTAGTCGCTCAGACATTGAAACGGTTCCAGTTGAGAGGAGTTTCTTTGGAACCTTGTCGGAAGCAGCGGCTATTTCGAACCTGGTAAAACGAAGAGGGTACAAAACGCTGATACTCGTGACGTCCGACTATCATACACAGAGAGTGTGGAAGTCTTTCTCGAAGCTCATGGGAAATACCGATGTGACTCTCTATATCTATACCGCTGCGGATCCTGCCACTATCCTGAATCTCACGCGGGAACTTGCGAAGTTGCTGGTGTATAGAATATTCCTCTTGTGACCTCCCGTCTCCCGTGGATGAATCGACCAGGTTACAGACCGGCATCCGGCTTAAGTAGGGTCGTAATCCCCTGCTTTGAGGTTATACACAAATCCAGAGTTATCCTAGCTTTTGGGGGCAGTTCACCTTACTATTCGGATCGCGCCTTTTGTCGGTTGCGATGTCGTGCAACAATATCAGACTAAGGACAGGGCTATGTCGGATTCGCTGGAGAGGACACCATTCATGATCGATTTAAATGATGCCGTCGTCGGCACGATGCTGGATCGGATTATTCTTCGGCACAGCGACGATGCGCAGGGCGCAAACATGGAGGGAGAGACGGTGCTGTTGGCTCTCAGCACTGGACGCTATTACACGTTGAATCGGGTGGGTAGCATCATTTGGGAGCACTGCACCGGTCATAACACCGTCAGCGACATTCATGCGAAACTGTGCGAGGGTTTTGATGTCGCGCCCGAGCGGGCACTGGATGATCTCATCGCCCTGATCAATGAATTAGTCCAGGAGGGGCTCCTTCAACAGGAAGTGAAGCAACCATGAACAATCAGAAAGAGGTATAACGCAGGCCCTGTCACTCTGTATCAAGCGAACTGGTGATAATCAACAATGGGCAGGAAAGTATGTCGATGACCCTGGGGGAGAAGCCTCTATGGACGTACCCGTATTCCTTCTACGGTATGCGGATGAAGTATGTGACGGGCTCGCCTGCGTTGGCCGCACCGGTGAACGAGTTGTTGAATCATTTCCGACGAGACACGATCGAGGAGTCGGCCGAGCTCACCGTGTGCTTCCAGGATGTACGGGACCGAGGGGAAATTCCGCTGAGGCTCTCTTCATCTGCTCGTCGATTATCTGCCGGAACGGACGGAGCAGTCGGGGATCGGCGAGAAACCGTGCTGCCCTACGAGGTGATTCAGGACGAAAAGCGTTGGATTGCGGATTTTCGCGATGTCGGAGTCCTCGTGATGGATGGGTCTCATGGCAGAGCAGACGGCTATCTGATCAAGCCGGAAACTCTGCATCCGAACTTGATCGAGTATTTGTTTCACCTTGCTTCGACCGAGCTCTTTCGACACCAGGGGCTTTATACGATCCATGCGGCAGCGCTGGAGAAATATGGCCGCGGGATTCTCATCTCTGGGAACAGCGGTCGCGGTAAGACGACATCATCTATCTCTCTGCTCCGCTCGGGCTATCGGTATCTGTCGGATGATCACCCGCTGATTCAAGATGCCGGAACACATGTGGACGTGCTACCCTTTCCCACCAAGATTAACGTGACTCGAGCGACGAGCGAGCTTTTCCCGGAACTCGCGGATGTCCCTGATCACGTTCCTCCTCACGGTTCGCACAAGTGGTCTTTCCATGCCGAGGATCTGTATCCGACTTCGCTCGGCGAGCGCTGTCGACCCGCCATGGTGCTGTTCCCCCATGTCGCCGATGCCGATCATAGCCGCCTGGAGCTTCTCTCCAAGAGGCAGGCGTTGGAGCTTCTCCTCCCGCAGGCATTATTGGTGTTTGATCCAGAGGTGGCCCGACGCGAATTTCAGGTATTAGCGAAACTCGCGCGACAGGTTGACTGTTACCGCCTACATTTCGGCCGTGATATCTTCGACTTGCCGAACCTGCTCACCCCGCTTCTCGAACAAGGATGATGCAGACCAGACAGTTCTCATTACGACCTGAATCGGAGTTCTTGGTGTGGTGTGCCCGTACGGTTGTGGCGAGCGAGCTCGAGGAACGTATTAGGCGGCGAGCCCAGGGGCCGCTCGACTGGGCGGTCGTTCTCGACCTGGCTCGGTACCATGGCGTGGGATCTCTGTTGCATCGGAGTCTGTCTGCATGTTGTTCCGATCTCGTACCCGTAGAATTCTTGACTCAATTACGCCGGAGGACGCAAGCCGTCGCCTTGCTCAACCGGTTGCTCGCTCAGGAAGTCATCGTCTTGTGTGAGGCGATGGCCGCTCGTGGAGTGCCGGTCATCCCTATCAAAGGAGCGACCTTGGCGGCCTCGATTTATGGCGACTTGGCGCTTCGCGACTTCAACGATATGGATCTGCTTGTTCCCGAACGTGCCATTGCCGACGCGCAGGCTGTGTTGCTGGCGTCGGGCTATGAGCGGAAAGACTGCTCCTCTGCTCCAGAAGGGACGGACCAGGAGGACGGGCCGTACCATGTGTTTATCAAGAGGCGGATGCTCTTTCGAGTCGATCTCCAGTGGACGATCGCACAGCAAAATTTCATGTTTCAGTTGGATCGTCCCGAATTCTGGAAACATCGTGTGCCTCTTGTCGTAGCGAACACGACCGTCCAGGGGTTGGCACCGGAAGATTTGTTGATCGTCTTATGTGTCCATGGTTCGAAGCATGTGTGGGAAGAGCTCAAATGGGTGTGCGATGTTGCTGAATTGCTTCGCTCACACCGGCATCTGGACTGGGAGCGGATCTACTCGAATGCATCGGCGTGGCGCTGCCGGCGCTTGGTGTCTATGGGATTGTCGCTCGCGCATCGGCTGTTGGATGCCCCCTTACCCGGTGCGGTTCTCGCGCGGTTCTCCGCTGATTCAGAGGTGCAGCTCTTATCCCTCCGTATGCCGCCCACGCTGCTGGCAGATCGTCATGCCGGAGCACATCAGTCAGAAGCGGTTATGTTTTATTTCTCCTTAAAAGATTCGTGGTGGGAGCGTTGGAAGTTTGGTCTGATGCTCTGTCGTGATCAAAATCCTCTGGTCATGGCCCCTCCCTCCTGGTTTCGCTGGCGAGCCGCACTTCCACGTCTCTCTCGGTTCGTTCTCCTTCTTCACCGCACCATGAGGACTTTGCTGCCCCCTACGATTCGAGGCGCCATCAATCGTTGGGTCGAGCACGGTGGTTAGTATTTTGTAGTCGGCACCTTGGAAGCCACTGTGATCCGGATCGTGAAAAAGTATCGGACCCTGCTGGGCGTAGGCCTGGTGGTGTTGTGGGTTCGCCTCTTGTTGCGAAGCAAGAGTTTGCCGCTGGTACTGGATCGAGTCACTCCCCAATCGATGTCAACGTGTCCTGACGACGCGGTGATGGAGGATGTGGCCTACTACGTGGATCGCTGGCTTGAACTGTTTCCCTATAACAGGAAAGGGAATTGCTTCCCACGGTCGGTGGCTCTCTATTGGTTCGCCAGGCGATTGGGGTATCCGGTGCGGTTTCAATGCGGCGTGAGGAAAGACGCGTCACATCTTGATGGCCATGCGTGGCTCACATTGGATCACCTGCCTTTTCACGAGACAGGCCGACATTGGCAATGTTACACGGTCACGTTTTCGTATCCTCCGGATACTGGAGCCGGCGAGAGTCGAGATCCTGCCGTTGGATGTCAGCATAGCAGGACGATGGTGTTCTGATGAAATATCTACTTTGATGTCCAGGCATATCATTCTGAATCGCATTCGACCCTTCCTCTGGACGATTCGCCATGCCCTTTCGTTCGTATGGCAGAGCAGCCCGAGCCTCGCCGTCTGCAGTATCGCCGTACGGGTCATCCAAGGTCTTCTCCCGTTGGCGGTGCTGTACCTGACGAAGTTGTTGATCGATGCCGTGACCGAAGAGCTTAAGCTTCCGTCTGACGACGCCTCGTTGAGCCGGATGACGACGATTCTTGTGGGATTGGCGGGTGTCGCGGCGATCAATGCCATGCTCGCCGGTGTGGCCTCTCTGATTTCGAGAATTCATGCTCAAGTCGTCACCGATCATATGCATGCGCTCCTTCAGGCAAAGTCCATCGAGGTCGATCTGGAGTACTATGAGGATGCGCGCTATTACGACACGCTCCATCGCGCACAGCAAGAAGCGCCCTATCAACCGACGGCGATTCTCAACGCCTTGCTTCAACTTGGCCAAGATGCCATTTCATTGCTTGCTATGGCGGCCATACTGTGGTGGCTGCATTGGGCGGTGATTCCGGTCTTGCTGCTGACGGCCATTCCGTACTTCTTCGTTCGACTGCAGCAAGCCAACCGGTTGTTTGCCTGGGAGCGCGAACGGACGCCGCTTGAACGGAAGGCCTGGTACGTCAATATGCTGCTGACGCAAGCCACCGCAGCGAAAGAAATTCGACTGTTCGATCTCGGTCCTCGACTGCGGCAATGGTTCCAAAGTGCCCGATCGGTGCTGCGTCGAGAACGGATTGCGTTGGAGCGTCGGTGGGCCCTTGCGGGCCTTGCCGCGCAGCTCATCGGGGTGGTCGGTGTATTCGGAGTTTACAGCTTTGTGGCGTTCCGAACATTCCAGGGACTGCTCACGGTGGGTGACCTCGTCATGTTTTTTCAGACGGTACAGCGGGCCTCAGGATTCCTGGAGAATTTGGGATGGAGTGTGGCGAAACTGTATGAGAGTAATCTGTTTCTGACCACGTTGGGCGAGTTCTTGAGTATTCAGTCTCGTTTGCCGAGGTCGGCCCAGCCGAAGAGATTTCCTCACCCAATCATGCAGGGGGTTACGTTCGATCATGTGTCATTCCACTATCCACATGAAGAGCGTATGGCAATTCGAGACTTCACCTTTACGATCCAACCAGGCGAACATATCGCCTTCGTCGGAGCGAATGGGGCGGGAAAGACGACGCTGGTGAAGCTCCTGTGCAGACTCTACGACCCCTCAAGCGGCCGCATTACGATCGATGGTGAAGATCTTCGAGACTATCCGATTGCCGATGTCCGTGGCGCGGTCAGTGGAGTGTTCCAAGACTTCGTGAAGTTTCAGTGCTCGGTAAAAGACAATATTGCTTTGGGCGCTAAATCTCCGGATGTCGATCTTCCCGACGTCACTCGGGCGGCCAAACAGGCTGGTGTTCATGAGACCATCGAGCGATTACCAAAAGGGTACGAGTCGGTGCTCGGCACGTTGTTCGAGGGCGGACATGAACTCAGCATTGGAGAGTGGCAAAAGGTGGCGCTCGCACGGGCCTTTCTCCGTGACTCTCAAATTCTGATTCTTGATGAGCCGACCAGTGCGATGGATGCCAAGGCTGAGGCTGAACTGTTTGGCCGGTTTCATGAGTTGGCAAAAGGTCGCATAGCGATTTTGATCAGTCATCGCCTGTCCACTGTGAAAATGGTTGATCGAATTTATGTGCTTGACGAAGGTCGGATTGTTGAAAGTGGCTCGCATGACGAGCTGATGCGTTGCCATGGTCTCTATGCCGAACTGTTCGGTATTCAATCACAGTACTACAAATAGCAACGAGTGCTTTTGTATCCTAAGAGTCTCGCTATCGCTGGTTCATGATCAGTTGCATTGATGATTTGTTGCGTGGTTTAATTCTGACCATTACATGTTTAGAGAAGGGCAGTTCATGTGCTGTTTCCGCGCATTAGGCTCATAGGCTCAAGTGAGGTTGAAGCAAGGTTTTGAGACCCCCCTTTAGAGGTAAAGTAATACCACGATAGAATACGCTATGTTGCAAACCGTAGACGAGTAAAAAATCTTCAGTCAGGGACGCATGAAGATGAAATCGTATCTCAACCAAGACACCACCAGGGGAGGTGAGAGAATGAAGACCACGAAAGAAGTGTATGTCCGACCAATCCTTACGAAACATGATCTATTGCGTGACATCACCGCGGCCTATTCCGGCGGCGGTAGCGTAAGAGACCGCATTATTGAGGGTATTGTCTGCCGGGTCTTTCCTCGCCTCCCGCGCTGCAACTAAAATTGCCTAGCCGCTGGTCAGTCCAGCATGGATTGACCAGCGCATGCCGCTGGATTTTGCCAGGTTCCGCAGTTGACTACTGTCTTTCTATCATTCAAGCATAATAGGCACTGATTCCATTAAAGCCGTTGGTGACCCACGTCTAGCGAAGGGACGACGTTGATTGAATTTCTCCTGAAGCTCGCGGTATCAGATTTTAGACTACCGAGGCGTACATCCGATTCTCAATCAGCGTCTGCGAGCTCTTGGATGCTTGGTTAGCTGGGCTTGGATCTGGAGGATTCGCGGAAAGACGTACAATACCTTGTCCATAAAGGAAACGGAGAAGAAGGGCCATCCCCGGTAGGGGATGGCCCTTTGTTTTGTGGCTAATGCAACTTAGTGGGTCAGTGGATGGCCTTGCTGACTTCGTTGGATTGGCTGCTCTCGCCTGCGCTGTTGTACGCCGTGACGGCGAAATAGTACATCCTGCCGACGGTCAAACTGTTCACGGTCGATGTTGTGGCCTTGCCGACATTAATGGTTCGGGTATAGCGGCGAGGTGCTTCCCCCACGTATATTTTATAGCCACAGACGGTGCCGGTGACCGCGTTCCACCTGAGAGTGGCGGTAGATGCTGCGGGTGGCGGGGATGAGGAGGGCGACGAGGTAGCGGGCGAGACAATCAACGTCACAGGGATACTTTGGGTGAACCAGGTACCCTCCTTGACTGTGATGGTGGCTCTGTATGTCCCCGCTGCACGTCCGCTGGTATTGACGGCGACCGTGAGAGTCGCACGTGTGGTCTCAGATTGGCTGGCGGGTGACACTGTGAGCCAAGTCGCATTGTCTGAGGCCGTGAGCGTAGCCTTGTACGTAGGGGTTTTTGTGAAGGTTAGTGTCTGCTTCGGTGGGTTTGTCGCACCCTGCACAGCATGGTAGGTCAGTGAGCTCGGACGAACAGTGTGGGACGCCAAGCCCTCTGAAGCGAGCCCCAGGCAAAGGAATGCCGTGATTCCGATCACCTGCCGGAACCAGGGTGTGGCCGAAGTCGTACGATGAGACCGAGTCGTTTGGTTAGTGTGTGCCATTATTAAGGATTGTTGCATCAGTGTCATGGCCTTTCTTCGAGGTGTGAAAAAAATCAGTTTCTCGCATGGTTAATTCTCTTGTTGCTGGAGAAGGGGGCCTGGATCAGGCAGTCCCCCTCGTGCAAGAGGTGTACGTTTAAGATTGAGCTGAAGGCGTCATCACCGTGATCTCATTTGAGCAGAGACTCTCCGACTCGTTGAACGCACGAATAGCGAAAGAATATCGGGTGTTGGGTTCCAGCCCGGTAATCGTTGCGGCTGGAGCCTCGACGGTCTGGCTTTCGCCGGACGAACATGAGCTTTGTTCTTCTGAATCGAACTCACCTGAAGCGAGCTCTTCTGAAGCAGGCTCTTCCGAACTTGACTCTGCTGAGCTTGGTTCCGCTGCTGGTTGCTTTCGATAATAAATGTCGTAACCAGCCACGCTCATACCTGGAGGGTGAACCCAGGTCACATGCGCGATTACTCCCGCTGGAGTCGGGGTCATGGTAATCGTGGGGTCTTCTTCTCCGTCGGCATCTGTCGCCCCTGAATGGTGTGCTTGATCCGAATCCGAACCCGCCGAAGCATCCGCCGGCGTAGAAAGGCTCGAAATTACCGGTCCCCCCGCTCCATCGTTTGAGCAACCAGCCAGTGGCATAAGCAAGGGAATGACAAATAGAAGATGAGACATCGAAAAGCCCGATTTCCCAAAAGGAATGCCGGTCGAAGTCCTAACCGGAGACATAGATATACTCCTTTAGCGGTTTGTATTAAGGTGTAACGACATTATGGTCTGCACCTAGTAAAACGTAGTGCATCACCACAAATTTTGGCTTTCTCGAAGGAAAGGAGGTACAGCAAAAGTGATGCCGAGAGGAAATGATCGATAAGCTTAATTTTTAAATGCCTTTGAGCGGTAGTCGAGGTGTGGAGGTGTAGGTGTGAAGGGTTCAACCTTCACAAAGATCAAGAATAAACAATAAATTGTTTCAGCATATGAGGCAGGAGAACGATAATGCCGGCTGTTCGGATCGTGACAGGAGAGTGCGTACCTTCGCGCTCATGACCGTACACACGTCTGATACGAAAGCCTGGACTCTATCCGGTGACTGTGGTACTGCTCGCAATGATCGGCACATGGCTGATCTGGTTCTAGGCGCGTAATCAGCGGACTCTTCTACAGGAAGATATGCGAGCAAGTTTGCGGATGAGTCATGCTGGAAACGGCTCATCGGTGCTTTGATACAGTGGTCACGCAGGAGAAAGGATACGGCATTGATGGGCATACGGCAGATACAGACGAAGTTGTGTTTAGTCATTGCTCTTCTGTTGCTGATTACTTCGTCCGCTCCGAGCTGGGGACAAGAGCCTGAACTTCGAGCGCGGCCGCGAGTGGAATTGTCTCTCAGATCATGGCTGTTCACGGCCGGCGAAACTCAATGGAGTCAGGACGCATCTGGGCTTGATTCTAGATTGGGCGATCCAACGTCGAAGCTGAAGTACAAGGACAACGATACCCACCTTGTTGGGCTAGGCGCCAACGTGCATCTCAATCGGCGGTTGTTTCTGGATGGGGAATTCGCCTTTTCCGTTGATTTCGATCGTGGCTCGTTGATCGATGATGATTATTTGGCCGGACAGCGATTGTACTCTCGAACAAGGAGCGACATCACTGGGAAGGGGACATGGTATGTTAGCGGGCATGTAGGGTACCGGGCGGTCGAGTTTGACGATAATCGTGGACATTTCGATGTACTCGCCGGCTTTCAGTACTGGCGGTCGACATACGAGGCGACAGGAATTAATTTACTCGTGTGCGATTCATCCGTTATCATATGCCCGACACCCTCTCCAACCTTACCGGCGATTAAGAACACGACACATTGGATAACTCCCTTACAGGTCGGCGGACAGCTCGAATATCGAATTATGCCGAGGGTAAGCGCAAATATAAAAATGCTGTTTTCACCGGCCAGTGTTCTGTACAACAGAGACATCCATTTTCAGCGGAGCGATTTGGAACAGGATCCAAGCTTCTCAATGTGGGGAGTAGGAGTAAGCGGTACGGTTGAGCCGACTCTTCGAATTATGCTGACTCGTCATCTCGCGCTCATGGGAGGATATCGGGTCATGTGGAACAGGACTTATTGGGGCAGATTGGAAAGTCATCCCATCGGAGGCGGGTCCGCGACCGTTCCTCTCACTGAGCTTCAAACTATCCGCCACGGTGTCATCGTTGGGCTGACCGGGTCCTTTTAGATTGTTCAAATGGCAGACGAGCTATCGTCTCGGGCGGCCTGCCGGTAGAGTTTCTTCTTCATACTCAAG
Source organism: Nitrospira sp. (assembly GCA_030123625.1). Lineage (NCBI taxonomy): Bacteria > Pseudomonadati > Nitrospirota > Nitrospiria > Nitrospirales > Nitrospiraceae > Nitrospira > Nitrospira sp. The sequence goes on from CP126121.1 coordinate 3,639,186, forward strand.
GAAGAGTCGCTTGGCCTCTGGATGGAGTTGACTTGGGTGGCCGTAGGGAATCCCAAGCGTCCTGAACAGCGGCGTCAATTTTCCGTTCGGATGCAGGTAACCGGCTCTGAGGGGCACGGTGCGCTTGCTGTGACGTACGAGCCTGCAGACAGTGGATCGGATTGATGTCAGCCAATCGGCGATGTCCTGTGGGTTGCCGATCGAAGCGGAAAGTAAAAGGAGTCGAGCCTGTCCAGGGCAAAAGATGATGGTTTCTTCCCACACCACTCCTCGCTCCGGATCGGCGAGGTATTGCGATTCGTCCAGAATCACCAGTCCCAATGTATCCAATCTAACATCGATTTCTCCGCTTGCAGCGTCATAGAGCAGGTTTCGCAGGATTTCCGTCGTCATGATGAGCAACGGCGCTTGCCCGTTCTCTTGGCGATCTCCCGTAAGAATGCCGACTTTGTCAGGGCCGAAGATTCGAGAAAACTCCGTATATTTCGTGTTGGATAAGGCTTTGAGCGGTGAGGTGTAAATGACACTGCGATTGTCTTCCATCGCCCGGCGGGCCGCTTCAACGGCCACATACGTCTTCCCGCTGCCGGTGGGAACGCTGATCACGACGTCGGTCTCACTCAGAGCGGATAAAGCTTCGCTCTGCCAGGGGTCCGGCACAAACGGTTGAGGAGAGGGAACGCCGAGGCCTTCCAGCCAGGCCGATAGCGAGACGGCGGTTTCAACAGAATCCGGCTCTGCTCCACGTGGGGGTGCTTTCTTATGAACAATCGCCGGCGGACGATGGATGCGGGACGACCCGGATTCTGATCGAGAATGCCGCTCCCCGATCAAGGCCTGGAGATCGGATTCGAGGCCGGCGCGATTCTGGCTTGAACGCTGAAGAAGCAGCTCGATCAGTCGCCTTTTGCCGGCACGGAAGTGCCGATGGACACGTCCACGAGCCAGGCGATGCAAGAGGGCGACAGGTTGCTGCGCGAGAAGTTTTTCCAGTTCTTCGGTGGTCATAACGAAGGCACGTTGCCGCGAGACTGGCAGGACTCGCGCGAAACGCGAGACGACCATTTCTCGAGCTTCCCGCACATCGCGCTTTTCTCGCGTCCGTTCATGGCAGTTCCTCCAACACTCCTCGTCGGATTAATGTGATCGCTTGCGAAGCGGATTCAGTAAGGCCGGGATGCGTAGCTTTTAAAGCCTGCACCTGCGACAGGAACTCCAAGGTCCTGGCCAATAGTCGGTAAATGTCGCCTTCTGCCATCGTGGTCAGCCGACAGAGCCCGATCCATGTGAGGGTTGGGTCGGCGACCCAGCGCTCAACCAAGGCCGCCACATCGGCACGCAGGAGGGGAGGATCTTCGTAGGGAGATAAGCTCTCCGCCAACTTGCGAACCTGTCCGAGGAGGGAACTGAGTCCAGGACTGATGCGCGGAAACGCCCCGGGACGGTCATCATCGTGGGCCAGACTGGCTAAGACGCCCGCGAGGAGGGACGGATCGGCTCCTGTAAAAGCTTCAGCGCGGATCAGTTCGGTAATCAGCAGCGAATGATCGATTCGGATAAGCCTCGCCCATTCTCCCTCGGTCGTCAATTGTGTCGCCGGGCTGAGATACCCGAATGTCTGCAGCACTTCCACGCGCTCTTGGAAGCGATGCCACAAACTGGTGCGCAGCGCTTGTATGGATTTCGTATGGCGCTGTTGTTCCTGGCGAAGCCGCGACGCAGTCATGAAGTCTTTCTGACAGGCTGGTCGCGAGGGACAGGTCGGGCAGGGAAAGTCGCCGAACGATTGCACGACGGCATCAGGCAGCGGCTCGGTATTGCTGGGAAGGAGTATGGGAAGCAGGGGCAAACGCGGCGGAAGTTCCTCTAATTGATGGCTGAGTCGATCGAATGTTTCGGTGGAACACCAAGGATAGGTCGGCGTCTCCGCGAAGTCATACGTGCGATCGTAAATTTCTTTCACGCTGGTGACAGGGCATTCGGTGACGGCGTTGTCCGGTCGTAAGACGGTGAGCATGGAATTCTTTTGGCCCTTGCTCCGATATTGCCGGAGCACAATCCCCCGGCCTCTGCTGAGTCCTACGACACGCCCCGGCGTGAGAAACGGCAATCGGGCTGAAATTTCCGGTGATTCCGACCGGTGCACCTGATGCCGCGTGTGGCGGTGTCTTCGGGCATGGTCGAACGTCTGCCATTGCGTGATCCAATCCGTGCAGACGCGGGGGCCGAACGGCTCCAGCTGCACATGGAGTGCGTCCAGTTTTTGCTCGAGGAGTTCGGCGCGCTGATTCAGTTGGAATTGGGCGAAGCTCTTGGCCAAAATTCCTTGAATCTGCTCATGGGGATGAGCCTTCAAGAGATTCAAAACCATCGGGTAACTGATGGTAAATTGGCTGTCGATGGCTTCAGGGTGGCCGGTCAGCCCTTTGGTCAGAACCGTCAGGTCTATATACGGAGATGGAGTTATGATCGCAAATCCCACATGATCTTTCCCGCGGCGCCCCGCTCGCCCGGCGATCTGCTGGACTTCACCGATCGTCAGGTCGGTGAAGTCCCGGGACTTGCGAATGCTCGATTGAGTGATGATGACCGTGCGGGCGGGAAAATCGACTCCCGCCGCCAAGGTCGTCGTTGCGAATACCGCATCGAGATGACCTTGTCGCATCAGCTCCTCGATGGCGATTTTCCACGAAGGCAAATGCCCGGCATGATGGGCGGCAACCCCGACCCGCCTCACGATGGGAATCAAGGGGTGTTCGGCAATGCTGGGATGCTGAACTGTTATTCGTTCAAGCGCGACGGCGATGGCCTCCTGTCGTGCCGGAGGGAGCATGAGATCGGCATGGTCGAAGGTCTCCATGGCCTCGTCACAGGCCCGGCGCGAGGTGAGAAACACGATGGCCGGCGTGAGCTGCTTGTGACGGAGCGCAGTGATGAGATCAACCGGATGGATCGACGGCGGCATGCAGCTTCATTCCCTTTGAGATGACCACGAGGCCTGATTCAGTGACGGTAAACCGTTGCATGTCGGCCTCTCGGTTGTACCCGATTTCCGTCTGAGGAGGGATCGTCACATCCTTGTCGATGATGGCGCGCCTGATGCGGCTCTGCGCGCCGATGATCACATTTTCCATGATAATGGATTCCCGGACATCCGCATGGTCTTGCACGCGGACATTGGGGGATAAAACCGAATTCTGGACCCGTCCGCCCGACACGATGCAGCCGCCGCAGACGATGGAATCGAGGGCGACTCCCATTCGCCCTCCCTGAAAATCCTGCGCGAAGACGAATTTGGCCGGCGGAAACTGGCCTTGATAGGTTCGGATCGGCCATTCGGAGTCGTACAGGTTGAATTGAGGATCGACGGCGACCAAATCCATGTTCGCTTCCCAGTAGGCGTCGAGCGTCCCGATATCGCGCCAGTACTGCACGGCCTTTTTGTTGGCATCTTGAAATTTGAAGGCATAGACACGCCCCTGTTCGATCATTCTGGGAATGATATTTTTTCCGAAGTCATGCGCGCTGCCCTCTCGTGCGTCGGCGATCAGGTGTTCGCGGAGCGCTTTTGTGCGGAACAGGTAGATGCCCATCGACGCAAAGGCATGAGCGGGATCGTTGGGGAGTGGAATGGGATGCGCCGGCTTTTCATCGAAGCGGGTAATCCGGTAGTCTTCGTCCACCGCAATGACTCCGAAGCGGGTGGCTTCCTGGACGGGAATGTCGAGGGCACCGACGACCGCATCCGCGCTCTTGACGATGAGCCAGTGGTACATCTCCGCATAGTTCATCTTGTAAATGTGATCGCCGGCGAGGATCAGCAGGAACTCCGGCTGTTCTCCGTCGATCAAGAACAGATTCTGATACACGGCGTCGGCGGTGCCACGGTACCAATCTTCGCTGATGCGCTGTTGAGGAGGGACCGAGGCGATGTATTCGCCCAGTTCCGCGTTGAGAATATTCCAGCCGGTCCGGATATGGCGATCGAGCGACTGCGATTTGTATTGAATGAGAACGGCGATCTTGCGGAACCCGGAGTTGAGACAATTGCTCAGAGTAAAGTCGATGATGCGATACTTTCCGCCGAAAGGAACAGCCGGCTTCGCACGTTGGTCCGTCAGCGGAAAGAGTCGTTCGCCTTTCCCGCCCGCCAATACCATCGTGAAAATGTTCTTCATGGGCCGAATTCTAGCAGGACCTCCATGGAAATAGAAAGGAAGCGGAATCGTTGACTTCCCGTTCCATGCGGATAATACTAGGCCCAGCCCCGGTTGTGCTTGTCGGCTCGAAAGGAGCTGAGGTAAAGGAGTCAGCATGAAGCGAGATGTCGTTGTCGCCGCGCTCCCTCGAAGCACCAACAGACGAGTGACGAAGCTTCGGACGAAGTCCTCCGTCAGGTCCTTGGGCGATGTCACATGGCGTCTGGAGAGGTTGGAAGGACAGATGCAAAAACTGTCCGAACTTGTTCGGGATCATGCTGAAGATATGGATCGTCTGGTGAAGATTGTCGCAGAAAATAGCGACATCATCCGCCGGCAGCTGCTTCGGAAGCATCATGAGAAAGTTCGGGTGAGGAAACATTTGCGGGAGGTTGACGCTTCCACGGAACGTTGACGATAGATCGACGCCCTGCCGGCTACTCCGCAGCTTTCTATTTTCAGCCTCGTAAACCAGAATTTTGGAAGCTCTTTTCATTGCCCTCTCGATGGGTGCATCGAGTATAATTTGCCGGGTCTTTTACGGGGGAGAAGGTACGCCTTCGCCTATACACGTATATCGCGTGATGAGAGAATGGTCCGACGACGTATTGCCTCCCTCTGCCTCGCCGTCTCAATCGGCAGTTCCGGTGGCGGTGAGTCTCTGTCAGCCGGGCCGTTGATGAACGAAGCACCATCGGTTGCCATATCTTCAGCACACACTCTACGCCTGAGTCTCGAAGAGGCGATCGGGCTCTTTTTACGTCAGAACCTCGATCTATTCATCGTGAAATACGGGATTGCGTTTAGCAAGGGACAGCAAATTACCGCCCGACTGTTTCCGAATCCCGTTGCCTCAATGGGACTGCAGAGCTCACCGGTCCAGGGCCGCACGCTGGGGAATAGCGGAGAGATCGCTCCGCAGATCCAGCAGTTGTTCGAATTGGCGGGTAAGCGAGGCTATCGGATTGAGAGCGCGGAATACGGTCTTCAGTCTGCGGAGGCCGCCTTTGAAGATGCGGTTCGGCAACTGAGTTTCGCCGTCAAAGATGCCTACTACCGTGTCCAATTAGCGCGGAGACGGCTGGTTTTAGCGGAAGAAAATAGGGATCGTTTCTCACGGATCCTCGAAGTCAATACGATTCGATTCAAGAAGGGCTATATTGCCGAGGTCGATTTGATCCGTATCCGGTTGCAGTTTATCGATTTCCACTCCCAGGTGATTCAGGCTATTCAAGCAGTGCAGTCGGCCCAATCGGATCTTCGACAATTGTTACAAGTCTCGCCGGCGAGCGAGTTGGATCTCACGACCGAACTGGAGTACAGGCGTGTGGATCCCGACATCGTCAAGCTCCGTGTCATCGCCCTCGACGGACGACCTGATGTTCGTGCGAAGCGGTCTACGCTGTCACAGCGCGAAGCCGAACTGAAACTGGCCAAAGCATACCGGGTGCCGGATGTCACCGTCGGCGCGGGCTATGGCACCCAAGGCTCGCATGGCCCCGACAACCCTAATCAGATGACGTTCAGTCTCGGCATGCCGCTGCCATTGTTCAATCGCAACCAAGGCGGTATCATGCAGGCGGAAGCCGCGATGCGGGCTGCGGAAGCGGACCTCGGCAAGACGCTGAATCAAATCGAAAATCAAGTGGATGTCGCCTATCGCAACTTGATCGAAAGTCGTCGATTAGTCGAAGCGTTCCGGGGAGGGGTGCTTGATGATGCGCGGTCGACGATTGCGATCGTGGAGCGAGCCTATGAACGGGGCGGGGTGACTCTGCTTGATTTGCTCGATGCGGCCAGGACGTCGAGGACGATTCAGCAAAGTTATATTGACGCGTTGTTCAATTACCAACGGGCTGTGATTCAACTGGAGAGTGCTGTCGGACGGGAAATCCCATCATGATGCAGCCGGCAAGAGTCGGATTGAGGTCTCAGATCCACAGATGAAAGTCTTTCCGGGGTATTCTGGCAATCGTTTCTTCCGTCTTTCCTCAGCATTTTCTTTAATCTGGACCGTACTCTTTCTCTCCACATGCGGCCAAAGCGATCAGCCTCCAAGACTCGATGCGGCGACACACCAGCCTGCCGAGAATGGGCCGCAGTCACATATTGAGACGATGATCGTCGAGTTCGGCTCATTTCGACAAGGCGTAACCCTGTCTGGCAAGATCGCCTACGGCGAAGACCGGTATTCGCGGATTTCTTCGCCGTTACAAGGGCGAGTCGTGGAAGTGCGGGCGCATCTGGGGGGAAAGGTGAAAGCCGGAGATACCTTACTCATCGTGGATAGTCCGGATATTGCGCAGGCATATTCGGAATATGTCAAGGAAGTCTCTGATTTGCAATATGCCACGAGAGCGTATGAATTAGCCAAGGATCTCTATGGGGACAAGGCGCTTCCACTGAAGGATTTGAAACTGGCCGAAAATGAATTGGTCAAGGCGCGAGCGGAGTTTCGCCGGGCGAAAGAACGGTTGCTTTCGCTGAGGGTTGCGCCGGAAGAGCTGAGCAAGCCGCTGGATAAGCAACGGATCACGTCACGATTCGAGATGAAGAGTCCGTTGACGGGGGTCGTCGTCGAACGTACCGTCACGCCTGGTCAGTCGGTGACCGGAGATGCCGACCATGTGCTGTTCACGATCGCCGATCTCGATGTGCTGCAGGTTGTGGCCGATGTCTACGAGCGGGACCTCGCGCTCGTACGGGAAGGCCAGTCGGCTGTCGTGAAGGTTGAAGCGTATCCTGATGTTGATTTTCCGGCCAAAGTTATCGCGGTAGGAGACGTGGTCGATCCTTCGACACGAACGATCAAGGTTCGTGCTCTCGTCAAGAATCAGTCGCACGAACTGAAACCGGAAATGTTTGCTCGGCTGCAACTCGACGTCAGCGGTATCGGACCATTCCTCACCGTACCCCGCGAAGCGGTCCTGGAAGCAGACGGCAAGCAGTTTGTCTACGTGGTTGAAGAAGGAAACCGCTATGTAAGGCGGGACGTGAAGACCGCGAATATCTCGCCGGATCAGGCTCGCATTCTCGAAGGATTGGCGCAAGGAGAGCGGATCGTCACCAAAGGCGCAGTGTTGATAAAAGGGCAGCAGGTCAAGGGCACCTAATCGACGAGTCTATCCGGTCTCAGCAACTCTGCCGAGTGCAATGAATCCATGATCGACAGAATCGTTGAGATCTCACTGGTACAGCGGTTCTTGGTCTGCATCCTTGGGTTTTTGCTCTTGTTCGGGGGGCTCTATGCATTTCATCTCCTCGACATTGTCGCCTATCCGGATCCTTCCCCTCCGATGGTGGAGTTGATCACCCAACTTCCCGGATATTCCGCCGAGGAAATTGAGAGGCAAATTACCATTCCCATTGAAGTCGCCTTGAGCGGGACTCCAGGCTTAACCGATATCCGGTCGCTTTCGATTTTCGGCCTCAGTGACGTCAAGGTGTACTTCGATTTCGACACCGGCATCTTTCAAGATCGCCAGGAAGTGTTGAATCGGCTCTACGCCGTTCAACTGCCTCAAGGGGTGCAGCCCATGCTTTCTCCATGGTGGACCATCGCCGAGATCTATCGGTATGAATTGACCGGTCAGGATGCGAGTGTAACCGAACTAAAAACCATTCAGGACTGGCAGGTCAGACAGGCGTTCAAACGTGTGTCGGGTGTCATCGACGTGACGACGTTCGGCGGCACCACGAAAGAATATCATGTCGATATTGACCCGGGAAAACTGATTAATTACGGCGTCAATCTTTCGCAAGTCATGGCCGCCTTGGCGAACAGCAACGCCAATGTCGGCGGCAACTATTTGACCCTCGGCGCGCAGAGCTACAACATTAGGGGGCTGGGCCTCATCAATGATCTCGATGACATTGAGAACGTGATGGTGGCTGAAAAAGATGGAACGCCGATCTTCGTCAAGACCTTGGGAAAGGTGACCGTCGGGCATCGCGTGCGTCTCGGAAAAGTAGGAATCGATGATCGAGATGACGTGGTGGAAGGGGTCGTGCTGCAGCAACGCGGTTATAAGGCCTTACCGGTCCTCGATAAAGTACGAGCCAAGGTCGAGGAGTTGAATGGGCTGAAATTGCCGCCCGGGGTCAAGATCAAGGCGTTCTACGATCGAACAGCCTTGATCAACACGACCGTGAAGACGGTCACGGACATCCTTATCACCGGCATGGTGCTCGTGTTTCTCATCTTGGTCGTATTTCTCGGCGATCTCCGCGCGGCCTTTATTGTCGCACTGACCATCCCGCTCTCGCTGTTATTTACCTTTACGATGATGGTGTTCGTCGGGGAGTCGGCGAACTTGATCTCCCTGGGCGCGATCGACTTCGGGATTATTGTGGACGCGGCGTTGGTGATGGTCGAAAGCATCTTTGTCCAGCTCGCGCACCGGAAGCCGCATGGGCTCGCGATCCACCAATACATCATACGAGCCGCCGGCCAGGTCGGAAGGCCTATTGTCTTTTCCACGGCGATCATCGTGGTGGCTTTTGTACCGCTTTTTACGATGACCGGAGTCCCTGGGAAGATCTTCGCGCCCATGTCCATTACCTATGGGTTTGCTCTGTTCGGCGCGCTCTTGATGGCCTGTACGCTCGCGCCCGTGCTGTGTTCATTTCTCTTGCGATCCTCGATCAGAGAAACCGATACGGCCGTGGTCGCTGCCGTACGCAAAGCCAATGCAAGGATTGTCGTATGGGCGTTGGAGCATAGGATCATGGTGGTCGGTGTCGCGACAGGCCTGGTGCTTCTCGCGTTTCTGGCATTCCACTCGTTGGGTGGTGAATTCATGCCGCCTCTGGAGGAAGGCAACCTGTGGGTTCGAGCCACGATGCCGGTCGATATTTCTTTCGATCAGGCCGACCGACTGACCAATGAAATCCGTCGCGCGTTCCGGGAATCGCCCGAGGTGGTAACGGTCGTTTCACAGCTGGGACGGCCCGATGATGGAACGGACCCGACCAGCTTTTTCAACGGAGAATTTTTGGCGAGTCTTAAGCCTGCATCGGAATGGCGCCGAGGATTGAGCAAACAAGATCTTATCGGAGAAATCGAGCATCGGCTGAACGCCATCCCCGGCGTGATTTTCAATTTTTCTCAGGTCATCGAAGATAATGTGGAGGAAGCGATGTCCGGTGTGAAAGGTGAGAACTCGATCAAATTATTCGGTTCCGATCTCAAAATCATGGATGAGCGGGCGGTCGAGATCGAATCAGTGATGAAAACGGTTTTCGGCGTGAAGGACTTGGGCATCTTCCGGCTGACCGGTCAACCGAATTTGCTGATTCAAGTCGACCGCGAAGCGAGCGCCCGTTATGGATTGCGGGTCTCAGATGTGAATGCGGTCGTTCAGGCCGCCATCGGCGGTCAAGCAGTGACCCAGGTGTACGAGGGAGAAAAGCTGTTCGATTTGGTCGTCAGATTTCTTCCGGAGTATCGCCAGGATATCGATGCCATCGGCAATATTCTGGTGAGCACGCCGGATGGGGCGCGCATTCCGCTCAAACAGGTGGCGGCCATTACCATGCAGACCGGAGCCTTCATCATCTATCGCGAAAACAACCAACGGTATATCCCGATCAAATTCAGTGTGCGGGATCGCGATCTGCAGAGTACGGTAGAGGAAGCTCAGGAGAAATTGGCGCAGCACGTCACGCTGCCCGAGGGCTACCACATGGAATGGGCCGGGCAGTACGATCAACTGAAGGACGAGCAGAAGCGGCTGACTACGATCGTTCCCGTGAGCTTCGCCATCATGCTGTTGTTGCTCTATACGACATTCGACTCATTGAAGAATGCGCTGCTGGTGTTGGCGGCTGTTCCCTTTGCGTTGGTGGGCGGCGTCCTGTCGTTGGTGATCACTCATACTCATTTTAGTATTTCAGCCGCCGTGGGAATGATTTCGACCTTGGGTGTCGCGATATTGGGCGGCGTATTGCTCATCTCGCGCATTGAAGAGTTCCGAAGGGAAGGGGTTGAGTTGCGGCAAGCCGTGATGCGCGGCGTCGAGGTCCAGATGCGTCCCATTCTGATGGCAACTTTGAGCGCGGCTATCGGACTATTGCCCGCTTCTTTGGCGACCGGCATCGGCGCTCAAGCGCAGCAGCCGTTGGCACGCGTGGTGGTGGGAGGGATGCTGACGGCGGCTTTCTTGATTCTCGTGGTGTTGCCGGTTCTCTACGAAATCGTGCATCAGCGTGATAATCTGAACGGGCAGGAATAGGCGGTTGACGGATGCATTGGACAACCAAGAAAGGAGCGCCATCATCGTGAGGCAATTTTTCCTATTCAGACTGGGAATGATCTGGATGCTTGGCCTGATGGGTGGAGGGGAACCATCGTACGCATGGGCGGATCACATCCAGGTCTGGCCAATTCAAACGCCCTATGAAGCGCCGCCGAAGAGCCAGGATGCGCCGGATGTCTCGATTCCCGTCAATAAGAACCCGCTTAGCCCTGAAGAACTCAAACGCACGGAAGCCTTGCTGCCGTTGCTTGAAGGCAAACAGGAGTTTTGGGCCATAGGAGAATTCGTGCATTTGGGGGAGCCGGCTGTTCCCGTTCTTGTTCAGGCCTTGTCCATGCCGAGCCCGCGGATTCGGTACAACGCAATCGAAACCTTGCTGATGATGAAGGGAGTCGCCGGGGTACCCGCCCTTATCTCCACCGCAAAGGAGCCCGGCGAAATTCCTCGGGTGCGGGAACATGCCCTGCGGGTTGCTGTCCGTCTGGATTCGACGAAAGCGCCCGAGGCGATTGAAGCCATGGCAAAAGATCCCAATCCATCCATCAGAAAAGCTGCGGTATTCGAAGCGCGGTACGTCCGGCAGAAGACTATCATTCCTATCTTGATTCCGATGGTGAGCGACGACGAGCGATTCGTCGCGCTATCGGCATTGCAATCACTCTGGATTCTGACCCGCCATGAGACCGAGTTCCACGATTGGGACACATCGACCAAGCAGGATCGTGCGGCGTGGTCGAGCGAATGGACGGAGTGGTGGGACACCAACAAAGAGACCTTCGAGATTCCCGAACCGCAACGGCCGAAGCGGAGTTCTTAGCCGGGAACTTGCGAGCCCGGAGATTCCTGTGTTACGTATAATGAGATATGAGGCTCAATGGCTGAACGATGCTGAAGATCGCCAAGCTGGGTAATCCAATCCTTCGTAAAGTTGCCGCTCCGATCGATCCGCGTGAGATCAAAACGGCCGAAATCCAGCGGCTGATCGACGATATGTTTGAAACGATGTATGACGAGCCGGGCATCGGGTTGGCCGCTCCCCAGGTCTCACGTTCGATTCAATTGGCCGTCATGGGGTGCAAAGGGGAGGGCGGGTTTCCCGAAACGGTCCTCATCAACCCGTCGATTGTGTATTATGGGCCGGAACAGGTGGAAAACTGGGAAGGTTGTCTGAGCGTCGATGGATTGAGGGGCAAGGTAACCAGACCTTCGCTGGTGCGGGTCAAGGGGCTGGATCGGAAGGGGAAGGCCCTGGATTTTGAAGCGACCGGTCTCTATGCCGTGTGCATTCAACATGAGCTTGATCACTTGATCGGTAAAGTGTTTCTTGATCGCATGGCGGATATGTCTACTCTTACTCAGCTGCACGAATTCTCGCAGTATTGGCAGAAAGAACCGACGAGCGTGATTTAATGCCTGCCGTGCTGAATCGATTGTGAAGTCCCTTTTTCGTGTTCTGCAATATCTTCGTCCTCACCGCACTCTTGCGGTCGCGACCCTCGTCTGCGCCGCATGCGCGACGGCGATGGAGCTGGTGCCTCCCTGGGTCGTCAAGATCATCATCGACGATGTGATTCAGGCGAAGCAGGCATCATTGTTGCCATGGGCGATCGGTCTTCTGGTCGGCGCTCACGTGCTCAAGAACCTGTTTGCTTCACTCAGAATCCGGCTAAACAATCAACTTGAGCAGACCGTCGTCCACGACCTCCGCCGGCATATCTTCTCCGCCCTCCAACGTCTGTCCATCACGTATTTTGAGAATCGCTCGACGGGAGAGATCATGTCCCGGGTGACCAACGACACGGAGCATGTCGAGCGGATTTTCATTGACGGGGTCGAAGGCATGCTGACGGCGTCGCTGACTCTTATCGGGATCACGGGACTCTTGTTCATGCTCAATTGGAAGCTGGCGGCGCTTTCCTTCTTGCCGATCCCATTGCTTGCCTTATCCGCGAGCTGGTTTACGTCGAAGGTCCATGGGTATTATCGGGAGACCCGTCAGAGCGCCGCCGAACTGAACGGCTATCTACAAGACGCCTTGTCCGGTATCAGGGAGACGATGGGGTTCGGACGGCAGAGGCACGAACAAGTACGTTTCGACCGGCTGAGCCGGGCGTATAGCGAGAAGAACCTCAAGGCGATGGTCTTGTGGTCGATGTATTCGCCGGGAATGATTCTGGTTGCCGCTTTTGGGACTGTCTTGATCCTTTGGTACGGTGCGGGGGAGGTCATGGAAGGCCAGCTCACACTCGGCGAGTTGGTGTTGTTTCTATCCTACCTGGCGATGTTCTATGTCCCCATCAATCAGATTCATTCCGTCAATCATATGTTGCAGCATGCATTGGCGGCGAGCGAGCGGGTCTTTGATGTGCTGGATACGATCCCGGAAGTCGCCGATCGTCCAGGAGTGGTTGCTCCGGTCCATCGCGCTCATGGAGCAGTTCGATTCGACCGAGTCCGATTCCACTATCGAGCCGACGTTCCGGTGCTGAGAGGGTTTTCAACAGCTGTACCGGCAGGAGAGCGTGTGGCACTGGTCGGGATGAGCGGGGCAGGGAAGAGTACCCTCCTGAAGCTGTTGATGCGGTTTTACGACGTCACCGATGGCGCGATCTGTATCGATGGGAAGGATATCCGCGATCTCCCCATTGCGTACCTACGGCAGCAGATCGGATTTGTCCAACAAGAGCCGTTCTTGTTCAACGGGACGGTTCGAGACAATCTTTTGTACGGCGATTTGCACGCAGATCAGGCTCGACTGGAAGCAGCGGCACGCGCTGCTCGGGCGCATGAATTCATCACGGCGTTGCCTGAAGGGTATGACACCTGGATCGGAGAACGAGGCGTCAAACTGTCGGTCGGGCAAAAACAGCGAGTTTCCATCGCCCGGGTGCTGTTGAAAGATCCGCCCATCGTCATTTTCGACGAGGCCACATCCAATATTGATACGGAGACCGAGGTGAAAATCCGCGAAGCATTGGCCGAGCTCACCATGGGCCGAACCACGTTCATCATCGCCCATCGTTTATCCACGCTTCACGATGTGGACCGAATTTTGGTGCTCGATAAAGGCCGATTAGTGGAGGAAGGCCGGCATGACGAACTGCTGAGCCGAGGAGGAGTCTACGCAGGCCTGTATGAAGCGCAGTTTCAGGTGTAGCGGGGGGCCACAGGTTAAGGTTAAGGCTGAGGTTAAGGGCGAAGAGGGCGATTCATGTTCTTCCTTAGCCTCAACCTAAGCCTCGGCCTTCGAGGTAGGGCAGCGGTTGCGGTTGCAGATCAAGGCTCGTTATACTTCCACAGACGAATGAGGAAATGGGAATGCCATGGTACTGCTGTACGAGAGCGATCCGCTGGATGACGAACATGCGCGCGGGCGTTTCTACCATGTCTGCAGAGGTCGAATCGATCGGACTCCCTTGAATGTTCCGGAACCCGATCGTCCGTACGAATGCTCACAGTGCGGAATCGATCTCGAAGCTGAGGATTTCTTCGTGGCCCTTCAGAAAGGATCGGTGTAGGAACAATGACCGGCAGTGCAGGGAGAAAAACGGTAGGGGTTTCGCGAGGCCTGATGATGCTGTGCGAGACCTGTTATGCTCAAGTCGTCAACGAAAAACTTCCGGACGGAAAGAACTTCGTGGCCGACTTCGAAGCCTTGCTGGATAGGATCTGTCCCGGTTGCACCGACATCAATCGGCCTCTCATCGACGACATGGCCGGCAGCGGGGAATAGGACTTCTTGCGGATCTACCCTGTTGAAAACGACACGCTATTTCCAAGCAACAAGAAGTAGGCCTGACAGAGAGGGAATCAAGGGTGAATGGATCGAGTATGTTATTAGCCATCCGGAAAAGGAATACATACAGGCGGATGGCCGAATCAGGCGATGGGCGAGAATAGAAGAAGCTAACAGCCGATATCTGCGAGTCATCCTATTGCGGGATGGCAAGGCTGTTCACAATGCGTTTTTTGATAGAAGGTATGAGCCATGAAAATCAGTTATTTCCAAGATACTGACACCTTATATATTGAGTTCCGCGCCGGTGATATCACGGAGTCAAAAGATCTCGACGAAAATACCATTCTTGATGTAGATGCGAAAGGCAATGTCTGTGCAATTACTTTTGAGCATGCAAGCCAGCGCACGGATGTCAGTCATTTGACCGTGGAAGGCATTGCGGCCTAACAATGGATCCAAGTATCTGTTTGCGCTGCACCGACATCAATCACTCTCCTCATCGACGACATGGCCGGCTGCGGTGAGTAGCTTCCCTGATCACGCGTTTGTCGTGACCTGCTAATACATGGCTCGCTAGTGAGCCCGACGTGCTGTCTAGCCAAATCATGTTTGGTTGGTATGGAGCCATGCCCTTAGTGTCATGGAGACGCGCGCACCCAAGTGACATGACCTATTTCCCTGCTGATTCCCGCAAGCGCTATCGATCCTTGGCAAGGACTCTCACGCTCCTCCAGCCACTATCGGGATTGAAGGCGGTTATCTTGGACGCAATCGCGAAGGTATTCTTCCCCAGATCCTGTTCGTAGACCGACCCGTCCTGATTGACCAGAAAACTCATGTTGCCGGAGACGCCGTGCTCCGCCGGATAAGCAAGCAGGGCAAACCCGCCGATCATGATGCCTTTAATCACATAGTCGTATGCCCCACCTGGCGCAGCCTCGCCCTGCTCCATGAGAATTCGGTAGAAATATCCATGGTAGGGGGCCAGCGGTTTGGAGGTCGCGTCGCTATAGCCTTCGCTCATTGCGGCAGCCAACAGCGGGCTCAGGGGACTCGACGGCTCGCCCGCCTTCGCCGGCCAATACAGGCCATCTCGGGTCCCAGGCGTGCTCACGAATCGTGGGGCATAGTCGGGTATGCCGTTGCTATTCATATCGAGCGTGGCATATTCGTTCGCGGCATCCACAATGGCGAAGCAGGTTTGCATCGCCGCCCATTCGTTACGTCGGATGCGGCGAGCCAAGATTTCCTGTTCGCCTTGGGGGGTGTCAAACCGCCAGCCGTTGGAGGATTGCACGAGCGGAATGGGTATGGGCCAAGCGCTACGACCAATCACGAGGACCGCGCGCTGATCTCCTTCGACTATCAGTGAGTGTGTCTCGCCGTAGGCCTTGAGAAACGTTTCGCGGTAGTGCTGGTCGGCCACTGTGTCTCCGGAACGGAATAATTCATGACCGTGCCGGCCAAGTATGGTCTGTAGCCTCGCAGAATCGTCCGCTCGAATCGCTTCTACCAGTGCGACTTGGCCTTCTTCCGGTGAGGAGAAGGTCCGTTGTGAAGCACAACCTACCAGCCCTCCTGCCGCCAGCGTGAAGAACGTAACTGCTGCGAGGGTCCTGTTCCATGATTCAAGCTGATTCTGCATACCCACTCCCACCGTGCGGCGGCTCATAGCTTCATCCATGACGGAATCGTTGGGCGGTTAGCGACGGCGTTCGCCATCGTAACCGCCATGAGAGCTTCGTAGTCATCTACCCATTCATACCATCACGTCATACTATCAAGCAGAACGACTCTCTTCATAGAGACTGCCACCGGGAATTGCCTGGGGTGGCGACTTCGGAATTGCCGGACGAGTAACCCGGAATAGAAGCTCGATATCAGGAGAGATGGAGGGGAATGTCTATTATGATCCGAGACAGAGTAAAAGCCGGAGAGGGACGTCCTTCAGCTATTTGCATTCCTTCCCATCGAAGTACATGCAGGTCGATTCGCCTGATTTGACCTTCCAGGTTTTGATCAGCGGACGTTGATCATCACCGCGCATCTCCACGACGAAATCCACAAGGCCGGATACGGGAAGTTTCTCCATATGAGGCTTTGCGGCATCCGGCACTTCGATATAAAACACACTGGCACTCGTGGAAATGAGGATCTGATTTTGTTCCGTATCGATGTAAATCACCGGACTGTAAAAACTGCGGTCCTCCGCAAATAATGGTACAGGTATTGAGGCCAATGCCAACAACAGCAGAGGAAGGCCGTATTTGATCAATCTCATGAGCCATGCTCCTCATCCAAGCGTCGTAGAGGAACATTAGTACATTCCACGAAAGATGTGAACTGCAAAAAACGGGTCAACGGATGAGCACATCGACGGGAGTGACGCGACCGGATTTGATCCAATAGGTCTTCACGTCCGGCTCCGAATTCATGAGCGAGACGAGGAGATAGGCGGGAAGAGGAAGATTGATCTTGGGCCAAATTTCTTCATAGTCGGTGGCGATTTTGATATCGGTGATCGACGGCCGCGCGGGATCGTGCGGGTGCGAGTGATAGACGACTTGTAGATTGAGTCCGTTATTGCGCATATCCTTCTTGGCCGCTGAGAAATCATGCATGTCCATGACAAAAGCGATTTCCGCTCGTTCGGCAGGCGAGAGCCGCTCAAGATGCGCGGCTTTTGCGGAATCGAAAGACGAGAGGTTGTGTGCGCCTTCCATCGCGACGATGTTCTTGATGCGATAGAGACGGCTGACGACACCGTCGGTTCCGGCGAGCAGTCCGCAACATTCGTAGGGAGCGAGTTCCTTTGCGTGTTGAATGATGTCGTCGAGGATATGCCGTGGAATAACCAGGTCAGCCACGGTCAACCCCATGCAGATTGAGGCCGAGGTTGAGGTTAAGAAAGAAACCGATCTGTGCTTTTCTTAGCCTCAACCTGAGCCTTAACCTTCCGCTATTGTTAGATCGTGCAGGTAACGGTGTAGTCCAGACTGAGGTCTTTGATCTTCGGATTGGGTCCGCACAGGGGACAGGCCGGATCTTTTGGACGACCGACTTTTCGGAATTTCATGTCGAGCGCATCGTAGATCAACAGTTTATCGGCGATCGTCTCTCCGATGCCCAGGATTTCTTTGATGGCTTCCGACGCCTGGAGGATTCCCATCGTGCCGGCGAGGACGCCAAGCACACCGGCTTCTTGACAGTTCGGGACCAGCCCGGCCGGCGGAGGCTCGGGATAGAGACAGCGATAGCAAGGATAGCCTTCGTGCGGCTTGATCGCGGTCAACTGACCCTCAAACCGAAACATGCTGGCGGAGATCAATGTTTTCTTGGCAAAGAAGCAGGCGTCGTTCACCAGAAACCGCGTCGTGAAGTTGTCCGACCCGTCCAACACGATATCGTATTGCGAGACAAGGGGAAGGATATTCTCTGCGTCGACCAATTGGTGGTACGCATTGATCGCAATGTCAGGATTAATGGCCGACAAGGTTTTGCGGCCGGACTCAACCTTCGGTTGTCCGAGCGTCGCGGTCGAATGCATGATTTGCCGTTGCAGGTTCGAAAGATCAACGACATCCCCATCGACCAGGCCGATTGTTCCAATGCCGGCGGCAGCGAGATATAGACCGGCCGGCGAACCTAGACCGCCTGCGCCGATCAGCAGTACCTTGGCTTTATTCAGCTTCAGCTGGCCTTTCCCTCCGATGTCTTGGAGGATGATGTGCCGGCTGTAACGTTGGATTTGTTGCTCGGTGAGTTCCATTGTCTGTCCCGTAAGGCGTGAAATGTTAGGCGTTAGGCGACGTGATTCTCAGCTGGTTTTATACTCCTTACGCCTCACCCCTTACCCCTAACGGAATTATTCCACGACGTTCAATTCAATCGGATCAACGACACAGCCCTTGGCTCGCAGACCGACGACGGCCCGTTCAATTTCCACTGTGTCACCGGAGAGCTCCACATCCGCCCAGCCTGTGGTGTCGCGAACATCGGCCCGTCGGACATCGGTCACGACGTTATATTCCCGCCCGATCTGATAGATAATCGGCTCTCGAATCTTGTCTTCAGGAAAACGAATATGGAAGCGCAGGTGTGCCATGGTTACCCTCCCGCGATCGCCGGAACGATGGAAACCTCATCGCCGTCCTTGAGAGCAGTGGCCTTTCCCTTAAGGAAACGTATGTCCTCTTCGTTGACATAAATGTTCACGAAGCGACGAAGCTCTCCTGTTTCATCGCACAAGCGATCTTTGATGCCCGGATGTGTACTGTTCAACACCTCGATCATCTCCACCACGCTGTCGGCTTTAGTCTCGACCTCGCCCTGGCCTTTGGTCAGGGGACGAAGCGGAGTCGGAATACGAACTTTAATCATGCGTCACCACCACCGTTCTTTCCCATTTTAAAGGTCTTTTCAAAGTCCACCAGGCTGGGCTGAATGCGTACGGGCCGACCGACTGAATCGATGACGGCCTCCTGGGTCTTCAATCCATTGCCGGTGACATAGGCCACCGTCACCTCATCTTTTTTGATGATCCCTTGCTTGACGAGCTTTTTGAGCACCCCGATCGTGACGCCTCCGGCGGTTTCCGCGAAGATGCCTTCCGTTTGGGCCAGCAGTTGGATGCCTTCAACCACTTCTTCATCCGTCACCATGTCCATGGATCCATGGCTCTCGGCGGTCGCCTTGAGCGCATAGTACCCATCGGCGGGGTTGCCGATGGCAAGGGATTTGGCGATCGTCTGTGGTTTCACCGGTTTGAAAAAGTCGCGTCCCGCCTTGAAGGCGGTTGAGATCGGTGAGCAGCCTTCCGCTTGAGCGCCGTTGATCTTTGTGTGAACGGCGTCGATGAGGCCCAATGCCTTCATCTCATGCAGTCCCTTCCAAATCTTGGTCAACAGAGAGCCTGATGCCATCGGAATGACGACTTGATCGGGAGTCCTCCATCCGAGTTGCTCCACCGTCTCAAAGGCAAGTGTCTTTGAGCCTTCTGCATAATATGGACGGATATTGATATTCACGAATGCCCAACCATGTTCACCGGCGATCTCACTGCAGAGCCGGTTGACATCGTCGTAGTTACCTTCTATCTCGACGACATGCGGCTTATAGATCAGATTGCCGAGCACCTTCGCCGCTTCAAGATCTCCGGGAATAAACACATAGCAGTGCAGATTGGCGGAGGCAGCGTGAGCCGACACGGAGTTCGCCAAGTTGCCGGTCGACGCGCAGGCCACCGTTTCGAAGCCGAGCTCGCGCGCGCGTGTGAGGGCCACCGCGACGACGCGATCTTTAAACGACAGGGTCGGATGATTGACCGTGTCGTTTTTAATATAGAGCTCATCGAGCCCAAGATACGCGCCGAGGTTCTTCGCCCGTACGAGCGGGGTGAATCCGGCGTGCGGTCCCACGAAGTTCGTCCCTTCGACCGGCAGCAGGTCCAAGTAGCGCCACATGCTGTGCGGGCCATCTTCGATTTTCTTACGCGAAATAGTCTTCTTGATCTCGTCGTAGTTGTACTTCACCTCAAGGGGACCGAAGCACATTTCGCAGACGTGGATCGCTTTCGTCGGGTATTCCTTGCCGCACTCGCGACACACCAGCGCTTTCATTTTGCTCATCGTCGCACCACCTTATCAAACCATCCAACCCTATGCTGATGGACGCATGGCGCATCCGGCATAGGGGTCCCCATCGTCGAACAGCTCGGTAATCGTCGGATGTTCCCCACAGAGCGCGCAATTCTGATTCCGGCGGACTTTGATTTCTCGAAATTGGGTTTTGCGCGCATCGAAGTCGAGCAGGCGGTCCGTCAGCGGCCGTCCGATACCCAGCACAAGCTTTAAGGCTTCCGTCGCCTGAATCGTTCCGATAATGCCTGCCAAGACCCCGATGACTCCGGCTTCTTGGCAGGATGCAACCAAGCCGGGCGGCGGAGGCGTGTTGAACACGCAACGATAGCAGGCTGATTTCTTGGGGATGATCGTTGTCACGCGTCCGTCGAAGCGAAGGATGCCGCCATGGATCAGCGGTTTCCCCGCGAAGAAACAGGCGTCATTGATCAAAAACTTCGCCGTGAAATTATCGACTCCATCGATGACGATATCATAGTCACCGAAGATTTTGAGTGCGTTTCCGGCCGTGAGTCGTTCTTCGTACATCGACACGGAGACGTCGGGGTTCAGCGCCTGGATCTTTTCTTTGCCCGAGAGGACCTTGGGGCGGCCCACATCGGGAGTATGGTGAAGGATCTGGCGTTGGAGATTGGTCAGGTCCACCACATCGCTGTCGATCAACCCAATGGTGCCGACTCCTGCCGCGGCCAAGTACAATGCGGCAGGGGAACCGAGGCCACCGGCGCCGACGAGAAGAATCCTGGATTTGGCGATTTTCTTCTGTCCCTTGCCGCCGACTTCAGGCAGCAGGATGTGCCGGCTGTAGCGATTGATCTGTTCTTCCGTGAAATCCATCTCTCGTCGTTAGGCATGGAGCGTTAGGCGTAAGGCGAGATTTCTGTCGATATCTTCCCCTTACGCCTCACCCCTTACTCCTTACGTCAAATGTTGAAATACTTCTCGATGCTGATGTAGCGCTCGCCTGTGTCGCAGAGTATCGTGACGACATTCTTTCCGGGTCCCAGTTCATCAGCGATTTTTTGGGCGGCGAATACATTGGCGCCGGCTGAAATGCCCACCAGCAGGCCTTCCTTCTTCGAGAGTTGTTTCGCGGTCTGATAGGCCTCATCGTCCGTCACGGTCATCACGCGGTCGAGAATTTTCCGGTTGAGGACTTTGGGAATAAAGCCCGCACCGATCCCTTGAATCTTATGCGGTCCCGGATCGCCGCCGGACAAGACCGGCGAGGTAGCCGGTTCGACGGCGATCACTGTGATGTGCGGGTTCTTTTCTTTAAAGACTTCACCGCATCCCGTAATAGTTCCACCCGTTCCAACAGCCGCCACAAATGCATCGATCTTTCCTTCGAGGGCATCCCAAATTTCCGGAGCCGTCGTCATCCTATGCATGGCAGGGTTGGCAACATTCGAGAATTGATCCGGCATAAAATACGACGGATTTTGGGCTAAGATACTTTCCGCCTCCTTAATGGACCCTTTCATACCTTCCCAGGCCGGTGTCAACACCAACTGTGCGCCATACGACGACAGCAAGCTGGCCCGTTCCATGCTCATGCTTTCGGGCATCACGAGGATCAGTTTGTACCCACGCACGGCTGCGACTAAGGCCAGCCCGATTCCCGTGTTTCCGCTGGTCGGCTCAATGATGGTTCCGCCGGGCTTGAGCTTCCCCTGACGTTCCGCCTCATTGATCATATTGAGGCAGATTCGATCCTTGACGCTGCCGCCGGGATTGAAAAACTCGACCTTCCCGTAAATCGTTGCCGAGCCCGATTTTGCCAGACGGTTCAATCGGACAAGCGGAGTCTTACCGATCAGTTCGGTAATGTCCTTGTGCACCGTCGTACTCACCGACCCCCTCCCATATAGAAGAGAAACTCCACGTGATCCCCATCATTGAGATGGGTTGTGGGAAAATCGTCACGCTCCAGCATCTTGTTGTTGATCTCGACGGCGACCATCTGAGGCTCGATGTTCTTTGTCTTCAGCAACTCAAGGACGGTTCCGCTCTGGATCTCCTCTGATTTTCCATTGATCTTGACCAGCACGGATTCTCCCAAGTTGGCTTAGAAATTAAAGAATTTGGAAGTTAGCAAAGGCATGCTCTACTTGTCAAGGCTACGTCATTCAGTGAGAGCCACCGACGGCTCAATAGGATTCATGCTCAACGGTATCTGTTGAGGCAAGGAGATGGTCCTGAGGAGGTTGCTTGACTTTGATCCGGCTCGCCGCCACTATGCCGCCTGCAAGGATTCCAGGATGTGGAAAAAGAACTTCCTCTTTCGCGCTGCTGAATCGACACCATTGACTGAGTCCGAGAACGAGCTGTTCCATGATACGGAACCGGCGCTGGATAGTGCGGGCCTTATCCTGGACAAGTTTCTCTCAGTGTGGGTACAGGGCGAAGGGACGGAAGAAAAGCCGTCGACCTTTACGAATCTCTATGTCCGAACCGCGATGCTGGATGTGAGGAAGCACGTGAGTCTGCTCCAGCCGCTTCAAGGACGCTCACATCAGATCAAGCAATTGCTCACAAATGAGCAAAAACAGTTTCTCCGGCAATGGCTTCAGGCGCATGCCCCCCACGCCTGGGAATCGTCTGACGATCACTTCCGCGATCTCTTCGAGCTGGAATGATCCGGCTGTCGCTGTTCCAATTATCCATGCAGTGTTGCAGAACGTTCATCATCATCTGGCTCCTTGCCGCAGTTCTGCTTGGGCAAGCCGTGGAGGTCTCAGCGGCATCGGTAGAAGTCTGGTATGGCCCGGAGGATAGGCCGCTTGAACATCTCGTGCGGATGTATGATCGTGCCAGACGATACATCTTCGTCGCCGTATATGGGTTGACGTCGCCGCTCACGGTGAAGGCGCTGATCGAGGCGAAACGACGCGGCGTGGATGTTCGTGTCCTGACGGATCGTGAGCGACTGGAGGATGTGAAGCAGCAGACGGCCCTCTCAACGTTGCGCGAAGCGGGGATTCCGATCAAGATCAATCGGCACGATGGTCTGATGCATTTGAAACAGGCGGTGATCGACGACGAGATCAACACGAACGGGTCCATGAATCAGACGACCAGTGGAAACCGCTACAATGATGAGCGGCTGGATATCATCAGGGACCATGCGATTGCCGTCAAAGCGCGTGAAAAGTTTCTTTCGCTCTGGAAGGATCACGAGCGGTTCCAGGAGTGGAAAAAGTAAGAATGCTGAGGTTAAGGTTCAGGTTAAGGCCAAGGGTTGGGAAATCTGATGGAGAGTAAGAACACGTTTCATGTCCTTAGCCTCAGCCGTAACCTTGACCTGGGCCTATTGGAGAGTTGCGTGTGACTGAAGAAACCGACATCGCCGTAGTCGGAGCCGGTGGAGGAGGGGCCGTGTTGGCCCTTGCACTGGCCCAGAAGGGGATCAAAACGATCGTCTTCGAACAGGCACCGGGACCACCGCAGGGATTGCGCGGAGAGATTCTGCAGCCGAACGGACAACACGTGCTCGATCGCTTGGGACTCCTGAGTCGATTGCCGGTGGAGTCTACCAGAACGGTGCATAAGTTTCATTTTTGCCGTGTCGGTGGCGAACGGCTGTGCACGGTGGATTATAGCGAACTGCCTCCACCGCACAATCGAGCCGTGGTCACACTACCGAATGTGGCGCACCATGCCATTCTGAGCGCGATCGAGCGAGAATCCTCCGTCTCATTGCGGTATCGATCGGCATTCACGGGTCTGCTGCGAGAGAATGGGCGGGTCGTTGGACTGACCGCGAAACAAGGGGAAGATAGCGTGACCGTGAAGGCGAAGGTGGTCGTTGGGGCCGATGGAGCATTTTCAAAAGTTCGGGAAGCCTTGCAGATCCCCGCCGATCTTCATCTCTACCCGCAGGGGTATTTAATTGCCATTGCGGAAGCGGCAGTCCCGATCTCGGAAGCGAAGTATTTTGTAGGCAAACGGACAATCCTCGGGATGTTTCCCGCTGCCGGGAACAAAGTCTACCTGTTCTACATGATCAAAGCCGGCTCGTATGAGCAGGTAAAAGAGAGAGGCATCGTTGCCCTACAGGACGCGTGGAGCGCGATCGATCCGTCCAGTGAGGTGATCTTCCGTACTTTGACCGACTGGAAGCAAACCGCCTTCATGCCGACCGGGCGTGTCCGTACCCCGACGTGGGTGGCTGATGGGGCGGTCCTGATCGGGGATGCGGCGCATGCGATGAATCCTCACGCGTCGCAGGGTCGCATGCAGGCGATGGTGGACGCGATGACGCTGGCCGATCTTTTACCTGAATGTCTGGCAACGAATGATTACTCTGCCGCAATGCTCAGGCGCTATGAAGACTCGCGACGGCCTCACGTCAGAATGCTGCAAAAGTTGGCTGATGAACAAGTGCTGTTCTGGAACACAGCAAATCCGCTCATCGCCTTTTTTAGGGACCGTGTTTTCCGTACGTTGGACTGCAACCCACGACTGCGGTATCGCGTCTTATCGACGACAGCAGGACTCAGGAAGGAGCCCCCATTCGGCATAATGGATCGCTTCATGGCAGCCGGATTGTTGCCGGACTATTCTGTACGCAACCGAGCAATCAGAGGCATGTAAGAACCCCAATGCAATCGGTAGACTGGACGATTGATGGATTACCGGAGGAGACGCAAAAGCTCTTAAAGTCATACGTGAAGGATGTATCGAAACTCTATGGAAATGAATTGGAAGGTATTCTGTTATATGGCAGTGCGGTGCGAGGAGAATTTTTGCCGGGCCGCTCCAATCTCAACCTATTGTTGGTGATGTCGTCCTATGACCTCTCAGTGCTGAAAAGATATGACAGTATTCATAAGCACTGGAGCAAGGAACAAGTGGTTGTTCCTCTGTTTTTGACGGCGGCTGATCTCCAATCCGCGTCGTTCGTCTTCCCTCTCGAATACCAAGACATCCATGAATGCCATCGACTGCTGTGGGGACAAGATCCCTTCGTCGGACTCAAGATCGATGCCCGTTACTTGGCCGCAGAAGTGTTACAGGCGTTACGAGGGAATCTGCTCCGCCTGCGTCAGCGACTCGTGGAAGGGCAAAGCACCGAAGAAGCCATGACCATCCTCTTGTCGCTCTCCATCACCGCCCTCTTACCGGCACTTCGAGGTTTGCAACGGCTGTTGTCGCGACCCGTGCTTGCGCATGGGGAGCCGCTCCTGAAAGATCTCGAATCTCACCTGGAAATCAACCTTGCCGGGCTTCGCGATGCGCTCTTGCTCAAGCGTGGGCGCATCTCCCCGGGGCAGAAAGAGATCCCGAGACTCATGGATCGATATCTTGAAAGTTTGACAAAGCTCGTAACTGTCGCCGAAGAGCGGATCACACGATGATCCTTCGTCCGGTGAAACGAATCATCGGTGTGACGTCGCTAGGTTTGATCTTGATGTCGGGTGTGAATGCAGCGCAGGCCTCGTTATATGAGCGACCCAAAGAGCGCGTGCCGCTTCCCAACCCCATTGGATATGTCAGCGATCATGCCCACGTGGTAGAGCAGGAATGGAAAGACCGCATCAGGTCCGTCTGCATCGATCTTGAGAAGAAAAGCGGTGTGGAAATGGTCATCGTGACGGTCCCCAGCATCAAACCGTATCCGTCGGCCAAGCACTATGCGGACGCATTGTATGAAAAGTGGCAAGTTGGATCGACCCAACAAGAACATGGGCTGATGGTCTTGGTGGCCGTGCAGGAACGGCAGGCGTCGATGGCGCTGGGGCGCAAAATGTTTCCGGTCATCACACCGACTGTCAGGAGCGAAGTCACTCGCGACTATCTTCAGCCTGCGATCGAACGGGGGCATTTCGGGGAAGGGTTGTATCGAACGGCGGTTGCATTGGCGACACCGGCACAAGAGGTGAGGCTCAATACCCCCTCGCGGCCTCGGATCAAGGGACTTGGCATCTGGATTACACTCGGCACCACCATCGCCGTTATGGTGTTTTTTTGGTGGATCAGCCGTCCCGATCTCCGACATCCCTATCGACGCATCCAGAAAGGTGAATATTGGGGAACCGGCCAAGGCGGCTTCGGGGGGAACTGGGGGGGCTTCGGCGGTTGCACGAGCGGGGAAGGATATAGGAGTTGAGTGGTGGTTCACGTCATGAACGCGGGAGCGTCAGGTTGCTTTCACCAAATTTCTCATTCGGCTATACTCACGGCATGAGAAAGGAGAGTGTCATGACCAGGGTCAATAGCGCTGAAGCCAAGAAACAATTGGGACAAATTCTTGCGCGCACCGCTCGCACGAAGCGTCGAGTGATGGTCACAAGCCGAGGTAAAGATGTGGCGGCCGTTGTGCCGATTGAAGACGTGCAGCTCCTCGAAGAGATCGAAGACCGGCTGGACCTCGATGAGGCCCGTGCGGCATTGGCGAATGTCAAGCGAGAAGGCACGGTCGCCTGGAAGAAGATCAAACGGGATCTTGGTTTATGAGTTGAACGGTGCTGTCTCAGATCGAGTTCTCTCGCCAAGCCGATCGTCAATTTCGCAATCTGCCATCACAGATTCAACAGCGGCTCAAATCCAAAATCGACTCTCTCGCAACAACGCCTCGTCCTCATGGATCTGAAAAACTCAGTGGTACCGACCAATTCTACCGGATTCGGGTGGGAGACTATCGCATTGTCTATGCCGTTGAAGAGGATCGTCTGCTTATCCTCGTGGTAAAAGTGGGTTATCGTCGTGAAATCTATCGCTAGAAGCATTCGTATGGGAGACTCATTTATGAACAGTACTTGTTTTTTGAACCGCTTCCCGTTTTCGCTGAGTGTCCTGGCCACCCTCGTAGTATTCGTGTCCGGGTGCTCTGCGCCGGCTAAAGAAGTCAAGAGTGCATCGACCATTTCTCAAGATCTCACCGATGCCGCGATAGAGCGCTACATTCGTACCCATCCGGAAGTGATCGAACAATCGCTGCAGGGATTGCTGGCCAAACGGGAAGCGGAACAGAAGGAACGTCAAAAAGCTGCCCTTGCGACGAAGCAGCAGGAACTGCTGTACGATCCCTTATCGCCGGTGAGCGGTAATCTGAAGGGCGAAATCACTCTGGTCGAGTTCTATGACTACCGCTGCGGTTTCTGTAAGCGCGCGGCATCAGCCGTCACCGAACTTCAGAAAGAAGACTCACGGGTACGAGTGGTCTATAAGGATTTTCCAATTCTAGGCGAACCGTCAGAGTTAGCTGCCAAGGCTGCACTCGCGTCTCAGACACAAGGCAAGCACCAAGCCTTCCACGAAGCGCTGCTCGCTTCCCATGCCGACATGACCAAAGAAGCCATCTTGAAGATTGCCGCTAAGGTTGGTCTCGATGCCAAGCGCCTGGAAGCCGACATGGCCAATCCTAAATGGCAGGTCGTCATCGCGAAGAATCGGGCCCTCGCACACGAACTCGGTATCTCAGGAACTCCAGGTTTTATCGTCGGTAACGAGCTAGTGCCTGGTGCATTGGATTTGAATGGGCTAAAGGAACTCATTGCCCAGGCGGGACATGGGAAATAACGGAGTTTTGCAGAGGCACCAACATAGTGCACTGTAGTTAAAACGTCAAAATAGTATGCCGACGATTTCCATGTTTTACGGGATTCTCATTCGGATGTTCTTTCGAGACATCGAGAAACATCACATGCCACACATACATGCCGATTACCAAGGTAAAGTCGCAGTGTACTCAATTCCTGACGGAACGCTTTTGGCCGGTGATCTGCCTTGAATAAACACAAGCTAGTCGTCGCATGGATCGAAATTCATCAAGAAGATCTGCTTGCAGACTGGGATTTGGCTGTCAACGGTAAGAAACTTTTTCCGATCAAAGGACTTGACCAATGAGAATTATGGAACTGCAGGCAGAACCAAACTGGGTGCTATCCATCGTGACAGATGACGGTCGTATCGGCCGGTTTGATGTGAGCCCCTATCTTCAGTATGAGGCGTTCGAGGCGCTTCGAGACCAGAACGAATTTATGAAGGTAGTCAATGGTGGGTATTTTGTCGAATGGGATTGTGGTGCGGACTTGTCAGCCGACACGATTGAAGCGCGGTGGCAGGTTGTTGGAAACGTAGCCCGACAGCCAAGCTGGCTATGAGCTGGGTAACGCCGCTCATCTCTTACGAGACTTGCGCGATCAGATTCTGCCGCTAGACGCGATGCCGCTTGAGAGGAACCAGTTTGGGCAGTACTACGAAATTAGGGGCGCATTGAGCGGTCCCAATGGGATTATTCTGTCGGTTCGAACGATTTGGATGACGGAACACTTGTCGGGAATCACGAAGTTTATTACACTGATACCAGATAGTCGGAGGGCAAAGTGAGATTTGATTTCTATACCGATGTGGCGCTGGCTTGTGACTTGCCGGAGCATCGGCTCCGTCGAGGGGATATTGTCAAGATCGTTGAGCATC
This sequence comes from Nitrospira sp., assembly GCA_030123625.1. Classification (NCBI taxonomy): domain Bacteria; kingdom Pseudomonadati; phylum Nitrospirota; class Nitrospiria; order Nitrospirales; family Nitrospiraceae; genus Nitrospira; species Nitrospira sp. Next base: position 3,667,444 of record CP126121.1, read on the forward strand.
ACGTGGCGCCTGATGGGACCGAAGGCTACTCTATCGAAGTCTTTACTGCTCTTGGAAGTACACTTACCGTGACGACCGTTCCCACAACCGCGCTCGAAGCGCTTCGGCAAGACGAAGTGCTCTGCGCCAGGACGCTGTAGGGAGCTTTCTTCCCATTTCTCCGAAGGATCTGTGCCCATGAGGTGGATGACCCTTGACGCAGTCTGCGAACCGTCGAAAAATGTGTGCGCATGAGCCTACTCTGGATCAGGGGGAGATAAAATCCGAACGATTTAAACAATGAGAATTACGGAACTCCGGGCAACCAAATTGGGTGCTCTCCATTGTGGCAGACGACGGTCGGATCGGCCGGTTTGACGTGAGCCCGTATCTTCAGTATGAAGCATTTGGGGCGCTTCGAGATCAAAGCGAATTTGTGAAGGTTGTTAATGGTGGGTACTTCGTCGAATGGGATTGCGGCGCCGACTTGTCAGCGGACACGATTGAGGCACGGTGGGGAGGTGGTTGGGAACGTGACCCAGCAGCGAACTGCCTAGCAAATCGTCAGCGCGCTCCATTCCTCTCTGCCAAAGCTTCAACGATATCAGTTTCGGCTTTGACGCCAATGCCTGAGTTGGTCTGGCATGCGTATAGACTTGTTTAAGGGCGTTGGGTCTCCGATTTTCATAGCATCGAATAGCCTCATTGACTTCTCTTGTGTCGGCCCTCTAGACTTCGCCAGTATTTTCTAAAGGTCATGGACGAAGAATCACTCGCACAAATCCAGCAACTCATCACCGTAGCGACCGACACTCTTCGGGGAGAACTCGCGGACTCCAAGCGGCACGCTGGTGTTCTGGCGGAAGGGCTTCGTCACGAACTCCGGTTTGTTGCCGAAGGATTTCAGATGCATCTCGACCGGCGTCATGCCGAAGATCGATCCTTCCTTGAAGAGCAATTCCGAGAAATACGCGCGCTCATCCACTCGCCTATGGACAGATTCAGGAACGTGTAGAGCGGTTGGAGCAGCGTGTCGGAACCATCGAACGGCATCTCGGCCTGACAATTCAATAGTTCCTGTCGACAAAGGTCGGACTCCATCAGGGCTCGTCTCAATACATGAGGCATTGCCTCACTCTCTCGTGCTGCTCTCTTCGTATTGCACCTTGTTCTGACGCGACGTATGATCGCATCCCTCCAATTCTTAAGGAGGATTTATGGCAAAGATCACCGAGATCACTCCGGACCTGTTCCGCATTACGACGTTCGTTGAACCGTTCAATATTCAGTTTAGTCAGTTCTTGGTGCGCGACGAGGAGCCGTTGCTGTTCCATACCGGTCCACGAGCCCTCTTTTCAGAGGTCAAAGCCGCCGTGGCGTCGCTCATCGATCCGCAAACTTTGCGATGGATTGGGTTCAGCCATTTTGAATCCGATGAATGCGCGACAGTGCCGGAGTGGCAGCGACTGGCTCCGCACTCCGAAGCGGTGTGCAGTCTAGTGGGCAAGATGGTGAGTGTCGATGATTGTCTGGCGCTTCGTCCCGCCAAAGGGATGGTCGACGGTGAGGTACTCCAGACCGGAAAATACCGATTTCGCTTTCTGGCGACGCCGCATGTTCCACATTGCTGGGAAGCGGGGCTGCTGTTTGAAGAAACGGAACGGACGCTGCTCTCCTCGGATCTGTTTCACCAAGATGGGGACGTCGAGCCGATGACGGAATCGGATGTCATAGACAGGTGTCGCAAGACGCTGGTGCAGTATCAGCAAGGCCCATTGGCGAATTATGTGCCCTACTGTTCTTTAACAGAGGCGACGCTGAACCGGCTGGCAGCGCTACAACCTCAACGGCTGGCGACCATGCATGGTTCGGTCTACGCTGGCGATGGAAGCAAAGCGCTTCAGGATCTTGCCGCTGTTTGGCGCGAGGTACTCGGTCCACCGTCACTGTGATGCATCCGAAGCGACCATCGGGCTATCAATGATTACGATAAGCAAATGACTCCTTCCCAAAAAGAATTCCCGAACGGCTAAAGAGTTCCTGGAGAACTTGGTGGCGCTTGACCGGAGCCTACGAACAGGCTGAAAATGTGCTCAAGTTGAAGATTCGCTCCTCAAATCGTCCAGAGAAGCATTGTTGGACTCTAATAGAAAACATAGGGAATATGAAAATCACCGTTATCGGAGCTTCGGCTGGTGTGGGACTCCAAGTCACGCGTCTTGCCCTTGAAAAAGGACATGAGGTCACCACCTTATCGCGCCGGATCGTTCCGCTTCCAGATCATGCCAAACTGAGAAGAGTGCAAGGAAGTGCGACAAATTCAAACGACGTAAGGGCCGCAGTCGAAGGAGCCGAGGCCATTCTGGTGACGCTCGGTGTGAGGAGTCCCTTTACCACCACTTTATTTTCCGACTCCGCGCGCATCTTGTTGCGCATCCTACAAGAAACCGGTTCCTCTGCAACCCTCATCGTGCTCACCGGGTTTGGCACAGGTGAAAGCTGGAGCTATAACTCTTTCCCGATGAGAATGTTGTTTACGCTGCTCCTCAAGAAGGTCTATGCAGACAAAAGCGAGCAGGAGCGGGTGATCACAAGCGGGTATCCCCGCTGGGAAATCGTGCGTCCTGGCCGGTTAACCAACGGTGCAATGACTAGCCGTTATCGTGTTCTGGACCACCTTGTGGAAGGAATGCGGGTAGGCGCCATTTCACGCTCGGATGTGGCGCATTTCATGCTGGCACAGGCGGAGCACCCGACATACCTCGGCAAGTACGTGGCGCTGACCTACTGACGTCGATGTGTTGGTTCTCGTCTTGGAACGGCCCGTCCTTCTTCGAGATCTTGAAGATCAGACCAAGCGGTAATATCGGTGCGTGACGGATCGATGGCGTCCAGGTATTTTTTGAACTTGGCCGCACTCTCAGGGGAACTCGGCCCGCGCGCCAACAGCTTCCGGTTCCATTCTTCCAGCTCGGCAGGCTCGTATGGTTTTGCCGTTTGCTCAAACCATTGCACGACTCCCTCATCGGTCGAATTGGCCTTCACGGCGGCCGTGAATTGCTCGCTGGTGATTCCGACAAACTCCATCAGCCGTTCGTCCATCGGACACGGATAGATATATTCTCCTTCTGTTCCTGCGAGCACAGCCCGGCACTTGTCAATCATGCGGGCGAGATGAGCATAGCCCGCCATCTTGAATCGCATGCTGCGGGGGAAGTCTTTCCGTAAATCCATCGTTAGAAGGCTGCTGAAAAACTCGGTTGATGCCAATAATATGACCGGAATTTTCGGTGTGATGCTAACGTCAGAATAATCTCAGGATGCTCAAAAAGACCGTCCAGCAAGGCCGCAGCGAGGTCCGCGACGCGAAGAATAATGAGCGTCACGTTTGCGGACGGGCGCGAGTCGGTGAGCGCCCAGTGTCTTACCGGCGAGGCGTATACTTTTCCACCCACCCAGCCCCGAGCTGCTTGTGCAGCTCTTGCCCGGTGGTACGTTGAGCCTCTGAGGTTCACGCCGTGCCGAATAAGGCACGGCACGTTTGTGAACGCCGCCGAGATGGTGAGGCGGCAGTGTCCCGCGAGAACGACGCTGGCGGCCTTTTTCAGCATCCTGATTAGAGCAACTTGTGGTTCTTAAAGGTCAAGTTCTTCACGACGACCTGACCGTTTTCATAGGTGATGATCCGCCTGGTCGCGGGGAGGTCCGATGAGCCGACGCGGACATGGGTGTCGGTGAAACTTTCTACATTGGTCAGTTTGCCGTCGGTCGGCGAATAGTAGTAGACCGTGTACTTGGTCGTGAGATTCTTCTGGTCCTGCGTGATCGCGCTTTCCTCGACGTTGATCGTAAAGGCGAACGGATTCATGCCGGGATGGGCCATCTTGCGGTTGATCTGTGTGATCCGGTTGTCCTTGATCCGGTAAAAGGAATTGGACCCATGGATATTCAACTTGGTGCCGAACGGATGACCGTCTTCCTCCATCGTCAAGGCATACTTTCCATCGGACTCTTCGAAGCTCCGTGGTCCACGATGGACCGCAATCATGCCCAGTTGCTCTTGCACCCATTTTTGAGTCTCGCTATCGCCTAGTTGGACCGATACTTCGCGGGGACCTTTGACGCTGATGGGGCCGCTGGTTTCTTTCCCATTCACATTGACGGTGAGGTCAGCCGTGAACCCCTTAAAGTCTTTTTGCCACCGGGAGGTCTTTTCGAACGCTCGGCGCAGTAGATCTCGCGCTTGAGGATCATCGGTGACAGTCGAAGATTCGTGTGTGTGCTCCATGATGGATCTCCTCTTTAGGAAATGTATGGTCGACGTATACTTATACCGGTGCATGCGATCGCACTCAATAGTGAAATCCCTGGGGAGGCGGCTGCTTATGTTTCGAGAGCCTTTATGAGGCATCGCACGGTCGCGCAACATTCGATATTCCCAAAATCATCATAATTCTGATATACTTCGCCGATTTTGGGGCTGGGATGTTGGACCGAAGAAGCTCCTGATCAGGCGGTCAGCCTGTGTGAAGGAAGGATGGGCATGGAACGACGAGCTGCTTCGCATACCGAAGAAGAAGAGATGAATCAACGCCGTAAACTTTTGAATGCGGCGAGACGGGGCGACACGAAAGCCATCAGCCGGCTGTTCGAACTCTATCAAGTACGGGTGCTCAGCGGAGACCAATTGGCCAAGGTCAACCGCACCGCTACCTACATGACCCCTGTGAAGCAGAGCAGCAAGTCAAAGTCTTCGCAGAAAATTGAAAAATCAAACGCTTCGAACGCAGCGAAAAAATCGGTCAAAGCCTCTAAGGTGACTCCCAATAAGGAGCCGGTAGGTCCAATCAAAAAATCGGCCAAGAGCGCGCCCAAACGTAAATAAAAGGAGTCGGGGTCACTGCACGGCCACTCTGAGCCCACCCCCCGCGAGTTTTGCTGCAATGTCATCCGCCTGTTCTGCCGATCCGGTGAAGACAATCGCTTCTCCGTCATGATCGATACGCCAGGCCAATTCGAATGCCTTGGTCGAAGTCATGCCGGGAATAAATCGACAAAACAGTTCGATCACTTGTTGATAGGTATGACAGTCGCAGTTGTACACCACGACGCGAGACTCGAACTCGGTTCCCGAACCGATTTGCACATCTTCGGTGGTTTCCGGGATGGTCTGTGGTGTGGAAGGTGTCGGCATGGAACGGGGTTTCTAACGGGCCTGGCAGAATAGTTCAGCTCTGAGTTATCGGATACCGTACAGGGTTTACACCTTGTCCATATCGATCACTTCCGTCGCATCCCATAAGTTTTTCAGCTCGGCCTCAGCCAAATCCTTTTCACGATCCGCTTCCGTTTCTTCTCCAAATGTCCGTCGCGGTGCGGTCGATGGGGCGTCCGTGCGTCTTTCCTCGGCTGCCGATGTGGCAGTCGTCAGAGGACGGCGCCGTTTCTTTAACGGATCCATGTTGACCGGCATGAGGTTCCTCCAATAAGTCTCTACTCTTCTCTCATTATGACTGTCTTGTCAATCGTCGAAAGACGCTTGCTGACAGGAACCGAAATGAGTTCTACCATCCTTGCTGGATGTTGATGTGCCGGTTTTTAGGGTCCGCTCAGAACAACTGCTCTGCCACTGTATCAGCGTAGCGACGACCCAAGGAAGTCAGTCGTACCAGATCGTGATCGACATCGAGCAGGCCATTCGCGATAAGCTCGTCGATCTGATGATCTCGTTCCGCGGCTGTAATGGCTTGTCGGGGGACACCACGAAGAAGACGCAAGCCGAACACAAGAGCATCTCGCTGACGCTCGGATGCCGAGAGGACTGTGCGCTCCGTTATCGGCAGACGGTTATCCTTCAAGCATGTAGCATAGATTTCGAGATCCGCTACATTTCCAAACCGAATTCCATGGAGATAGGACTGTGCGCTGGGGCCGAGTCCAAGATACTCGCCACCGGTCCAGTAGAGGAGATTATGGCGACAGGCATAGTCGGGTTTGGCATAGTTGGAAATTTCGTAGCGTGAAAATCCCGCATCGGTAAGGAAACGCTCTGCTGCGGATTCCATGTCGATCTGAAGCATGTCGTCGGGCGGCGGGACAACATTCCGAGCGATGTCCTGAGCAAGCCTGGTGTCCTTTTCAATAGTCAGGGCATAACAGGAGATATGAGACGGGGCAAGCGCCATGAGCGATTCCAAGGTGCCTATCCAATCCTGCAACGATTGGCCCGGCAGACCATACATCAGATCGAGGTTGATATTTCTGAATCCGGCGCGGCGTGCAGCCTGAACCGCAGTCGTCGTATCCTGCACTTTCCCAAAACGACCAATGGAGACGAAATCCTTGTCCGCCATGGACTCCGCTCCAAAGCTGATCCGATTGAATCCCGCATCAGCCAAGATTGTGAGATCTCTTACGGTCATGGAAGATGGGTGTGCCTCCACTGTGACCTCGGCCGTGCCGGCGGTCGGCCAGGTGGATCGGATCAGCGCCAGAAGCACAGCCAACTGATCGGCTGGGAGGGACGTCGGCGTTCCGCCCCCGAAATAGATGCTCTGTAGGGTGCGGCCATTCAGGGACTCTTGCCGTCGATAGAGTGAAATTTCTTGGACAAGGGCGGAGTGAAACAGCGCCATGCGATCGGATCGAGCGATTTCCAGGTAGAACGCGCAGAAGTGGCATCGGCGGCGACAAAATGGGATATGAACATACAGACCGAGATCTTCGTCCGAAGGGCTCATCGTTTCAGGGGAAGGGAAGAGGCTGTGAGAAATTTTTAGCCACGACGATTTCGATTTCGTCGGCCGGCGATATCCCTCGGTTGCGGATGTGCGATGCCCATCCGTCATGCCTGCGGAGCGACTCGAAGACGGATTTCAGCAATTGCGGTTTGATCCGGGCTTCCCACTCGTGCAGCCAATGGCGTTCATCCTCGTCCCCGGTATAGTCGTCCGGAAACGAGGCTTCCAGCGTGAAGCGAATGGTAAACGTTTTGTCTTCCTGGTACATAAAATCCTATCGTTGCGATTCAGTCGGTGTGATTTTATAATGCTCTTGGCAGCCGAAGGAGTCTTCAACTATGCCTATCTTCGAATATGTGTGTCGCGAATGCAACCACCGTTTTGAGCTGCTGGTCCAAGGATCGGCGGAGGCGGCTTGCCCCCAGTGCAAGACGACCAAGCTTGATAAACAGTTCTCCCCCTTTGGAGTCGGGGCTACGACCAGTTGGGCGTCCTCAGCCGGACCAGGCGCCTGCGGCAGTTGCGGCGATCCCCGTGGACCTGGCGCCTGCTCGATGAATTAAGCAGGCAATGGGCACGCAGGATGAACAGGCGGTGCAACGGGCGATCTCGGCTATTTCGCAATCCGATCCGCTCATCAAGCTGCTGCAGCAAGTGCGATTGGGCCGCATGAAACCTACCGATATGGGCTTGCGCGCTGTGACGGAGTCTTGGCTGAATACCTACGAGAAAGCGTTGGCCATGGAAGGTCTGACTCAATTCGGCCTTCGTCGGCTGAATCCCGCCCCTCGTCTTACGGTTCTTATCGAGGCCGGAGTGCTCACCGACAATCACTCGGGCGTAAGGGCCCTGAGGGCCTCCTATGATGAACTCCTCGCTCGTGCCCCTGCCACATAGGCTGCTTGCATCCCTGCTTTTGCTCTTGTGCCTGTCTGCTCTCATCCTCTTACCGGCGCCGATACGATCGGAAGATGCCGCAGGGCTCCACCCTTTGAGAGCGATTCCTTTGATACAGATTGATTCTCTTCTGCCCTCGGATACACGTCTCTTGTTCGAGCAGAGCGCCATCGAAGCATTTCTTACGACGCTGGAAGGGGCGCCTCCAGATTGGGCCACCGTCTATGGTTACGGTCACCATGATCCCGGACATGATGAGCGGCTGTTCAACCTGAACCGGCAGCGGGATGCTGCACGCGAGGGGAACCCTGTTCTGAACCGGCGTGTGGCATTCGTCTGGCCGGGAGAATTGTCGCAATTCGATCCTGAAACCAAGAGCTATGCGGTGGCGGTCGGGCCGGAGTTCAATTCAACACGTTGGGGGCTGGTACGCTTCAAGCCTGAGGAGGTTCCGAGCAATCTGCGCGTGAGGCCGGACAAGAAATCTGCCGCTCGGATCAGTCGGAGTCTCGCGAAACGTAAAAAAGTACACGTGTCGGTCGTGATGGCCGGTGTTCTGATCCCTTCCGAGTCGATCATCTATGATTTCTCGCACGAGGAGGAAGGGGTCGGTCTTATCATGCCTGTGGTGCGGGTTGAACAGGTGGAAGTTCTTTTCAGAAAGCCGCAAGCGCCCTGATTACACTGACGCGAGTTCGTGATGAGAGGCTGCTGTGGTTGCCACGAATCAATAGGCGTCTTTTGCGCAGCGAAAGCCCGTACCACTGGGACGGCTGTCCATCGTGCCCCAATCGCGATCCGTTGTACGGAGGCTAGTGGCCGGTTTGAGCCATGATCCGCCACGCATAGCTTTGATCGCACCTCGAATCGGACCGGCAGGATCTGTGAGCGGGGCATGTTTATAATAATTCGGATCGTACCAATCTTGTACCCATTCCGCCGCATTGCCGGCCATTCCAAATAGGCCATAAGGGCTTACTCCTTGTGGAAAGCTGTCAACCGCCATCGTCAGCACTTCTCCCTGTATTCCTCTCTCCTTGGCCAGACGAGCGCCCTCGCCTCTGACCCAGAAGGCATCCCAATCCGCTCCGTTGTTGAACTCGATCGTCCGTTGTGCCCAGTAACTGGCACTATTCGCCATGGTCAAGTCCCAGGTGTTTCCCCACGGATACCGTCTGCCGTCGGTTCCCCGTGCTGCCTTTTCCCATTCCGCTTCAGTCGGGAGGCGCTTTCCGGCCCAGCGGCAGTAGGCGTCGGCATCCTCCCAGCTCACATTGACGACAGGATGGTATTCGATGCCCGGGATGGGACGATTGTTCGCCCAGAGAGTCGCCCCTTGGCTTGCATTCGCCGGAGCACGATGACCCGTTGCTTGTACGAAGGCGGCATAGGCTTGATTGGTCACCTCAAAGCGGTCCAGGAAGTATCCACTGAGGTAGACACGTCGTTCCGGACGTTCGTCAGGGAAGCCATCACTTCCCTCGGGACTCCCCATCGTAAACTCTCCCGGAGCAACCAGAGCCATGTCTGTAGGAATGTCAGCCCAGGCATCCGAGGGATAATGGCTGAGGGCAAGGAAGAGGATGCACAAGGAGAGGAAGGGCCGGGCCATTAGTAGGCCCTTGAAAAATAAATATGGCACTTGCAAATGCCGAAGTTTTCAGAGATCACGGACCGAATAAGAGTGGCCCGCAGGATGTTCAAAAAGGCCTTCCAGCAAGGCCGCAGCGAGCGAAGAGGCGAGGCATACTTTGTTTTGTATGTTGAGCCTCTGAGCGACGCGAGAACGAAGCTGGGGGACTTTTTCAACATCCTGTTAGGGAGTCTTGATACCACAGGCGCGGGCGACCGCATCACGATAATTCAGCCACAGAGACAAGCTCTTTTTTACGCCTGTCAGAACCGATTGCCGCAGAGAGGGCTGTGTGTAATTAACGACCATATCATAGGCATCGTGCCGATGGCCTGCTTCGACTGTTTGATGGGCTCGAATCAGGTCCATCCGGCTCGGCGAAACCCCATGATACCGCACCAAGGGATGAAGGCTGATGATGGATTCGATATCTTCCGGGCGTTTCTTCTCAGGAGGCGCGAGAATTTCCTTCCGATCTTTCACGCTGCCTTCCACGAAGATGGTCAAGATCGCAGCGGCAATCTCCCAATGATGGTGGCTCGACATGCGTTCAAGCCAGCCACGATAGGTTCGGGCCGCAGGCAACAGACGGACACGTTCGAAATCCTGCCGGCGGAAGCCCAGCCCTTCCATCATCGTGAGGAAGAGCTCCGGATGAGATTTTCCCAACGAGAGTCCTCCGGTTTCTTCCTCATAGATGTTCTGAGCCAACATCTGGCGGACTGAATGCGGAGGGTTGGTGCCAAGAATCCGTGATAAGAAGACGGGAAAGTCTCGAACGTAGACGGCGTACTCGTGCTGAAAGTGAGTTTTGAGCTGAGCGTTGTTGAGTCGGCCGGAAGAAAAGTATTCCCAGGCCCAATGATGCTTGTCGTCCATGATCCGGAGGAGTGCTTCAAGAAATGCGGATTTCTTCATGTGAGCGGACATGATGCCTTGCCTTCTCGGGTGGAGCCTCGCTACAATTCGGAATACAGAGGAACAGCCGATGAATCCGATAACGATTCAGAATCCCGACGACATCCTCAATGTATTGGCCGACGTGACCCTTCGTGGGACGGGTTTTACGACCGAATCGTTACTCGACTATGTGTTGGAAGAAGGATTTACCGAGCCGATCTTCCTCAATGCCAGCGGCGAGGATCCCACTGCCTTCTTTAAAGGCCAACCGAATGCATGGGCCATTTACCAGGTCCGTGAGTGGAAGCGCGTGCTTACCATCTCGGGTGGTCCGGGCCAGGAACGGCGTGCGCGAATCACGGAAACTCCGTAACTGTGGAGTGTAAAACGATGGACGGCGAAGTGCAACCAATGGGAAAATTACACGCGTGAACGATCGACCGGTGAACGGCTTATGCGGATGATTCATCTCACCAATGCACAAGATGTCGGAGAGCTCGCGATGATCAAAAGCTTGCTTGACGGCAACCGCATCGCCTACGTCGTGCATGGCGAACATGTCAGCAGCCTCTATCCCGGTGTGCCTTTTTTTGTCAGCCGTATCATGGTGGACGCGTCCGACCAGGCTCGTGCGGAGGTCCTTCTCAGCCGGCTCAGGTTGTCCATCCGTGAGACGCCGACATGATCCATGATCAATGTCGAATATTCAATTTTCAATTGAACATTGGTCGTTTGCGGGCCGCATGCATGTCTTACGAACGTCTCATGACGAGTGACGGCCATCGTTACGGCTGAAGTCGGGGGTGAGGTTTATCCGCGGGAAAATTGCTTGAGCGGCGTTCCCGTGATCCTTCGTACCATCCTCCCATCAGGATCCCTTCCTCGAAATAGAGATAGCGGTGACGGACAACCGCCGAGCTTTCCCAATCCTCGAAAATCCATTCCTCCTGCCGTATGCCGTCTTTGGTGAATGTGGTGTTGATCGTCTGCGGTCCGCCCCACGATTGCAGAACCTGTTCTTTGGTCATCCCCACCATGACACGGTGTTGCTCGATGTGCTTTTGAAAGTCCGGATCGCTGAGCTGGACGATCATCGGCCATACCACTGCCATGAGGATAAACAGCGCAAGCCCGGCATAAATAATGACCCTGACCGAACGGCGGCGAATAAACGACGGTTCTTCGGGTTGTGATTCGGACGAAGTCGGCTGAAGGTCGGTGGTCATGATGTCACGCGGAAGCGGCGCATGCTAGCAACGGAGTGTGATGGAGTCAAGAATGGGCGGTTTTCAGCAATCAATTCCAAATAACAGGCGACGCGATATACTTGCAACCATGTCATATCGAGGATGCCGGAGTGTCGTTCCGCTCTGTTTAATCGTCGGTGTTTTAGCCGTCTGGCACTGGGACGCCGTCGGCGCCTATGCTGTCACCGTCTATTCCTACATTGACGATCAAGGGAACCCTGTCTTTACCGACTCGCCGGAGACGATTCCTGAAAAGTATCGCGCCAAGGTCAAGACTCACGAGCGCCCCGACTCGGTGAAAAAGCCGCCCTCAGTGGTGGGCGCGGTGCGCGATACGGTCAAAGAACAGGTGAAAGGTTTCAGGTTTCAGGTGCCGTCGGTTCAGGTCGACCTGAAGAATTCCGGCTGGACCCAGTCACCCATTCTGACCTATGCCGGCGTCGCGGCGATTGTTCTGCTGCTGATTATGTATTTGAGCAAAAACAGTCCCATGATCCGGTTGTTGGCCATGGGCCTGCTGATTGTCCTTGCGATCGGGACTCCGGTGCTCATGTATACGAGCGATGGCGGTCCCATGGATACCATGAAGAAAAAAGCCGCTGCATCGGGACAAGGTCAACAAGAACGCCTTCAGCAAGTTCCGCAGTGAGCCTCGGTTTCTCACCAGGAATTCTTCAATCACTCTGAATATTTTGGAACTGGAACGGTCCCGGCGCGTGGCTTGGTAGGAGCAGGTTGCCGGTTGAATTGCTCAGAGTAGGGATTGGTCATTGGTTCATGGGTGTGCCGCTGCCTGAGGGTCACTAACTGCAGACTCTGCGTGCTGATTTCCACACGGTCTATCAAGGCTTCGGTCGTCAAGCGATCGGGAAGCCCTTGCATCGAGAATAGTTGGTAGCAGAGAGTCCAATCGACTTGGTCTTTTCTATTCTCTCTCACGATGAAACGGGCATCGGACGAAGGAGGACCCTTGAACAGCAGCACCCAAATGTTGGAGCGAAAGGCGGGGGCGGCGGGATCAGTTGAAGGCCGAAACTCCGGAATCAAATCCGGCAGCCGACTGATCGGCACGGCGTGGGAAAATTCGATGTCCACCAGCCGTACGGTCATCAGTCGGCTTTCACGTTGATCATTGGGGTCAACCGTGTAGCTGAAGGAGTAGCGGACATCGATGCCCTCACGCTTGAAGGTGTACACATCTTCGCCGTTTTCAGGCGACACAAGTTTACTGAAGTACTTCGACCACTCGGCGATCGGATAATAGGTGAAGACACGCAGAGCGGATTTTCGGTCCCGCACGGCCTGCGGCATGCCGAGTTTTTCATGCAGCTCTTTCTGAGAAAGCCCTAGAAAGCCGTCTTCGAAATAGGATGCGGCAACGGTGAGACAGGGGCTGGTGAAAAATAAGGTAATGCAGAGAAGAGGAATCACTGTCGTGATTCGTAAGAGGACCGAGGTTTGTCTCATGTGTCATCGTAGCCAGTCCTCGAATTTTCTGTCAAGAAAAGGGTCGCCTGCTTGCCCGGCCTGAAGGCCTTCCAGTATGATCGCGAAACGAGGATGTTGCAAAAGCCCTCCAGCGTCGTTCTCGCGTCGCTCAAGGCCTCAACGTACCAACCGCGTACGCCTCAGCCTTTCGCTCACTGCGGCCTTCCTGGAGGAGCTTTTTCACCATCCTCTGAGATTCGCATTTTTCTTCGGGCTCATGAAGCTGGGAGTGTGATGCTGTCAAATAACAGTTTTGCAACAGCATATAGATATAGATAAGGTGATCATGTCCATATCGCATGAGAGTTCCATTGCGGCGCTGTTGCATGAGCGCATCCTTATCCTTGACGGTGCTATGGGGACGATGATCCAGCAGCGAAAGCTGGATGAGGCGGCCTTTCGGGGAGAGCAGTTCAAGGATTGGTCGAAGGATCTCAAAGGGCATAACGATCTGTTGAATGTCACGCAGCCGTCTCTCATCGAAGAGATTCATCGGCAGTATCTTGAAGCCGGTGCCGACATCATCGAGACCAACACGTTCAATTCGCAGGCGATTTCGCTTGCCGATTACAAGATGGAGACGCTGGGCTATGAACTGTCCAAAGCCGGGGCCGAATGTGCCAAGCGGGCGGTGGCGGTGGTACAGCGGGCCCGACCAGGACGGCAATGTTTTGTAGCCGGAGCGATTGGACCTACAACTAAGACTTCGTCGATTTCTACAGATGTCAACAGCCCCGCGACTCGCGGGACGACCTATGACGAGTTGGTGAACGCCTACGGCGAGCAAGTTCGGGGGCTGCTCGACGGCGGCGTCGATCTTCTGCTCGTGGAAACGATATTCGACACGTTGAATGCGAAGGCTGCATTTTTTGCGATCCAGCAGGCATTCGCGTCCGGCGCGCGCCGGGTCCCGATCATGGCTTCCGTGACGTTCATTCAAGCCGGCAGCAATCGCGGTGTGACCGGGCAGACCGTCGAAGCGTTCTGGAATTCCATCTCCCATGTGCCGCTGTTGAGCGTTGGGATGAACTGCGCGCTCGGCCCAAAAGAAATGCGCCCGCTGATCGAAGAATTGTCGCAGATCGCGCCGATCTACATCAGCGCCCATCCCAATGCCGGCCTGCCGAATCCCTTGTTGCCGACCGGGTTTCCTGAGACGCCGGAAACTTTGGCGCCTCAACTGCGCGAATGGGCGGAAAACGGGTGGTTGAACATCGTCGGCGGCTGCTGCGGCACGACACCGGCTCATATCAAGCGCATTGCCGAGGCCGTGCGCGGGGTGAAACCGCATGCGCTCTCGAATGTCGAGCCATACACGAGATTGAGCGGTCTTGAAGCCGTCACCATTCGGCCCGATTCGAATTTCGTCAATATCGGCGAACGAACGAACGTGACCGGTTCGCCGGCCTTCGCAAAACTGATTCTGGCCGGTGATTATGAGGCGGCTCTATCGGTGGCGCGGCAACAAGTGGAGGGCGGAGCCCAGATCGTCGATATCAATATGGATGAAGGCATGCTGGACTCCAAGGCTGCGATGGAGACGTTCCTTCGCCTCGTTGCGTCCGAGCCGGATATCTGCAAAGTGCCCATCATGGTCGACAGTTCCAAGTGGGAGGTGCTGGAGACCGGTCTAAAGAACATCCAGGGCAAGGCCGTCGTCAACAGTATCAGTCTGAAGGAAGGCGAGCAGAAATTTATCGACCAGGCGACACTCGTCCGGCGCTATGGGGCGGCGGTTGTTGTCATGGCCTTTGACGAGAAAGGTCAGGCCGACACTCTGGAACGAAAGAAAGAGATCTGTGCACGCTCATACAAGATTCTCACCGAGCAAGTCGGTTTTCCTCCGCAAGACATCATCTTTGATCCCAACATCCTGACTGTCGCAACGGGGATCGAGGAGCACAACAACTACGCCGTGAGTTTCATCGAAGCGGCGCGCTGGATCAAACAGAACCTTCCGGGTGCAAAGGTCAGCGGAGGCATCAGCAATATTTCTTTTTCATTCCGGGGTAACAACGTGGTTCGGGAAGCGATGCATGCGGCCTTCTTGTATCATGCTATCAAGGCCGGTCTCGACATGGGCATTGTGAATGCAGGGCAGTTGGCAGTGTACGAGGAAGTCCCCAAAGATTTGCTCGAACTTGTCGAGGATGTGTTGCTCAACCGACGGCCGGATGCCACCGAACGTCTGGTGAATTTTGCCGAAACAGTAAAGGCAAAAGGGAAAGCGGTCTCGAAGGACGATGAGTGGCGTAATGGGACGGTTGAGGAACGGTTATCTCATGCGCTCATCAAGGGTATCACGGACTATATCGACCAAGATACGGAGGAGGCGCGTCGGAAGTATTCCAAGCCTTTGGACGTGATCGAAGGACCGTTGATGGCCGGTATGAACGTCGTCGGTGACCTGTTCGGCTCAGGCAAAATGTTCCTGCCTCAGGTCGTCAAGAGCGCCCGCGTGATGAAGAAGGCTGTGGCTTATCTCATGCCCTTTATGGAAGAAGAGAAGAAGCGGTCCGGCAATTTCCAGGCGCAGGGGAAGGTTTTGCTCGCAACCGTCAAAGGTGATGTCCACGACATCGGGAAAAACATCGTCGGTGTCGTGCTCGGCTGCAATAACTATGAAGTCATTGATCTTGGCGTGATGGTGCCCTGTGAGAAGATTCTCGCCGCTGCGCGGGAGAACAAACCCGACATCATCGGCTTGAGCGGGCTTATCACTCCGTCGCTTGACGAAATGGTTCATGTGGCGAAGGAAATGACACGCGAGGGGTTCGATCTGCCTCTCTTGATCGGAGGTGCCACGACCAGCAAGGCTCACACGGCGGTCAAGATCGCACCCTCCTACCAGCCAGGCGTGGTCCATGTATTGGACGCCTCACGTGCAGTAGGCGTCGTGGGAAGTTTGGTCAGCCAAACGCAGAGGCAGGACTTTGTCAAGCAAGTGCGGGACGACTATGAGCGTGTGAGACAATCGCATCACGATCGCGGCGCGAAGCCGCTTATCTCGATCGCCGGCGCGCGCGCCAATCGATTCATGCCGGACTGGGAGAAGGTTGATATTCCCACGCCGGCGACATTAGGCGTTCGGACGATTCCTGATCAATCATTGGTCGAACTGATTCCTTATATCGACTGGTCACCCTTCTTTCATACATGGGAATTAAGAGGGCGTTATCCGACGATTTTCGAGGATCCAACCGTTGGGCCAAAAGCCAAGGAACTGTATGACGATGCGCGACGCCTCCTCGATGAAATTGTTCAGAAGGGGCGACTCAAGGCCAAGGGCGTCTATGGATTTTTCCCGGCAGCAAGCCATGGGGATGATATCGAGATCTATCAGGATGTATCTCGGGAAACGGTACTCATGACGATTCATTATCTTCGCCAGCAATCGGAGAAGCCGCCGGACCAGCCCAATCTTTCGCTGGCCGATTATGTTGCGCCGAGAGAATCAGGTCGGCAGGATTACATCGGGGCGTTCGCCGTCACAGCCGGTATCGGGTCGGATGAGCTCTGCAAGCAGTTTGATAAAGACCATGACGACTATAATTCGATCATGGCCAAGGCCCTTGCCGACCGGCTGGCCGAAGCCTTCGCCGAGTTTCTCCATAAAAAGGTCAGAGAGGAATGGGGATACGGCAAGAATGAACGGCTCACGAATGACGATCTGATCCGTGAACGATACCGTGGGATCCGCCCTGCGCCGGGCTATCCCGCTTGCCCGGACCACACGGAGAAAAAGCTGCTGTTTGATCTCTTGCAAGTTGAGAACAATACCGGCATCACATTGACGGAAAGCTTTGCCATGTTGCCGGCTGCGGCCGTGAGTGGATTCTATTTCGCCCATCCGGATGCCAAGTACTTTGCCGTCGGCAAAATCGGCAAAGACCAAGTGGAAGATTACGCTCGACGCAAGGGGATGGATCTACGAACGATCGAACGTTGGCTCTCACCGAATCTCAACTACGAAGTTGAATAGTATCGCCGAGTACGTACATCCGCCGAAACGACGAGTCTGCGGCATGACCCGATCCCGGACGGGAAGTTTGTGGTAATTGGAAATACGCTGTCGGGCACGATTACAATTATCGATACCAAGACCAAGCAGTATTGCGCGATCCCAAGAATCGGAATGCCGGCCTCTTGTCGGATTTTAACGACGATCTTGAGGAAGTATTTAGATCGCCGTCAACAGGCCGTCCCCGAATTCCGTCATCTTGCTGCGCAAAGCATCCACAAGTCGTCTGTACCGTTCCTCGGCCCAAGCATTGAACGATTCGGCGTCCGAGAACACGAGGTCCCATGCCTTGGCTGCATCCAGCATCAAGAGCTGCTGAGGTGTGTTGTGTCCCGGAAACAAGACGACAAGGATGGCGGAGTGACCGGTGAGGCTGATGTCGGTGAAAATATGCAGCATGGAGCCGGAGGGAAGCAGGATTTCCCTCGAAGCGGCTTCGACGAGCGGTTGGTAGAGACGATGCAGGAATTGCGCGGTGACCTCGTGCGGATTGACAGGTGTGAGAAGGCGAGGGTTTGGTTTTCCTCCGAATAAGTTCTCTGTCAGGTAGGTGGCCGCTTCCCATGTCGGCATGGCGCCTGAGGCAACTAAGGATTCGCAAAGGTAGGCAATCCAGTTTCGGTTCCGAGGACGTTTGCGAACCGCCGTCGATCTTTTCGCCATACTCGGCAATCCCTTTTTATGGCCTGGTGATTGGAAACGAGTCAGGCTGTTCCGGCAGGCGAAAAAAGTATATCGGTGGCACCACAGTCGGTCAACGAATTGCCGACAATCGGGCAATGCACGGTTCAACGGAGCAGAGAGTTTACGCTTCTCGAAAGGTCGCGGAGTTCACACGGTCTGCGTATTGATCGTGGATGCGTGCCACTTCATCTGTCGATGCGACGAAGATATCCAGCAGCTCCGGATCGAAGTGTTCGCTACGATGTTTGAGCATGAGTTCAATCGCATGGCTGAGTTCGAAGGCCGGCTTGTAGACCCGTTGAGTCGTGAGTGCGTCAAACGCGTCGGCAATCGCGGCAATGCGGCCTTCGATAGGAATAGCCTCGCCTTGTAATCCGCGGGGATACCCGGTGCCGTCGAAGCGCTCGTGGTGGGTGTAGGCGATCACGGCTGCGACTTTCAGCAGCTCTGCATCCGACCCGCTGAGGATCTTGTATCCGATTTCGGCGTGCTGCGCGATGACCCCGAATTCCTCTTGTGTGAACTTGCCGGGTTTCAGCAGCACATGATCAGGGGTGCCGATCTTGCCGATGTCATGCATGGGGCTGGCTGTGCGGATCAAGTCGCATCGTTCCGGGGACAGCCCGGCCTTGCGCGCGAGCAACTCACAGTAATGGCTCATGCGTTGAATATGTCGGGCGGTCGCATGATCGCGGAATTCCGCGGCAATGGCAAGCCGTTGAATGGTTTCCTCGCGCGACAGGCGCAGCTCTTTTTCAGTGCGTTCCAGCCAATCCAACGCCTGCTGTAACGCGAGCGTTCTTGTTCGGACGATGTCCTCCAGGTTCTCACGATGGAGGCGATTTTCCATCTCAAGGCGTCGGCGACGGAGGGCATTGGCGACATTGATGAGCACTTCATTGGATTCGAACGGCTTGACGATGTAGCCGAATGCACCGACCTCCAAGGCCGCATTGGCGAGGACCGAGCTGTCGAGGCCTGTGACCATAATCGCCGCCGTGTGTGTGTGTTCCTTGAGAATGTGCCGCACGAGATCCATGCCGGATTCTCCGGGCATGTTGACGTCGCAGAGCATCAATGCAATGGGCTGGTCGTTCAGCTTTTGCCGGGCCTCGCGAGCATCTGCGGCGCATTCGACCGGATATCCATGGGATTGAAGCAGGTAGGCGAGAAGGCGCCTGATCGGTTCCTCGTCATCGACCACCAGAATATTGCGATTATCGAGCAGAGCCTGATGAGTGGTCTGGTTCAGCAGTATCGCCATGAGTCGGAATGTATTCGGATCGTCGATGCCGGGTTTGTTTCGTTGCTTCCTTATCGGCTCATTGGCGTCCGACCTGAAGCTGTAGGAATGGCGCAGAAGTCTGCACTTTTTGTGCCAATTGGTGTTGCCTTGACGCCGTCATTTTCATATCGTCCTTTTTGATGATCTCAAGAGATCAAGGATGGAATTTCCGCATCTGAAGAGGTTTTGGAAGATAGCTTGTCATAAGCTCTTACTGAGTCTCTACTCCGATGGAGGCCTATACCGTCAAAAGATTGTACAGAATTAGTCAAACTTGAGTTACTGCTTTTGTACAAATGAGGATGAGATGAGTGGAAGGGGAGGAACGACGCATCGATTCGCCGACGATGATCGGACGGACTGGATAGTTGGTTTGCGCTTTCTGAAGGCCTTCACTATAATTTGAACCTCACTTTTGAGGAAGGGGGCGTAAGAATGAGCGGAATTTCCGGATTGGTTCGTTTCGATGGGCGTCGTAGAGATCAGGTCCGCCCCGTAAAAGTGACACGTAACTTTATCAAGCATGCCGAAGGCGCGGTGTTGATTGAAATGGGAGACACGAAGGTCATTTGTACGGCCTCCGTTGAGGAAAAGGTGCCGCCCTTTCTCAAAGGCAAGGGGACCGGATGGGTCACGGCGGAATATGCGATGTTGCCGCGTGCGACCCATGAGCGATCGCCGCGTGAGGCGGTCAAGGGAAAGCAAGGCGGCCGAACCTTGGAGATCCAACGTCTCGTCGGACGTGCGCTGCGTTCCGTGACCGACATGTCTCAACTCGGAGAGCGGTCCATTTGGATCGACTGTGATGTGATCCAAGCGGATGGCGGCACCAGAACCGCTTCAATCACCGGTGCCTTTATCGCCTTGGCCGATGCCTGTGCCGTGCTGAAAAAAAGGGATCTGTTGAAGAAGATTCCCCTGACCGATTACCTTGCCGCGATCAGCGTCGGAAAAGTCGGTGGAGAAGTGATGGTGGATCTCGCTTATACCGAGGATTCAATGGCGGAAGTGGATATGAATGTCGTGATGACCGGCCGCGGCCGGTATGTCGAGGTTCAGGGTACGGCGGAACGTACGCCGTTCGCGAAGCAAGATATGGACGAGTTCCTGAATCTTGGTTGGCAGGCTATCCAACGATTGACCGCTATTCAGAAAGAGCTGATCGGTGCGCTCGACTAACCCGCATTATTCATGAGCGTTTCTACTGCAATCGCGAATTCGCTGCTGCGACAAGCCTTCGGCGGGCAGGCTCGCCCCTCGCAACCTCGACATACTGTTTCAAGTATGCCTCGGTTCCTCGGGACTCCGCGTGCCCGTCTCGCCATGCGACTGCGCGATTTCGCCACGAACTGTCATGAATAATGCGGGCTATGAGACCGATTGACGAACTCCTCCTCGCAACCAGAAATTCGGACAAAGCCAGGGAGCTCGCCGTTCTTCTGGGAGATCTTGGAATCCGCATCCGTACTTTGGCCGAGTTCCCCGCCGCCCCGGAAGTCGAAGAAGACGGCATAACGTGTGAAGCCAACGCGCGAAAAAAGGCCATAGAGATCGCCTCTGCGACAGGGATTCCGTCGGTCGCAGATGATACAGGACTCGAAGTTGATGCGTTGGGCGGAAGGCCGGGCGTATTTGCGGCCCGATATGCGGGGGAAAGTGCGACCTACGAAGACAATTGTCGGAAGCTGCTCAAGGAGCTAGCCGGCGTGCCGTCGGAACGGAGGACTGCACGATTCGTGACGGCCGCCGCCTTGGCGATGCCTGGAGGATACACTCACGTGACGACGGGAGCGCTCGTCGGTGTCATCGCTGAAGAGTGCTCAGGTTCCCACGGGTTTGGTTATGACCCGGTGTTCTTCGTCCCGGAACTCGGTCGTACGTTGGCCGAGTTGACGGCTGAAGAAAAAAACCGTATCAGTCATCGAGCCAAGGCCTTCCGATCCATGGCCGACATTCTTCGGACGCTTGCCGCTGGAAAACTTTGAGCCGTGTGGTGCCGACCCATTGTCCAAGTCAGACATTGCCTGGACACGAATTGGAACATTCTTGTATAAATGGTTTGCAGACCGTGGTGTGGTCTCACTCAGAATGCGAAGGTGACGAGCCGTCGGGGCGTAGCGCAGCCCGGTAGCGCGCCTGCTTTGGGAGCAGGATGTCGGAGGTTCAAATCCTCTCGCCCCGACCAAACCGCACTTCGTGCGTACCGCGTGCTATTCATCGTCCTATCGTAACTGTTGCACGCGGATAGATCCCTCCAGTAATCCTCATCCCTCTATTACCATACAGAGCTTGCTCGGCCCGGAGCCTATTTCTTCCATTGAGGCGACGGGATAAAACCCACCAGGGATCTTGATTACCAAAGCTTGCTCGTGCCGGCGGCTGTTTATCGTCTTATCGCAATTACCGCCGGCGGATAAACTCCACAAGTAATCTCCGCTCTCTGTACCAAACCACACTTCGTGCGTACCGCGTGCTATTCATCGCCCTATCGTAACTGTTGCACGCGGATAGACCCCTCCAGTAATCTTTGTCTTTCTACCAAACCAAGCTTGCTCGTGCCGCCGGCTCTTCATCGTTGTATCGTCATTGACCACCAAGGGGTCACCCCTTTCATTTAACAGAATGCTGAAACAGTCTGCGTTCATAGGTCTGATGCAGAGTTCACGCCTTGCGCATGAACATCGCCAACATCAGCACGGCAAAAAATATCGCACCTGAAATCGTCAACATAGCTATCTCATCGCTCATCATATTGGTACCCGTCCTTTCTGTTCCTCCGTTGAAGTGTGAGCTGCCTCCCGCCCGCGGATCTACATAGTGGATCCTCCGGTCTCTGGGAATGAGAAGTACGACAGCCTTTTTCACGCCGAACATTTCTCACGTCGGCGCATTACCGACTCATGTGGAGCCCTACGGCAGTGAAGAGCATGGCCAACATCATGATTACGATGTATATGACGATCCAGATCGCCAGTAGTGTTAGTTCTCCCCTCATACCCATGTCTCCTTCCTTTCTGCATCAAAACCGTAGGGTGCACGTTTCATGTGTCGCGCAAGAGCATCGCCAACATGATAATGGCAATGTTTATCGCGACTGAGATCGTCAACATTGTCAGATCACTCATCATATTCGTACCCTTCCTTTCTGTATCTCCATCGTGATTCATTCACATGGAGGTCGAGGCTTGTGCTCAATCGGATCATGGAATCCATGTTCCACGTTGAACCGTTCTGCGTCGAGGATCCTCCGGCGTTTCTTCATGGCAAGTACTAAGCATTTCTTACGCCACACAGGATCTGGACCTTAACCTGTGATATTTCCAGCACCTACACAGATGGACTCATAGCCGGGGCGGCTTGCCTCTGAATCTGAATGGATTCCGGGTTGAATCAAATTGGATGCGGAAATTTGAGAAAGGACAGTCGATGGGGGTCCGGCAGGTGTTCTGAGACACCGAACGACGAGACGAAAACTCTTTGAGGGCTACCGCCTGTTCCTTCAGCCCGAGAACGTTGGCGGTTTGCCTGGAATTTGCTTCTGTCGGAGCAATTTGGTCAAGTAGGTCCGTTGCAGGCCGAGTTCCGCTGCCGCCTTTGTCTGATTCCATCCGTTCCGACGTAAGGCAGCTTCTGGCTATAGGCGTCCATGCTCTGATGATAGGAGAAAAACAGGAGGTCGCTGTTGGGCTCCTGAGTCACGGGGGACGTGGAAGAAACTGAAGTGGTTAAATCGGGCAATGAAAGGTGTTCCGGTTCGATCCTGTCGCCCGAGCAGAGGATCAAGGCACGAGTGAGGACGTTCTCCAATTCCCGCACGTTGCCCGGCCAGGGATAGTGTTGCAGCGCTTGGAATGCTTCGTCGCTGAGGGTCAAGCATTTACACAGGCCGATGTTGCTGGGCCGGTTGAGGAAATGGTCGACGAGGGTGGAAAGATCCTCCATCCGTTCACGCAACGGCGGCAGGGCGATGGTAATCACGGCAAGGCGAAAGTACAGATCTTCGCGGAACGTGCCTTGACGAATCGCTTGTTTCAGATCTTTGTTCGTGGCGGCGATAAACCGGACATTGGCTCGTACTTCTTGCGTTCCGCCGACACGATAGAAGGTTCGATCTTGAAGCACCCGCAAGAGATGGCTTTGCATGGTGAGCGGCATGTCGCCGATCTCGTCAAGAAACAGCGTGCCGCCCTCGGCGATCTCGATCTTGCCGGGCTCCCGCTTGAGGGCTCCGGTGAACGCCCCCTTTTCGTGCCCAAAGAGCTCGTTCTCCAGGAGGTTCTCAGGGAAGGCGGCGCAATTGACGGCAATAAACGGTTTCGTGGAGCGAGGACTCCACCGATGAATGGCGCGGGCGACCACTTCTTTCCCCGTCCCCGTTTCGCCGAGCAACAAGACGGTCACGGAGGAAGACGCCGCTTGTCTGGCCACAGTCAATTGATCGCTCATCTGCTTGCTGGTGGAGACGATCGGTTCGAACTGATCATCGACCTCCTTGCGAAGCGTCTCGACGTGGCGATGGAGGGCGACGGTGGCCAAGGCCTTGTTGATGACGACGGTGAGGTGGTCGGCGGTGAACGGCTTCGGCACAAAATCGAAGGCGCCCAGTTGCATGGCCTGGACTGCGAGTTCGATGGTTCCATATGCCGTGAGTATGACAATCAGCGGGCTGGTGTAAGGAGTTGTCTGGGTTGTCTCCTCGTCTTGAGATCGGCTCGGAGCTGATGCCGTACCGATCTGTTTCAACACCTCAATGCCGCTGATATCCGGAATTTTCAAGTCCAGCAAGACAAGATCCGGCTCCTCTTCCCCGATCAAGCGCAAGGCATCCTTGCCGTTCGTCGCCGTCAAGGGTTCGTGTCCCATAAAACTGACACGATTCTGCAGGCCCAGGAGGATATCGGGGTCGTCATCGACAACAAGAATTTTAGCGCGCATAGCATGTCTCCCTTTTTCGGATATTCGGTTCTCCTCACACACGATCTGAAGCGATAAGCTCGTTATCTCGTTACATTATCCGACCTGGTTCATCCTGTGACCCGGCCACCGGCAGGGTGAAGTAAAAGCGAGATCCGGCCTCCGGTCGGCTTTCCACCCAAATCCGGCCCTGGTGCATAGTCACCAATGTCTTGGTGATGCACAGTCCAAGTTGAGCGCCTTGTGATGTCGGCATGGCCGAGGGCACTCTCGAAAACTCCTCAAAAATGTTTGGGAGATGGGACGGATCGATCCCGCATCCGGTATCGGCGACGCAGGCTTGGACGAACCCAGGTGGTGATTCGCGAAACTCCACCGTGATGTGTCCACCAGGCGCTGTGAACTTGATTGCGTTCCCAAGGAGATTCACCAGAATCTGCTCCAACTTGTCGCGGTCGCCATGCACGAGCGGAAGCGACTCGATCGCGGCGATGCTGAGTGATACATTCTTCTCTGCAGCGATCGTCTGTAGGCTGTCCACGGCGATTGTCGCAATCCGGCAGATGCAGACCTCTTCCATGCGGAGTTCGACTTTCTTGGTATCAAGACGCGACCAATCGAGCAGTTGGACGATGATTCTTCCAAGCCTGGAAACGTTATGTTTAATACGGGTGAGATAGGTGTGTTGCAGGTCGGTCAGGGGACCAGTGACGCCGTCGAGCATGTTTTCAGTAAAACTCCGAATCGCCGTCATGGGAGTCCGCAATTCGTGCGAGACGACGGAGAGAAACGTCGACCGTCGTTGGTCATGCTCTTGAAGTCGTGCGTTGGCTTGAGACAGTTCATCGGTACGCTGCACGATGCGCTCCTCGAGGTGCTGGGTCAGCTCGGCCAGATCAGAGTACGCCTTGGCATTGTCGATGGCCGCCGCAACGTGACCGGCAATCGTCAGGAGAATATGAAGATCATCTGTGCTACATCTCAGGGAACCTCGATCACCCGCTAAGTATCCCAGGATCTTGCCATGACTCTGGAGCGGCGCTGCGACGAACGACTGTATCCCAGAATGGCGTACCAGCTCTAGCAATGGGGGGTAGAAGCGGTGGCTAAGTGTTTCGACATCATGGATCAAGACTGGTTTGCCGTGAAGGAGGAGTTCGGCTGTGATACCGCCGTTATTTTCGATGGGCACCTGAAGGCGCTGAACGGCCTGCTCAATTTCCGGTAATACTCCAATGATTCTGGCAATGAAGGCGGAGTCCTGTCCTGGGGAATGAAGGACGACCATCATTTTCGAAAAGCCAAGATTTTCAACCATTAATTGGAGGACCGTATCGAGGAGCTGATTCATGTCGAGCACGCTGGCGCTTGCGATCGCGGTGCTGGCCTGATGCACCGTGGTCAATTGCCTGATCTGCCGCCTGATTGTGTCGAGATTCTCGGTGATCGCCTGGTTTCGATCGTGCAGGGACTGAGTCATCACATTGAACACCTGTGTTAACTGACCGACTTCGTCACTGGTGGTCACCACAAGCGGAATCGGTGCATCGTTTCCCTTTGCGATTTGCCTGGCGGCGGAAGCCAGGCGTCGGAGCGGAATCGTAATGCGGGAAGTCAACAGAAGAGTGCTCAGGATGCCTGCCGCGATGATGAGTGTCGTGAGGAACGCCACGTTTCGCACGATCTCCAACAAGATTTTTTTGGCTTGCGCATCCGTGATTCCAATCCGCACCAGGCCGACGATCGGAGAACTGTTCGTCGGCAGAGGGAAACTTCTCTCTTCCAATTCGACCGAAAGTTGCGGCAGGTCAACCTCTACCGAAGATTCACGGAGGACGGGCATGGCGAAGTCGTACAGAGTTTCATTCCCCATGAGAAAGGAGAGGAGCCAGTTCGACGAGTCGTCTTGAGGAATGAGAATCTGCTCTGAGGAAAACACGAGCTTGGTCATGAGCGGAGCAGTCAGCGGAGCTTGCAGCAGTGTTTCTGAAATTCGATCATTGGGAAAGATCGGCTGCAAGGTTGAATGAGGAGATCGATTGGACGGCTTCCGTGTTCGTTTGCTCTGCTGGTTCAGAATGCGACCATCGGAAGAGGCGATCACCACATAGACGACGTGATCGATGGCCATGAGGCTTTGCACGAATTGATCGAGGGTGAGGCGATCTTCAAGCACGACGCCCGCAATGCGAAAATGGTCGTTTCGCACGGTGTTGGCCAATAAGATGGTTCCGACTTCTTTCAGGTTATCGGTCATGGCCCGGCGTCTTGTTTCGATGAAATACCAGCTCAAGGACGAACAGGCCATCACGAGAATGAGGCTGAACAAGATCACGAACTTCACGCGAAGTCCGAAGAACCGAGCCGCCGGCGGTAGTCCCTGATCCTGTCTTTCGTTCGCCACGTCCACGGCCTCTCAATAGGTCTCGTCGATCAGGTTGTCGAGCTCTTTAGAGATCGTGACCCCCAAATACCGCGCAGTCTTTTGGTTGAGGGTGATTCTGATCCGCTGAACCGAGACAGGCTTAAGCCGAGATGGTTGTTCGCCGTTCAAAATACGCCTCGCGAGCACGCCGGCCTCCCGGCCCACTTCACTGTAATCAATCGACATGCTGAGCAGCGCCCCGAGGCGCGTAAACTCGGATGAAAAGCCGACGACGGGGACCTGTTTGGCCACCGCCGATTCGAGGATAAAGCGGATCGACTCGTCCGTCAGCACGGTCGAGTCCGGAATGAGCCATAAGACTTCCGATTCGGACAAGAGCGCCCGTAGTTGCTGCGGAACGTCCTTCTCGTTCTCGACCGGAAATCCCTGCAATTGAAATTCATAGGCGGAAGCTCGAGATTCCGCCTCTTTCAGCTTGGGCGCAGTTTTGTCGGGATCGTACATCATACCGATCCGGCGCAGGGTGGGCAGGAACGTGCGCATGATCTTGAACTGACGGTCCGTCGGAATTTCCAGCAGGACGCCGGTCATATTGTCAGCGTTGAGGCGATGTTTCAAGGGGTCGAGGATCATCATGTAGAGAACCGGGACATCCACGATCTCCAACTTGGCCGCCAGTGCCGCTTTAAGGCCGACAGCGACCACGAGGGCGGAGTCGGAGGCGCGGATTTTTCTGGCGAGTTGCCTTCCCCGCTCGAGATCGCCGCGCAGGTCGTATTCGATATAGGTGGCCCCGCTGGGCGCCGTCGTTTTGAAGCCTTCAACCGCTTCCGTGTAAGCTTTGAGGTCGGACGATTTGAGAACGGCAATCTCCATGCCGGCCGCCTGTGTGCGGCCAGAGAGCAAGCACGAAAGTGCGATGAGCGCGACAAACGTCGACCAGGCGCGAGCAAAGCGCTTCCATGTCTTTTCCTGGCCTCCTACAGTCATAGCATCATGAATGATGTTCGAGCAGAGCGCAGGGACTCCGTAATTTACTATAATGTTAGTGTAGCTAAGTAAAATGCATGCTAGCACATTTTCCCGACTGCACTAATATCGCACCATTAACCAACCCATAACGCCCATCGACCATTACCAGCAATTTGTTGGCATTTAATTGATTGTCTCCTCGAATGCTGACGTTGAAGTCGGCGCCGGTGACCTGCATGACCTCGATACCCGGCACACGAGGCAAGATCGTCGGGAGGTCTGTGGCGCCGGAATGGCGAATATCTTCGTCAGTGATCACATAAACGTTCGATGGAGACTGGGAAATCGGTTGCTCGTAGCGTGAGGCGATGCTGACCGTTTCTTCTTCTTTGAGCAGTTGGAGTTCGTCAGGGATGCCTTGGTCGGGTGGTGTGTCCCATGCATTCTTTTGATCTTCTGTCCGAGCAACAGAGGGATTCATCAAAAAGACAACGACGACGAAGGAAAGACACGCAAGAGTGAGATTTTGCCGATGTCGGGCCATGTGCGTCCTATTGGTAAAGCTGCACAAGCGATAACAATGCCCTTCATGTACCGTGCAAAAAGCGCATCATTCCATGGATCGGCACGTGAGAGCTTCGGCGCCAAGAGGCTGCCATCTGCCTCATGTGGTGACGATCGTAGAAGGTTAGGAACAAAAGAAAAAAACGAGGATCTCCCCGAGGCAGTTTCTCGACTTTACGGAACTCTAATCCGGCCGTGAACCGGCTGCCCTTAGCTTGCTCCCTTTCGGTCGTGGTACCTTCGATCAAGTCCCGATCAACCGAGAAAGGCTGAATTGCTGGCCCAGGAAATGAGATGAATTATCTCCAAGAGTAATGTTGACATCGTCAGTTCTTAAATCGTTTGAACTCTTCTCCAAGGTGCCCATTATGTGAGCAACATTTCACGCTTTGGGCCTTTAAGGGCTAGACCAATCCCTTCCAAAAGGCGAGGACGATCATCGCCTAAGTTGCCATAGTCCTTGTTGCACAGATGTGCGTGAGCCGACGTCAATAGAGTGCTCTAATCAACGCAAGGCAATGCACATGCCATCCATAGGTTTACTGCCAGGGGGAGTAAACCTATAAAATTTCAAATTGTTAGAGGTATGTGTTTGTATTGAGAAATCAGAAATGCAACTTGAGGTGAATCAAAAAGGATTCTTTACTGAATCTAATTTGATTACATGGCCCGGAAAGGCTAAATCTGTTTCTAGGGAAGGGCGGGCGCGACGATTACTTCAGCTTGACTCGACCGAATACTTCCTTTTTGTTGTCAAGTCACACCATCATGAGCCTACTAGGGGTCCGGGAAGGTGGACAAGAACCCTTTCAAGGTTAACTATCATCCCTGATGCATAGTATGACTACTTCGTGTTTGTGACTCGTTGATCGATTGTCGGGTCGATTTCACACGCTGCACGATGGCCGGATTCGATAGCGCCTTCAATCCATCCTGGTCGCGAAGAGGCATGATCTCCAGCAAAGTGCACTCTACCTTCCGGACGTGAGATCAAATCTAATTTGAATCGAAACATCTCCTTTGGCTTGCAAAACGGGTACGCTCCTCGTGCCCACGGATCTTCATCCCAACAATAATCAGCACCTCGCTCATAATACTTTACGATGTCTGGATGGGCTAGTTGTGCTTGTCCAAGAACAAAAGCAGCCCTGTCAGCTTTCCCTAACCCTGCGACGATCTGAGCCTGATCCCCGGATATATAAGAGTCCAGTATTTGCCGTCCCCCGCGGTGGAGGATAGTAGTGTTCAGAAGATTCTGAATCGGAAGATCCGTAAACGTAACGAGATCTTCAGGCCAAGCACGCGTGCTACATTGCAGATAGACTCTTGCAACTGATGCATAGGTCAATTGTTCAATCGCCTGACGCTTTTCTGGCGAGAAGTCAGGTTTTGTTTTTATCTTCCTGAGAAGCGAGAATGGAAGCGCACAAATGACCCTGGATGTGGTCAAGGTGCCTTGTTGTCCATTTTGAAGATACGTTACTTTCACGGAATTGGCGCTTTGCTGGATCTTCACGACAGGAGACCGATAACGAACTTTTCCAGCGAGGCGCTTAGCAAATTCCTTAGGAAGTCTGTCCATCCCTCCACGGATTGTGTACAGATATTTTTGAGTAGGAAATCCGATAACCAATTGCCGGAGCATCCACAAGGCTGATACTCTATTAAGGTTCTCTTGAGAACCCCACCAGAGAGTAGGACGAATCAAATCAATCGCGCCATGGGACGGTGGGTGTGGCTGATTCAGCAGGAGCTGTATGAAACTCATATTATCGTACTTTTTGAGTGTTGGGCCAGGCCAGTCTGGAGCTGTAGGATCTCCGATCTCCTTTAGGGCTGGCCCCACGTACTTGCTAATAATGCCATTGATACCTAAATGTTTTTCCTCCTCTGTAAGCGAGAGCGGAATCGGGCTGGGCCAAGGTTGATTAATCTTCTTGAGCACAGCATGCTGATCCATGCCACGGAAGTAATATCGCTGGCTCTCACCAGGTAGCATATCTGTAGTTAGTTTAAAATGTGTTGCGTATTCTAATGTTCGCTTATGAAGGTCAGGAATAAACCGCGCCCCGGCTTCCCCCAATAGCCCATGAGAAAACTCCTTTCGCAAGGTTTTGACTCGCCCTCCAGGGCGGTCCTGTGCTTCTAAGATCAAGACTTTATGCCCTGCACGGCTCAATTCATACGCGCTCACGAGGCCCGCAAGTCCTGCTCCCACTACGATCACATCTAAGTCAGCTTTCATATGGATTTCCTTTAAGCCACTGTTCGATTCGGTCTAGTTATTCCCTTAGTGGTGGTCATGCGTTTTGTATGATGCATGACGTAACATCTCTCTCTTCTGACTGCTTCCAAGAAGTCGTTCTTGTCCTGGAATCCTTGGGCTTTGGCATAGAAATCAGGATCGTTCAAAGGTAATTGTGTCAACCGACTATGAAAGTACCATTCCAGAAGGGCGGTATCATCCATGCCGACATCTTGTTCTGTCGGGTTCTCCAGCCCAAGTTCGCTCAGCACCTGACGTTTATGAGCAGCGCGCTTTGCAAGATCACGATATTGACCGCTGAGCTTCAGATACCGCGGAAGCAGTCGTTCCGCTCCTTCACGAAGGCGCGCGCGTACTTTTTCTAACTTCTCTTCTTCATGCATGTACTGAAGAAACTCTTGCTTTTTTAGAGATTGGTCTTTCAGCCATCTGCGAATGTCTGACGCGCTGAATAGCTTCCGTGATTCTCGAAAAGCAACAGTAGTTTTAAGTATGGCGATATCGGTGCTCTTTTCATCATTGAGAAATAGTTTTTCATGAAGAAGAAGTCTGAGTAAGCAGTCGTCAGTTGCTCTTGTGTATGAGGGGCCGTCGAGCCTGAGTTCCTCTAGAACAGACCAAGTCAGGATAGATTCTGGTGAGGCTGTCTCCATCCTTAGTTCGCCGGCTTCATGCGTGAGCTGTTCCCACATGTAAGTATGCTCGAAAGCATAGTCGACTTCCTTAGGATGCGGTTTATTTGCCGTTAGTCTACGTATTGATCGCAGCATGGCAATGGCATCCTGAAGTTTCTGATCTACACGTCCCTTGGGTAACCAGTGTTCAAGGTTTGCGAGATCTTTCGTGGGCAAGCCTTCCGCACGCCCACGGGCGAGAACAGCATGGTAGGTTCGCTCGGGATAGAATAGTTGCTTGGCTATTCGTTCCAGTGTAGAGCGGGTCGTGGAACGAATGATGCTCTGGCGTTCAGCCTTTTCGAGTGTGTATCGGATATTCACCATGGCATCAGATGACGGAACATAGTCCTTACTATGTGTCACCGCTACTTCATCATCGTCCTCAAGCTCGCCATCACGAAACGCTTCATAAATTTTTCCAACGCCTTTCATCCCAAAAGCGTCCAACTCAGCCGCACGGAGCGCTCCCATACTCGCAGCTCCGAAAACATGGATGCCTTGAGCCATGGCCCAGAGAATTTCTTTGTGCCAAACT
This sequence comes from Nitrospira sp., assembly GCA_030123625.1. Lineage (NCBI taxonomy): Bacteria > Pseudomonadati > Nitrospirota > Nitrospiria > Nitrospirales > Nitrospiraceae > Nitrospira > Nitrospira sp. Next base: position 3,698,632 of record CP126121.1, read on the forward strand.
GCGGGAACTCGGTCAAAGTAGCCATCGATAATTCCGATGGCGAACGGTTTGAATGCAGCAACCCGATAGACATCTCCTTGAGAAACTGGTGGCAGATACGTGGCAGTCAGCTCTGATCGTGCCCTTTCAGGGCGAATGGTGGGGCCGGCAAAGACGTAGACACTCATTGTACTAACTTACTCATTCGGTGCGCTCTAGGACCGGGACAATACAAAGGATGGTCGTCATGGGCTTCCAGTCCTGGAATAAGGACTTTGACGACTTGATACGGAAGTTCAGGACCCGTTAGAGGAATGACGATAACTTGCTCTATCCCAACGGTTTTCAATCTTCCTAGGATCAACTCAAGATCGGCGTTAAAAGTGTTGCCGTCCAGCGATGAGCTTGGCCGGCTGAATTTTTTCACTTTCCCACTTGCCCGAAGCGAGCAGTATTCAAGGAGGTCAGAATGTCGAAAACGTGAGGGCTCGTACTGGTCCCGGAACATATCGTCGCGGGCTCCCGCTATGAGAGTCAGCCGGCTTTGAGCTGCCTCAGTGATGGCGCGTAGGAGCGCAATGTCAGCAGAGAGATGACAACCCATGCCTGACGAAGTATAAACGAGTCGTGAGGGGTCGCTAGCTCCTTCATGAAGAAGACAAAAGAAAGTAGGAATGCCAACGTCTGACGTAATATTCCAGACTAGTGTTTGAATCCCTGATTTGTGAAATTGAGCAATTAGTTGCTTGATTTCCGGCTCTTTCCAGCTCTCAATGTCCACCCAACTGGATTTCGCTACCTGTAGATCACACAAAAACCAGAGAGTTGTGGCATCACGTTCCACCACTTCACAGATGGCATGGACAATGGCTTCCAGAAGGTGGTTGCCGGAAGCCAAACCATTCGATGACATGCCAAAGCAGCTTTGACCTGGTAGGTGGTGGCTTACTGTGTCAGCAGTCACACATTCGTACGGTATCCAGATCGGTTGGTCCCCAATAAGATCGTGACCCTCAACCCATAACAATTCTCGATCAGGCTTGTGCTGCAGCCAATTGACGTAGGGCAAACGTTCTATGCTCACAACATTGAAGCGAGTGGCTATATGATGGAATGACCCTTTCTGCATCGGAAGGGAGATATGTTCAGCATGATATAGCTCTATCGATTCCATGAGGCCTGAAGCTTTCGCAGCATCCAGGGTCAGCCCCTTCCCTTGTGAGACTGACAGGGAACGCGAATTGGGCCGGCAAACCATCACAACCGGCAAACCAAGCCAATCAAGGCCTGTCACATTAGCGATGCGTGTTATGCCAAACTTCTTCGTCAACGGCATGATCTTGCGAACGGTAATGGCAGGCGGAATAGTCCGCTGCGTACCCTTCCAGTATTGTTTTAAGACACTAGTCTTGCGAGCAGAGGAGATACGGCGGGAAAGATTGGATAGTGCCATAGTCACAGCCCAATTTGCTGTCAAAACAGGAACGAGAACGAACACTGATAGATTGAGCGATACTAATTGAGTTTAGATAGAAACCTCTTAAGAGCTTCGTTCACGGAATGATACAAAGCCGGTTCCCGCATCACGGTGATGAGTCCACCTGCGATGAGGTGCCGCTTTTCCCATTTGCCGAGTTTATCCAGATTTGTTAGGGAAAGATCGGTCGGCAGCAAACGTGCCACGGCATTGGCAGTATCCTGATCCTTATCCTCCCACGACAATAAGCTTCCGAGTGGACAACCAAGCTTCGTGAATTTCTCAGTGACAATGAAGCGTCCAACCTTGAAAGCAGAATCCTGCAATACCTTTAGCGACATGAATCTTTCCAGATTCACAGGAGGTTGTTTTCTAAATGGATCCCATACTCTCGCGCCTAGACCAAAATCCACTATCTCTATCCTTTCCACTGTCGTGGCTTCTGTGCATGCAGTCCCAATATCGAGGAGTTCGCTGATGTATTGCGATTTTTTCGAAAGTTTATCTAAGCCATCGATTGCACCACACATGAGAGCGGGAATTAAGACATTAATTGGGTGGGTATTTTCTTCACCCTGGTACACCGCCTTGAGTTTACTGTCCTTCGACCAGTTAGATAAAGGCATTAGAGCTGTATAGAAAGACACGGCTCCTATAGCGGCGCAAGGCCCGAAAGAAAGAACGGAACACACATCCGATGCCGCTTCTTCAGCCCAAAACTGCCAGAGTGCCGCTAACTGATCATCAACGTCATTGGGATACTCGCGTTTGATCATCTGATAAATGGCCTCTTCAAGATTAGTGAGCCACTTATCTTCGCGATCTGCCGTTAGAACATAATGGCCCATCACCTCATGGCCCATGATACCCCAGAGAAGTGGGCGATCCTTATATCCTGGTGGCAGACATACCACGCCCGCTGCGAAGTCGTCACCGAGCTCTCCAACCAAATCACGTAATTGCTCAAGTTCGAGTGTGCCGGGCATGGGGGGCAAGTTGGAAATTTCCAACGGAATATAATCAACAAAGCTTACAAGAGGAGGAATTTTGTGATCCAAGGATTTCCTGCCTACTTTGGTACGTAAAAGTTCAGTAAACGATTTGTACAGATCATCTACAAAGCCTTGTAGCGAACGCACAGCTCTATACGCATCGTTCTTAGTAGAGGATTGGAGCGCGGCATTCACGAGCTGTGTCAGTAACACATAGTTGCTAACATCGTAGGTCCCGGCTCTCTCCACTCGTGCGGTTAACGTTTCAACGAGGCCTCTCAAGTTCTTGCCCAGTGGGCTAAAGTATCCATCCTGATACATTTCTGGCAATTTCGTGTTCTCAGCAGAGGATTCGATTTTGTCTGCAAGCTCCGCTAGAAACTTGTCATCGTTCCTAAAAGAGATAGTCTCGAACTGATGTTTCTTGAAGAATGTGCGATCCTCTAAAAGAATATCGTTGAGTTTTGTGAAATTACTAACAATGTTTGAGGACATATCTTATGGCCCTCCTCTCTGCATTCGATTTCTTGGCTTCTTGTATTGCCTCCCTACCCCAATCATGTAGAGAGTGGAGTGAGTAATGCCATCCACGCCCAACAACGAATCTACCTTGCGATCGTAAAACCCACCAATGTTCACACATGCGAGGTTGTGAGCCGTGCAGACGAGATTTATATTCTGTGCAGCATGTCCAGCCTCCAGCAATGTGAAGCGGTAGCCTCGATTGCCGTATTTGAATGTGGAACGGGGAAAAAGTGCAGTGATAAAGAGCAGCAACGGGATGTGCTGAGGAATGGTATTTTGAACGAAGCAAGAGCGGATCTGTGTGACTTGCTGCCATTCTAGTATTTGTCGGAGATGGTGCGCTGTCGGATTGTAATGGTAGATGCCTGGCGTGATTCCACGAATATTTGCTACATAGCAGAAGACTTCCAGTGGATATAACGCGCCGGCCGAGGGGACGACTCGGAGTGCTCTCGGCAAACTTCGATTATTCTTTCGAGTCACGCCGTAGCCATAATAAAGAAGTGAAGCCAGCTGGAGCTTGCTCAAGGCTTCGGGAAGCATTTCCCTCCTTGACCTACGAGACCGTATCGCTTGATCAAGCCGAATGCTCATAGGAGGTAGTTGTGTCGGAAGTGGAACAGATGGATAACCATTGAACTCGAGTGTTTCATCTAGGGTGGCTATATGCTCCGCGACCTCGTCGTCCGATGGTCCGTACGAGTACTGGTGGAGCTTCGAATTTTCGTGGAACAATTCCCATAGCGGAGAATCCAATCCCGCCCCATATGCCACTGTTTGCCATTGAGATTCCATTAACATTGCCTTTTTATGCAAAGGGGTGGGGAGCCGGATTGTCTCCTTGGCCCCTGTTGATCCCGGAAAATCCAAGTTTCTGAGGAACCTCCCATAGCCGATTTCCCCCCAATGCTCGAAAGCGATGTCCTATGAACAATGGATGAAATCCTGGAATCACAGCACGGAACACCCATAGCCCTAGACTTCTTACGTCTTCAGTCGTCACGTCCACAATCACAATCTTGTGTTTCAAGGCGCCGATGTGTTGGATCAGAATTTCAAGATCAGTGGCCGCGTCTCCTGTAGATAGATTAGGAATATCCCTGAAAGAGATGGCTCTGTGGTTCTGGAAGAGGAAATCCGTATGGTGAAGATTGGCATGATAGCTATAGATGTTTGTGTGCGACTCAAAGTCTATAACTTGCTCCCAGCGCTTACCCGGATCAAATTTCGGTCGCTCCGACTTCATGAATTGAGCGATCGGTTGGAATTGTGCCAGTTCCTCAAGGCTTTTTTGAACCGCCCGTTCTGGATCTAGGTTGGCAGCAGCGCCCACAATCAGAGCGGGTGCTTCGGGTGCTGTATTGCGCATCGTGGCGAAGATCACTGGTATGCCGTGATCCATTACAAGGTGCAGCAGCGACACTGAAGCACCAGGACGCTGAATACGTGAAAATAGTTGTTGGTTGGATAAGCTAAGAGTCTCAAGGCGGATCTGCGATCTCGGTAATCGTGCCTGCCACGTGATCGCAATCGCGTCTCGCTCAATTACCTCACAAATTCCAGAGATTGCGGCCGTTATTGGACTGGAATGGCAAGCGAGGCCAGTAGAGATCTGTTGAGTGATGGCTGGTTCGCCTCTGAGGACTTGGTCGTAAGGCAGAAAAACCATAGAGGCTGGTACATGCAAGGTCTCTTGCGTCATTAAACCAAGTCCCGCAACCCACCGGACCCTAGTTTTCCTGGTGAAGGGTCTATATGGAAAATCAGGCTCGGCGTACTGCTCAGGAGCAAAGAGTGCGAACTCATCAGGTCGCACGCAGGGGAATCGGGCCCTGTCAAAAGACACCAATGGAAGGTCTTCGGCGTCATAATTTGCAGAGCAATAATGCTCCACAGCTTCTCCAAGAGCTTTGGCCATGGCCTTGGATCGATTTGCAGCAACCCCACATCCAAGAAAGAAGTCTTTGCGCTTCTGCCTAGGGTTCACGATCCGTAGGTTGCAGGTGTATGCAGACATATAAACGCATTCCCGTGTTGCTCCGTCCTCTGGGATATCTAGTACATGTCCCACAATGCCGACACGTTCATCCACTAGCCTGTCGACGATGTTTAAAATATTTGTCATAGCGCTGTATTAGTGTCCCATTCTTTCAGTTCCTGCTTCGTAAATAAAACTCTTGAGAGGTTTGGTTGCGAAGTGTTGTGGAATGGGCTACAAGATTGGCAGCGAGGCATCTTAAGGACCGTTCGTCTTGTCATGCTTCCGCCGAGAAGATTGATGTCCAGCAACGAGCCAGGTTCTCGAGCTGATTCTGGAAATCCATAAAATTTGAAAATCTCAAATGCTGCGACAGCCCCTACTATTACTGCCATGGAAGGATGAAATCCGGTCACTGTACGGCCTTTGCTGGTAAAGCGGTCTATGCATTGCTCCGCATCTGGGAACAGGCTGTGGGAGAGCTGACGGTAGATCAAACATTCGTAACATGCCGTTTCACCAGGGATCACCATTGGTCCGACATATCCCACCATGTTTCTAATGGTAACTGGCAGGAAGTGTATCCCTTGGGTGAGACAGACAGTGTTCCAGTGTGACAAAGCCTGTCGTTCACCATAGTCTGACGTCGCAATGAGGCAATCACCTAAATCAGCTGGACAATTATCACTCCACACCTTAGGTTGTACGTACATTTCGGGCCAGTTGTGGTGAGAAGTGATGCCGTCCGAAGTGCGAAAGTCTTGGTTGCGGTGCGCTGGATGATCCAGCACCGAGATGTTCTGGCAACCGGATGCTTCAAGCGCCATCACAAGGTGCTTCGATATGACGTTCACACCAATGATGGTGATGCGAACTTGAGTGAGTCGATCAATCACAAGATCTGTTACCTCTCCCAACTGCCAATTGAACACATCAAATGCGTTTTCAGTTCTATTTATTGACCATGTTCTCTCTGTGTCCTCTACAAGAAGACGCCTGCTTAGCAGTTGCTGTATGATCTTATCTGCTAGCTTGGAAGAAGAGCCGGTGAAGAGCCGACGGATATCTTCACTGGATATGCCTGGGGGTGTTGCTAAGTCTAATACTTTCTTCACAGTCTCGGCGGCACCATCTCCTGTAATCATCAACTCGGTGGCGCCACGCTTGACCACCACGCCGTTAGAAATGTCAATGACTTGAATTGGCGATGCAATCAATTTCCTCAGTTTCTTCGTCAATTTCATACAAGGGAGCTTTAAGCGGACGTTATGGTTTTTTCGTGACTGCGACACAGAATGGACTGCCTTTTCTTCGTCTGGTATAGCCGCTAGGGAGGGTACCTTTATAGTTCATAAGTACCTCTCCTAGGTCGCGAATGTCTTTGAAGGTCAGCTTGCTAAGTTTTCCTGATGTGCCTTTTAACACCTTGGTGTCCGGAGTGGGCACTGATGTTTTCTTCTTCGCCATTTTGACCTCCTATGTTTTGTATTAAAAAGAGCTGTCTCACTTACTCTATGTACCTCAAACTAGTATCGAAGGGTCACCCACCCCATGACTCGGGTGCCAATAACCTCACCGGTCGGATTTTCTCGATGTCTGTCGTTCAGTGCGTTAAAGGCAGTTACGGCAACTTCGGCTCTGTCACGCCAAAAACGATAGGCGCCCCGCATATTCAGTAGTGTATAGCTCCCGACGGTGTTCATGGGAGGGCTAAAGCCGAACGTCTGGCCCAAAAACTGGTAGGATGGATTGACGGGATAACTCGCGGCCGATACGTGATGGATAAGAGTTTCCGCGCTGAAGCCGTTATCCCATTCCCCGCGCAGGCCGGCATTGACTTTGATCGACGGCGCCCCGCGAGTCGCGCTAAAATTTTGTAATTCCACCAGATTTGACGTTTGATGCACCTGAGCGGTGGCGTAATTGACGAATCCCGTGAGCCAGGAAGTGGCGAGAAACTCAGCGCCTACTTCCGCGCCGTAGATGTCAGCTTGTCCAGAATTCGCAAAGGTAAAGATAAGAGGATCGGCTGTGGGAACGCCGCTGTGAATAAAATCTGATAGATGGTTGTAAAACACGTCGGCTCTGACCCTCACGCGATGTTTGAAATACCATCCTTGATAGCCTCCTTCATAAGTGACTATCTGCTCAGGATTGAGATTTTTTGAGCCGAGACCAGCGGTAGGAGGATTCCCAGACATGTCTAAAAAAAAGACGGAAGCTTTTGATTCCAAGAAGCTGGGTGGGCGATATGCGACAGAACCGGAAATCCTGAACGTATGATTCTCGTGAGGTTTATAAATAATGGAGAGTCTCGGGCTATAAGTTGGATTGAGACCTGTCAATAGGTCATACCGAAGACCTGCTATCAAGGTCAGTGTAGATGTGGGCTTCCATTCATCTTGGATATACAAACCTAATCGGTCTTCATGCAGGCTGCCGACAAACGCATTCTGGTTGGAAACCGCATTGTGAAAATAGTTTACGCCGTAGAGGAATCGATTCGTACTTGTCAAATCTAGCGTGTGCTGTGCCCATGTTGTATAGACATCATTGCGAAATCGGAGGGCGGTACTTCCATCTGTCCCTGTTTGAAAGAAAAAAGAATCGAGGATTGAAGGGGTCAAAAGTGTGAGGCTGCTTCTATCCCAGCGAGTCCAGTTGGTACGGATGAAGAAGTTCGGCCGCTCATATGCCGCATTGACGTAGCCATTTGTAAGCTCGGTTGATTGATCAAAGATGTCGAAAACTGGGCCGTCGTAGCGATTTGAGTCTATTAGGCCTCCCGAAAGAATAAACTTCGAATCGTCTTTGAATTTGTAGTCCGTGAGAATGTTAAATTTATTGCTGCGCAAGGCCAGAGCATCTCGATTGCTCCACTTCTGATTCTGATCGTGGCCAAAAGAGACTCGGTATCCAAAATTGCCACGGGTTCCAGCTTGGATGAGAGTTGACCTAATTGTGCCAAATTCTCCACCGCCGAATTGGGCATATGTGCCGTTCGTGTTTCCCTTCATCTCCTGCGGTGACTTGGTTACGATGTTAATGACACCATCAAAGGCATTGAAACCGTAGATTGCCGCCGAGGGGCCTTTCATGACTTCGATTTTCTTAATTTCAGGAAGAGTCACAGGCAAGAGTGTCCAGAACACACTCCCGAAAGCGTATTCGTAAATTGGTCGGCCATCCACCAATACGAGTAAGTGATTGGCTGCTGTCTGATTATTCCCGCGCACACTGACGTCGTATTCTGCTCCGGACATTTGCATGACTTCCATTCCAGGTATACGCCTTAGGACAGTCGGTATGTCCGTTGCTCCTGAATGGCGGATATCTTCATCCGTGATGACGTACACATTCGCGGGTGCCTCCGAGATCGGTTGTTCTTGCCCTGTACCTCTTGAAATGCTTTCTCTTTCCTCGTTTAAGATCTCAAAGATGTCATTCTCTGCTTGTGTAGCTGACGAAGGAATGGAAGCCTTTGGTAGTGCAGCGGGAGTTGAATCGGGTAATTGAGGCTGCTCCGCAAGCGGTTGCGACGTTGCGATTTCGGGACTCTCAGTCGTCAGGAGCATTGTCAAACCAATTAGAAACAGATATCCGAAGCTGTGTTTGCACGACACTTTTCGAATTTGAGGGCCCAGTCCATACGTATCTTCCGCATTTTCTTGAGCTCCATGATTCGGGGAGGGGGGTATGGAGCACTGTAGTGTCCCCTCGGTGATACGCTGAACACCAGTCGGATGGAAAACGCTGTGTGGCATTGCTTCGTCATCCAGCAGGTCATCGCGATCCTCTTGCAAAGAACTCTGCCGCTCAGTGCAGAAGAACTCGCTCTCCGTTCAGATGGGCCAATTCCACAGCTATCTCCTCATCGCCCATTCAGATCAAAAATGCGAAAGAAGGCAGTAATAGTTCTTGGCGGATCGATCGCTGCCACGTAGTATTCCTGTTACGTATTTTGCACAATAACCCTTTATGGTGATTCCTCTTTCCTTCATCGCCTAGACGAAAAGTTCTAACTCGTAATTTTCCGCAGCATCTTGCGGCTCTAGTTTGTTTGGGTCCAAAGATTTAGATTTTAACCATTCGTATAAGTCCATACGGCTCTAGAACTAAAAAATCTGTTCCTGTCTAGGTGGTGCATTTCAGCAAGAGGAGCCTCGTGTTCTGTCCCTGAGTCATGAGTGCTGGCGTGGGTTGAACCGGCAAGCAATCTCAAAGTCATGGTCATCAGGATAGGCTTTTGCCATTTCATCACCGATCCGCGCTCGCCCACTCTGGCATTCCTGGGATGTGGGATAGGTCTCCAGTAACGTCACTGGGCTTATGCCGGGCACTGTGTTCAGGAGAATGATGACCAACATCCACATGGTGCCTGCCCTTCGGCCTTCCATCACAATCACGGGCTGATTGGCCTTATGCTGTTCGCCACAGCAAAAGACGAGCCACTGAGGGATCTCGAATGCACAGCTCCACAGAAATACGTAAAACGGCTGGATTGTCGCTATGATAGGTTTTCTCGCCTCTGCGGGATTCCATCAATCAGATGAGAAATGAGGACTGATGGTGAACCTAAAAAGATTCACCCTGAATCTAATTCGATTCACCAGGAAACTGACTGATGCGTCATTTATTGTTTCGACGGTCGTATTGTCGCTTGGTTGAATAGATCAACCGATCTTCAGAGCACCAGCACCGGCGCGATGGAAGACGAGAGCCTTGCTCTGATCGCACGAGAATCAGTGTGACGCGATGAGTTTCAGGTGGTGAGGCAAGAGTGTCCCGGGACGCAATTTGAGAGCGGTTCCGTGATCTCCCAAAAGTGAGAGATCGTGAATATCCAAAGCGCTTTCAACTATGAAGTACCGAAGTACAATGTGAAATCTACGAGAGAATCTTTCGCACGCCTTTGAGAAGCATGAAAAGATGTAATGGATCGGTCGGTGAAGGGAGAAAATCAAAGCGCTCATAAAATCTTCTCGCGGTCTCGTCTTTGGCATGGACCACCAAGGCACGAATTCCTGCAATGTCGGCAGCCTGGAGAGTCCGTAGCGTCGCATCCTTTACTAACGCCGCACCGACTCCTTGTTTCCGCCAGTTCAGATCTACCGCTAACCGGGCAAGCAGCATAATCGGAATGGAATGCTTGGCCAACCCTTTCTTTATTCGTTCTGGGGTGTGTTCTTGCCCTACTGAACCCACCGCGAGAGCGTAGTAGCCGATCACGGTCTCGTTGACCAATCCTACATAGGTCTGCGATCCACCGCTGCGCTGATTCTGTAGGGCGTGTTTTTGAAGGAAGCGATTGAGGGCTTCTTGTCCACAGTCGAATGCCTCAACGGCGTGATGCGGTTGAAGTTTTTCAATACGCCTCGTCAACGTTTGTTTTGAGAGTTGGAGGGAGGTGCCGTGTCAAAAAATCCTGGTTCCGTTAAGAGGCGCTGCATCCGAGAGAGGGGGCGTGTGGGAGCATCCAGTGCAGCTAAGAACTCAGTCCACTTGGACTTGCTCAAAGGAAACGTTCGGCGATCGGCCAAGGCTTCGTCTGCTCGAGCCAGTGCGCTTTCCAGGACAAACGCACTTACCGTACGATTAGAAGCAGAAGCGGCAGCTTCCAAGGTTCGTTTGGCTGAGAAGCTTACTCGAAGATCGAGTTTTTCAGTGCGAAGCGAACGGGCTGCCATAGATCACCTCTGTTGTTGCTGAGGATAACTCAGGGATATATGTGATGTCAAGACAATGTCATGACAGTCAAGCAAAGCCTTGGCATTACGTCTTTTCCACATTGACATGCGGTGCCCGCGCCTTGCAGGGATGTATGCAATAGACTATAGTGGTCATATCGAAAAGGACGAAGGAGTCATATAATGAAACGTGCGGCCGTTTCCACGCTCAAGGCCACTCTGAGTGCCTGCTTGGCGAAAGTCAAAGCCGGGGATGAAGTGCTTGTCGTTGAAAGAGGCAAACCCATCGCAAAACTGGTGCCTTTGTCGAAAGCCAGTCATGAGAATGATACGCTGCGGGATCTTGCCCGCGCGGGACTCATCCGTCTAGGAACGGGTAAGTTGTCTGCTGGATTTTGGAAACTGCCGAGGCCCAAAGATCGGAAGAGTCGTGGGCTGAAAGCGCTTCTGGCGGATCGCTCCGAGGGGCGATGAAGTTTTGGGATGCTTCCGCTCTTATTCCGCTGTGTCTGCAGGAACGCGAATCTCCTTCACTCAAGAAACTGATTCGGGCCGACCAATCCATCGTCGCGTGGTGGGCCTCGCCGATCGAGTGTCTCTCCGCTCTTGCAAGACTGAGAAGAGAGGAGGCTCTTCGTCTTGAGGAAGAAGGGCAGGCCCAAGCTGTGTTGCGGGCTCTGATGGCCAGTTGGACTGAGGTGGAGCCGAGCGAGGCTGTTCGAGAACAGGCGGCTCGCGTTCTACGCTTGCATCCTTTACGAGCCGCAGACTCCTTGCAACTGGCAGCCGCGATGGTGTGGTGTCAAGGCGATCCAGCGCACCGAGAATTTGTATGTCTTGACCATCGATTGCGCGATGCCGCACACCGAGAAGGGTTCATCACCTTGCCGCGAGTGTGATTCTATTATCAAGCGCTACTCCATCCCTAGTGGGTTGTCCTGACGTATCAAAAGTCTATGAAGTGATCCAGAATCTGGGAACTCGAACAAAATTGACTAGCGTATGACGACGCAGGAATAGCCATATCTTTTGATCGGGTTGGCCCATAGATTGACACATGGATGCAAGGCTTCATGGGTTTTATTGCCGCGTTGGGTTGATGGAGGGTAGGATGTATATAAAGGGCCATTACACACCTTTGCACACCTTCCACTAATTCGGATCCCTGGATGATCACAAGGCGTTCGCCGGAGACCCCTTGAAGTTCCCCTTTCAACCTTAGACAATAAGCCTCCGCAGAGGGCACTGACCCACATGCATAAACTTTCTAGATTGCTCACCGGGTGCATAATAATGGTTGTATTCATTTCCATGATGCACTGCACACGATTGCCGCCAATAGACCAAAAATACTACTCCTCGCGTCTCTATCCATTGCCCTATGAACGAGTGTTTAATGCCGTGCATGCTCGTGTGGCTGAGTACCCTATGGGCATAGCGGAGGCTAATCAGACCGATGGAATCGTCAAGAGCCGTATCGGCAGGACAGCGCCAGACAGCAGCGCGACCGTGGGCTACCAAGTCACCGTGGTCGTATCGGAGGCAGGGAAACAGACACGAGTGACCCCGGACTGGCAAATGAACGTCTCATCAGAACCGACAAAGACTCAACTGGTTCCCGTCAGTATCGACGAGCGGCCACGGCTCTATGTGGACTTTTTCGAGGAGTTGGATAAGTACTTCAAGAAGTGAGGAATCAGTGGAAGACCTTTACAGCCTCCGGCACCCGTTACCTTGTGCGAGAGTCTCAAGGCCGCATTACATTAGATAGCTAAGCCGACATATCCAAAATGCCAAGACCAGGACGGCGGAAGAAATTACTGAGCTGCAAGCCCATTCTAAATTCCAATAGGACAGGACATAGTTGACCAACTGACCAATAAAATGGCACAAAATGCTGATCGAGCGAACGCGTGGAGTCGCAAGCCTCCAAGTAATTAAATTCCTTGCACGCGCCCGTAGCTCAGTTGGATAGAGCATCAGCCTTCTAAGCGGTTCCGAGCCCTCCTCCTATCTCCTTGTTCAAACTGTGAAATTACGCTACAGGATCGGCGTTTGGCGCTTTTTCGTTCTCAGTTTGGTTCAGTCCAATTGAGGGGAATTTGGGTCAATTTTGCTGTGGCATTAACACTCAGGTAACACGTAGGGTTTATATCTAGAGGATTGTGAAATCTGACTAATGCATAACTTGAACACTTAGAATTCAGGCTATTCTTCTTGGTGGATACTACTTCAGTGGGGAAATTCCCGGGCTGACAAACCGCAAGGCCAACTCATGGCCGATTCGATACTACTACTGGTCTCTCTGCCTAGTGCTTATCCTACAATGGCTCAGAGTGGCTCAATAGAGCGTCGAAAGACCAGCGCGGATCTCATCCGGCACATTCTGCTGGTTGGCAATCTCCGAGAGGAAATTTGCATCGTCGGCCACAGTGAGAGGGTCGAGAGCTATTGGCTGAAGCAGTTGCGACAGTGGAGCGGCTGGAGCACGCGATGACACACGCTTGGGGCCTGTGAAGTCGCGTGGGCCGTTGAAGGGGAGTCGTGGACGCTGCTCGACGCCAGTAGCCTGAATCTCATCGAGTGCGAGTGACCACACAACCGGTTCCGGAGCATCGAGCGTCCGCCGCTCGGCTTTCTTCGGCTTTGGCTTCTCGAGTTCACGTGCCAACTTCGGGAGATTGTGGAAGGCTTGCTTCAGCACCTTGCTGGCCGTACGCAGGGACACGGAAGCCACATCCGGATCTCCGGTTTCCTGCTGAAGAAACAGTTGCCTGGTCTGTCTACCAACCCGCACTGTTTCTCCTCCTGAACCGAGGGCCTTCATCAGTTTTGGCAGGCCGTAACGGGCCACCCCGTTAATCATGACCAAACTAATCGCGGTTTCTTTCGCCCGAATCAGGGCTTCATAGGGGTCAGCTTCCTGACCGGCGATGACCAGCACATCGGCACGTTTGCCGGCCTCCAGCGTCCCCAGCGCGTCATGCCACTTGAGAATTCTCGCCGCCTCCCGTGTCGCCATCGCCACAATCTCCCGAGCGCTGAACAGACCATTGAGCAGGTGCTGAGAATAGAGCCACGCTACTTTCAACTCGCCAAACAAATTCTTGCTCCCGGATGGGGACCAGTCACTACCGAGGCTGATGCGAACCCCCGCTTGCTTGGCCACGTCCACCCGCGCGGTGTCTCCATATAAGAGGAGGTTGCTGAGAGGTGACCATACGATCGCGCCTCCGTGCCGCGCCAGCACGGCGAGATCCTCAGGCAACAGACCTGCCGCGTGAATCCCAGCAAACCGATCGTTGATCGCCCACTGGTTTGGCGCGACTTCGAGCGCCAGAAAATGTTTCCTGGCGATCGAGTTGGGTTGTCCCGGTTTGGTTATGCCCTCGCTCAGATGTAGCAGGAAACAACTATCCTCTTTCTTGAGCCGAGCTAGGAACGAGGCGGCACTCTTCGCATCCACATCAGGGATCCGTGCCTTTGCTTCCGACAAGGCCAGGTCGTCGGTCTGTTCCACATTGCGGACGATGCCCCGGTAGTACCGTTGCACCCCTGCGTTACTGCTCAGCATGATTCCCTGGGTTGTTGTGACGCCGCCCAACAAGCATTTACATTCAACATAACGGATCAACGGTGCGAGCAGTGCGGCGTTGCCCTGGGCATCTCGGTAGGTGCCCACCACGGTCATCGGACCGCTGATCAACTTTCGGTAATCAGGATGGTCGGGCCACTGACCACGGTGGTCAAACCGCTTCGGCACCGGGCTCCAGAGTGGCAGGGCGTTATAGCTGAGATGATTATGCAATTCGATGAGCCCCGGAAAGAGGGTCCCCCAGGTCTCGATGACGGACACTGCCTCGAATCCGGGCGGTGGCGGTTGGCTACGGTCTTGCACAGCTATGATGGTGCCCTGCTCGATAAACAGGACGGCATCGGGCTTCACTGTCCAGGCATCATCCATCGTGACGACACGTCCCGCCAGCGCGAGCTTCGGCCCCACGAGCGGGTCGATGGGACCGGTTTTCTTTGCGCCTTTCGTGGTTCTCGGCGTCGCACCCCGTGCGGTGGACACCGTGCGTGGAAGCGGATACCAGCGACGTGCGCCATCGGTCATACGATCACCCCCTTGGGCACGGTAAGCGTAATATTGCGACGTTTCGCGAGGTCGTCGGCGCCGGCCCGCTTGGCCCAGCCGTCTTGCTCATGCATCCAGGCGGGGAGACCGGCGGGATAATCGAACTCTGGAATCCCCACTCGGTCGCCATCAGCCCAGGTCTCACCGTACGGGGTGAGTGGAATCGACACATCCGGATGCTGCACGCGTGGCGACAGGATCTGCAGGGCGGCGTTCCAGTTCTGCAGCATCTTCTTGGTTGCGGCCAGAAGTTTAGCCTTATCCCCCTTCGACGAACTTTCTGGCTGCGTCGGATGCGTCACAGCCGCATAAGCGACGGAGATGGACTGCCCCGTTGTGGTCGCCCGCCAGAACTGCCAAGCCTCATCGGCTGCGTCTCCGAGCGCGAGAACCGCTTCCACCTGCCTTCCCACGAGCAGCGCTTCGATCCATTGATTGCGATACGCGATAAGGGCAGGGTCTTTCCGCGTTTTGGCTTTGACGCTGCCATAGACACTGTAGAGATAGGTGTTGATGAAGACATAATTGTGAGTGATCCCGAGTTTCGCCAAGAATCCCTGGACCCGGCGCCCCGCTTCCCCCACCAGAATGCGGCGCACGATGGTCTCATGCTGCGCAGGATCCTGACCGATCACCAGAACACGCGCCGACCCGTCGAGGCGACCACGGTGAAAGATGGGTCCCCATTCCAGACGAAATTGGCCCGGTGGGTACACCGCTGCCTCGGGGTAGTCCTCACACAAACTCTTGAAGGGCTCCGCTCCATAGCCAGGATCAAACGGGTGTGCCATCACTCATCACCTCCTTGAGTTTACAAAGCCGGCAACACGGTGCATGTCTTGTGCCTCATGCGCGACCCTGACCGAGCATGTTATTCCCAGAGAATTCATTATGCATCAGTTAGCAAGGAGCCTGTCAGGGCATTCATGGTACGGAGGATCAGATACAGACTGTATCTGAGAATAGATATCCTCATGAGGAGAACTGGTACCGCTTCGCATCTGTTCTAGGAACATCCCAACTTGTTTCTTACGGGAGCTGACTACAGCAATGAACTAACTAATTACGCGCTTTAATGTGGAGTGTTAAGCCTCTCGGGTTGCTGGTTCTCAAAGCGTTGACGCCTATCAAGCGTGGATATCTTTTCAATCATGGTTCTTCAATCTCTAGCCACGGAACACGTGAGAAGTGCTTTCGATCGTAAGTCACAATTCGTTTCATGCCGTGTTCTTTTAACAGGTAGGCATGATAGGCATCGATGAAGTCGATGTTCTGCTGAACATACAGATCGAGTGCCATCATGATGAGGGTACTGTCAGGACACTCGAGATTTCGGGTGTTGAGAATTTTCTCAATACGGGAGGCTACCCCTGGTTTGTCCAGTTTATAGAAAGACTCGAGTGTCCATATGATCTCGGCAATGACTAAGAGACTCGTCGTCAACGTGACTTTTCCATGAACGGCATCACGAAACAACGCCTCTGCGCGTTTCGCCTTCACGGGATCATCATTCGTTAAATACCGAAGGAAGACATTCGTATCGATAAAACGGCTAGTCATGTTGCCCGAGCCTTGTCGCAACGGCTTTTTTGGTAGACTGGCGGATCGACTCAAAATCTTCCGGTCGTTGAACAGGAGTGACTGAACCCTTCAGGTCTAAGATTGTGCCGCGGACAACCTTGAGCACCACGTCATCACCGCGAACGACAAACAAGACTTTTTCTCCTTCCCGTACGCCAAGCCGATCGCGAATAGTCTTGGGGATGGTGACCTGACCTTTTCGGGTAATCGTTGAACCAATCATGCTTACCTCATATCAATAGTAATACCTTGTATAGGTTAGCATTACTTCATATGACAAGCAATGCTCTTGTAGTTCGAGCGACTCCGACCTCAGGATCGGAGCCACCAACGACACTGCGTCATCAAGACATCGGGCATGGGACCTCCATGGATCCGCCAACAATCGGAAACCCATGGGCTTCGGGAGCCATGCCTCTGAGGCATCGCGTCAGGAGACGCCGTGCCAGGTGGAGTCCGGCACCGTCGTGTCGCGCAATGCGACTCGACCGTGCCAAGAGTGTCAGCGGGCATGCAATTCTCCCCAGATGCGGTCATCGAATTCTCCTCACCCTCTGATGGAAGGAGGGGGCGATGGAGCTTGACGAGATGACGGAGACGACGATCATGCCACCCCAGGGCAATCACGCTGGGGAGGTGTGCATGGTGGATCACGAGCGGTGGGCGGAGATTCGACGGTTGCATCAGGACGAGCGGATATCCATTTCAGAGATTGCGCGGCGGTTGGACCTGGAGCGGAAGACCGTGCGGCGGAGTCTGCGCCAGGCGACGTGGCAACCGTATCACCGAGCAGCAGTGGCGGAGACGCTGCTGACGGCTCATGCTGACTGTGTGCGGACCCGGGCGCCGCAGGTGAATTACTCGGCGCGGATTCTGTATCAGGAACTGCGGGCGAGCCGGGGCTACACCGGCAGTTATGAGACCGTGAAGCGGTTCGTCGCGCCGCTGCGCGAAATTCAGCTGCAGGCCGACCGGGCACTTCTCCGATTTGAGACGCCGCCAGGCCAACAGAGTCAGATTGATTGGGGCCAAGCCACCGTACCCTTCCGGGCTGGTGCGACCGTGGTCCACGTGTTTGTCCTCACGTTGGGCTTCAGCCGCCGCGGGTTCTATTATGCCTGTGTCGATGAGCGGATGGCGCAGTTTCTGGAGGCACACGAACGGGCGTTTACCCATTTTGGCGGCCACACGCGTGAGCATCTCTATGACCGTCCGCGGACGGTGTGCTATGCGGATGAGACGGGGCGGCGTCTCTGGAATCCCACCTTCAAAGCGTTTGCCGACTATTGGGGCTTTGAGCCCCGCGTCTGCCGCCCCTATCGGGCCCAGACCAAGGGCAAAGTCGAATCGGGTGTGAAGTACCTGAAACGGAACTTTCTGCCGGGGCGGACGTTTGTGGATCTCGTGGATTTCCAAACCCAGCTCGACGAATGGAACACAACGATCGCTGACTGTCGGTTCCATGGAACCACGCATGAGGCGCCGCTCACGCGATTCGAGCGAGAACGTGGACAGCTGGTGCCGTGCGCGGGCCAGCGCAGCTTTCAGCAGGAGGCCCGGGTCTCGCGCCTCGTGGCCGAAGATTATTTGGTCAGCCTGGCGACGAACCGCTACTCCGTCCCCTTCCGCTTCATCGGCCAACGGGTTGAGGTGCAGCGACGGGGCGACACGGTCCACGTCTTTCATCGTGACCACGAGATTGCGACGCACCCGGTGCTCCCCGGCACTCACCAATTCCGCATTCTGCCGGAGCACGGCCCTGGGGCGATCGCCCGCCTCCCACGCCAGCGTCGGTCGACGCGGAGCGAGCCCACCCCGCGGGCGGCGGCACTGCCGGAGGTGGAGATCCGGGATCTGGCCTGCTACGAGGCGCTCTGTGGACACACGACAGCGCAGGAGGTGCGGCCATGAACGCCACCCAACTCGAACGCCTGCGTGAACACTTGACGCGCCTGCGACTCTTGAAGAGTCGTGAGCGGCTGGAGGCGCTCTTACAGGAGGCGGCCGCCCAGGAGCTGTCGTATGCAGACTTCCTCGATCAGGTGCTCGGTGAAGAGGTGACTGCCAAGGCCGCGAAGAACATGACGATGCGCACCAGTTGGGCGCGGTTTCCATTCGTAAAGAGTTTGGAGGTCTTTGACTTCACCTACCAGCCCTCGCTGGACAAGAAACAGATTCAACAGGTGGCGACTTGCCACTTCATTGAGCACGGCGAGAATGTCGTGATCCTGGGGCCACCCGGGGTCGGCAAGAGCCACTTAGCTATTGGGGTCGGGCTCCACGCGATTGCGCAGGGCTACCGGGTCTTGTTCACGACGGCCGCGGCCATGATGGCCACCCTGACCCGGGCGCTTGCCGAGAATCGGCTCGAGGATAAGCTGAAGCTCTACACGATTCCGCGGTTGTTGATCATTGATGAGATCGGCTATCTGCCGATTGACCGAACCGGGGCCAATTTGTTTTTTCTGCTCATCTCGCGCCGGTACGAGAAGGGACCGATGATTCTCACGAGTAATCAGAGCTTCGGCGCCTGGGGAGAGGTGTTTGGGGACCGGGTCCTGGCGACCGCGATCCTCGATCGCGTGCTGCACCATGCGATCACCATTAATATCCGGGGCCATTCCTATCGGCTCAAGGAGAAGCTCAAAGCCGGACTGGTGCGACTGGATGAAGCGGCGGCGACACCCTAATCAGGGTGGGAAATTTTCGATGACCCGAACTGAGGACATTTGGATGACCCTTGACACCAAGAGAACAGCCGTCGCCCATTGAGGAGTGTGGCACGCCCGTGGCAACCGCGCCATCGCGAGCGATGTCACGCTTGCAGCTGTGCGTTGCCACAGACAGAGAGATTCTGTTGCGACCCTGCGTGGGTGAGGGGCGCAACAGGATGTTGAGAAGAGGTCGGTGTGCAAGTCAGGTGTCTGAGTCCGTTCATGGTCGGCTCGGCTTTCGATGGTGATCGAGGAGCAGAGTGAGGGATACCATCATGGGGGCGAGGAACCGCCAGCTTCGCGTCGTGCGTCTGAACAAACCCACGCAGCGACAGAACCCTGTATTATTGCGAATGTTTCGTTTATTGCGTTTATTTCGAATGACTGATATACTCCCTTCAGAGAAGAGAGGAGCGAATCCATGACCACTTCGACCAGAGAACCCATTGTGCCGACCGCTGAAGATGCCGCGCTCGCCAAGGAAGCGCGAGAAACCCTGGCATCGCATCTGGACCACCTCAGGAATCTCCAGTTACAGATTATTCAGAAGCGGAAAACCCCCGAACGTCTTTTCTTGCCGCCTTCGGCTGTGCGACTCCTCTTCACCATCCTTGACGAAATGTCGGCAGGCAATGCCGTCACCCTGATTCCGGTCCATGCCGAACTCACGACGCAAGAGGCCGCCGACGTGCTGAATGTGTCCCGTCCGTTCCTCGTGAATCTGTTAGACGAGCAGAAAATCCCCTACCGCAAGGTGGGCACCCACCGGCGTATTCTCTTCGCGGATCTCATGCGCTATAAACACCAGATCGATGCCGACCGCCGTGCGACCCTCGATCAACTGACCCAAGATGCGCAGGTACTGAAGATGGGCTATTGAAAGTGGCCACCTTCACCGCGCTCTACGATGCCTGCGTTTTGTATCCCGCTCCGCTCCGTGATCTGCTCCTCGAATTGGCTCTGACGGATCTGTTTCGCGCCAAATGGTCTTCACAGATTCATGAGGAGTGGATACGGGCGGTGCTTGAAGATCGACCAGATCTCACTGCTGTGCAGCTCCGTCGCACGAGAGACCTCATGGATCTGCATGCTCGCGACTGTCTCGTTGAGGATTTTGAGGAGTTGATTCCTTCCCTCTCCCTGCCAGACCCGAATGATCGGCATGTCTTGGCGGCCGCCATTCGCGGGCGGGCTGACGTCATTGTCACCTACAACCTCACGGACTTTCCCGACAAGGAACTCCAGAAATACGGCATCACGCCCCAACACCCCGATGAGTTTCTGCTGCACCTCTTCAATCTGGCACCCAGAATCGTCTGCGCCGCTGCCAGCACGCATCGGGCGAGGCTCAAACATCCTCCCAAGACCGCGGCTGAATACCTCGAAACGCTTGAACGCCAGACCTTAACACTATTCGTCGCGGCGCTTCGTCCTTACGCCGCTCATCTCTGATCTGATCTCTTCTTTCACCACAATGGTGGTGTTTCCCCGGCAACCACGCGAGAGCCGTTCAGCATTCCACTCGGTTCAGCGACTCCCGTAACATATGCTCGGTCACCTGATGGCCGACGCCCGCATCAAGCTCAAGATCGCGTCGAAGCCGAGCTTCTGACCATCATCCGCGTTGACGAGCCTGCCCATGCTCCTGGTCAAATGAGCACAGGAATTTCTCGCCTCGTGTCTTCCATCTGATCCACACTGCTTGCCCCGATGCGCGGGGGACCCGCTTGTGGTTTCCGGGCCGGTGCCTGTGCGCATCCGGCCTCCGCCCTGGCTTTCCACCGGCGGGCTGCGTCGATCATGCCCTCACGCCGCTAGAACCCGCGTTGTCTTGCGCGGGCATTCCTCCGCATCGCGCCCGCCGGCCCGCCAGGTGGCGGCGGCCTCTCTGTCTCCTTTGTCGTCGCTGTGTGGCCTCCACGCCTGGTGAGAGGCCAACACAGCAACTCTAACCAAAGGAGACACAACATGGCACCTCAAGACAAGAAACCCAAGCCGGTCACCACGCTTCGATGCAGCAGCATCAAGGCGAGCATCTGGAAGAACGAGGGCATGAAAGGCCCGTTCTACAACGTGACCGTGGCCCGCTCGTACAAGCTGTCCGATGGGATGTTGAAGGACTCCGAGTCCTTCGGTCTCGCGGACCTTGACGCGCTCGTGGTCGTCGCCCAACAGGCGAAGGTCTGGATCGCGGAGCGGTCGGTGCGCTGACCGTCGCGGGAAGCCTCCGGCCTTCGCGCCGGGGGCTTCCTTCACCCGAAGAAAGGAAACGGACGATGAAACTGTATCAAGCATTCGCGACGGATCTGAATCAATTACTCAACGGTGCACGTGCTGTGCGGATCACTGTGCCTGAGTACATGCCACTCTCGGTCGAGAAGATCGGCGTCAGTCAGGACGGGCACCGGTTGGTCTCGCTCTGCCAATACGGTGAACAGAATGGAGACCTGATGCGTGATTGCGATGTGGTCTTCATGGTCACTAATCTTCTCGGCGACGCGGCAGCCGAACCGGTCTCGTTCCGGAAAGACTACCTGGGGCTTTCGCAAGAAGTGTATCGGTATGACAAGACGGGCAGACGTACGCACGTCGTGCCCAGGCTGAAACAGGACTTGACGGCGTTCGCCGAGAGCTGGTTTGCCAATCTGAGGGGTCAGGGATTCTTTTCCCCTACCGCGGTTCGAGAGATCCTGTCGCCCTAATCGCATCGATCCATTCAGGGGGCATGTTCTGATCAGGTCATGCCCCCATCAAAAAGGAAACCCTTACAGAACATGGAACCGGTGAGGCTTACCGTTTCGTGCCGAAAAAGATAAAGCTGGTGGTCCGGGCATTGTTGAGCGCCGCGCTGTAGAGCCGGTTGGTCACGGCATCGTAGAAGGCCACCACGACGAGCGTCTCGGTTCCATGGCGACAGGCGTCACCTCCGAATGTCACCTGGGTATGAAACATAGTGCCCTTGGCCCGAGCAGACAAGGTTCCAGCAACGGTGCATCCATCTGAGGCATGGCCGGAAAGCGTTCCGGCTGCCTCCATGGTCACCGTGACCGTGTGGTTGTCGGTACGAAGTCCTGAAAAAGTCCCGACCACCAGATTCAGATTCGAAACCAACTCAGAGTCCCCGTCGTACGTACTCGTAAAGCTTTCTGCCTCGCTATTGAAGTAGGCAATTGCCCCGAGGAAGCCCCTGTTCTGAACATAGCTGCCATGCATCGTCGCTGCACGAATGCCAGCGCCTTCCAGATTGAAATCCCTCGTGTTCGAGGACCCGAAGGAGCCAGAGTGGGACGTGCCAGTGCCCTGAACCAGTCCTGCCAGGACGAGGGGATTGTCTCTTGCCGTATAGAACAGCCAATACGAGCCGTCATCGAGGACCAGTCCAACGATCGTGCGGCCTGTTTGTGTCGAGCCCGTCCAACGACCTTCCGCCGAGGTGGCCGTGGGCTGGGGCCGAGAAGAAATGTCGCTCGCGACATACCCGCCGCCACAGGCGGCGGGAGCAAACCCACTATTGAAGCAGTTAGCGAAGCCGCCACAGGCCACCAGCGCACTCATCAAGCCGAGTGCCAGAAGGCATCGAAGAAAGTTCATCCGATTCAGGCGCATGGGGGTCGGCTCAATAACGCATAAGTTGTGCCCTGCGAACCAGGATATCAAGAAGAGAATCCGCCTCATATGGGGGAGATCCCGAATTGCTGGAAACCGAACCAGCCGACTCCCAATGTCAGCTAGTCCACCTTGCCGGAGGCTCCACTGAGCGACCGATCCGAGCCCGTTTCGGGCGTCTTTCGCTCGGCGTGAGGTGTTGATCTCTGGTCTTGGTCCGTGTCGGTATAGGGAATGGTGTAAGACCGATTTTAAGAGGTTGCAGGATATGGCTATTGCCCGTAGTTGTCTTACATTATGGGTTTATCGTATTCTTGTGCCCATGTTCTTTGACCCTCAAATGACCAGAATCAGCCACCGGTCGGTGAGGGGGGTGGATGTCTCAATTGGGCTGGTGCAGGTGAGCTAATGGAGCAGAGGGCGAAACGGACGACCACGGTCACGGTGGATCTGGGGGAGCTGAAAGCCCCCTGGCAGGCCTGGTGTCAGCAGCAGGGCGTCACGCCGAGTCATGCCCTCCGGAACGCCCTTCGGCAGGCCATGGACCGGAGAGCTACGCGGGCTCCTGCGCCTCGGAATCGCGTCACGCCGAAGCGAGAACGAGCGACCGCGCGCATCGAACTGAACCTGACGACCTCAGAGCTCGCTGCCCTGAAGAAGATGGCAGGACACGAAGGCTATGTACCGACGAAATGGCTGGTGGCAATGGTGCGCACCAGGTTGACTGGGCAGCCGCAGGTCGGACAGCCGGAATTGGAGACCTTGGCCCGCTCGAACCAACAACTGCTTGCCTTGGGGCGGAACCTGAACCAGATCGCGAAAGTCCTGAATACTGCGCCTCAAAACCGGGCAGCCTTTCGGGTCGAAGTCATCACCGAACTCTCTCGCGTGATCCAGGCCCATACGAAGAAGGTGTCCGATGTCTTGCGCGGGACTTTGGAGCGCTGGCACTTGCAATGAGTTCGACAGGCAGCCAGATCGACGAGAAGCTCGATGAGTGGGGGAGTCGGCTCTTCAATGTCTCAATGGAGACCCTCCCACGGCCGCGTCGCAGCAGGAATGTTCGTCTGAGTTCCGCCAAGTTCACGAGTACCGGCGGACGGCTCAGCACGGCACAGGCTCGTGCGACCTATGTGCGGCGGAAACTGCAGGCCATGGTTCGCCGTTCGCCACAAGTCGTGGTGAAACTCGTCAGGGCACCGAAAGGGATGAAGGGCATCTCGAACAACCTCACCTACATCTCCCGTGATGGCCAACTCGAGATCGAGGATCAAGACGGTCAGGTGATTCAGGGAAAAGAGGCGGTGGCCGATCTGAAAGCTGAATGGCGCGATGGCGGGATGCCGATCGCGGCAGAGTCGACGATGCGCGACGCCTTTCATCTCGTTCTCTCCATGCCGACAAGGACTGATCCGTTTGCGGTCCAACGGGCTGCCCGTGACTTTGCGACGCGGGAGTTCTCAGGGTTTCAGTACGCCATGGTGCTCCATACCTTCGAGACCGATCCGGATCCGCATCCCTCTCCGCATCCACATGTGCATTTGACGGTGAAAGCCGCAGGCCTTGATGGAGTTCGCTTGAATCCCAGGAAGGCTGATCTGCAACGGTGGCGGGAGGGGTTTGCGGAGGCCTTACGAGAACATGGCATCGAGGCCACGACAACCAGCCGAATTCATCGTACCACGCATGAACGATGGACGGTGCGGCATCTGCATGAACCCAGCAAAAAAGGGGAGAAGCTGGAGCGGTTGAAACGCACCACGCGCCGACATGGACGAGTCCAGGAAGTCATGCGGAACTATGAGCAGGTGATGCGGGCGTTAGCCCTGTCAGATCGTGGGGAGGATCGGCAACTGGCGATGGATCTCGTGCGATATCTAGAGGGACGAGGCCGGACTCCTGAGACGGAGCGGGAACGAGGGAAGGACTGTGAACGGTGAGATGGTCTTCACGTATAGCCTTTACTTTGATCATGTCCTTTACCAAAGAGTATTAGATATCAAAACTGTGTTCGACGGTTTTGAGTATCGAGAGGCCTCCCGTCCCAAGGCGGGAGGAGCATATCGTCTCCCGAGACTTACCAACCGGTTCTCTCCAGCGTCGAAACGGCCATCAACAGTGGAAAGTGAGGCGAGCCACACATGGCCATGGTTTTAGCGACAGACCAACACGTAACGATTTTCGAATCGCAACTCAGGAGTGCCGCCACGGAATCCATCTTGCACGAAATTTGTTCCTGAAACAGCAGTGTTCCCACGTGGCCGATCTCGTTCAAGTATTTAGGAAACTGCGCATCATACAAACAACAGGTAGTGGTACAAGGAACCTACGATCGAATCATCTACAAGATCCAGGAGGTATTCCCTGATACGGTATTGCGGTAGATACGTGTGGACCCCAAGCATACTGCTACTGAAGATCTCAATTAGATGTTCGGTATATAAATTTATGGCATTATATAGGAGTCCTGACGAAGGTGAAGCCCTTGCTCCCTGAAGCAGAGGTCTCCTACAATGCCTCCATTTCCCTAAGGCCTTGGTCTATTAGGCCTATCGAGGATTGACTCATACACCATGGAAAACAAGAACCTGAAAATGCCACCTGCATACTGTCAGTATGCGGATGGACCGTGTGACCAAGAATTTACAAACTGCCATCCTTCGAACGCGTTATTTCTGTATCCCTCATCCCCCCCACAAATCGCTGCCACAATTGAGGGTGCGATGAAAGGGTTGGAACGAACTACTGGGGAACAAGTCTGGAAGTCATGGCGCCAGCTTCCAATTGCAGGTCGCTTAATATTTTGTGAAATATGCAAAGCAAGTCGCTTTTCTGGGACAATTATTGCCGATGTCACAACCCTCAACTTCAACCTGCTTTTTGAAATTGGCTTCTCGATTGGACTTGGCATCCCAGTGATACCTATTCGTGACACTTCGTATGTTGCTAACAAGCGCGAGTTTGATGAGTTGGGACTTCTAGATACCCTCGGTTTCTTAGATTTTAGAAATGCTGAAGAACTTTCTCGTAATCTCCCAAGTCGGTTGCCTGGCGTTGCCCTCCCCACACCGTTAGTCAAGGAGTACAAAGAAAGTCCCCTCTATGTTCTTAAGGGACCAATCGATACAGAGGGAGCAGTCAGACTAATGTCTACTCTCAAGAAGTCTGGTTTCCGCTTCAGGACATATGATCCAGTGGAAACGCCGCGTCTGACTTTGCATGAAGCTCGGAAACAAATCAGCGGCTCAGTTGGGGTCATAGCACATTTGTTGAGTCCGAATCGTCAAGGCAGCACAAAACATAATGCCCTCTGTGCGCTACTCGGAGGAATTGCCATGGCTGAGGGAAAAGTCGTGGCTATGCTTCAGGAAGAAGCAGCAGTGCATCAACCGATAGATTATCGTGACGCGGTTCAGTCGTATCAAACACCTGATGACATCCCCCGGTTCCTTGAAACAGCGGTAAAGAGACTAGTCGAACATATGCAGGTAACGACTCCTGCCCTAGGGAGGAGAGCAGAGAAGATTCTTGAGAAATTGGATCTCGGAGATACAGCCGCTGAAAATGAAATCGCTGGGTTGAAGAATTATTTCGTTCCGACCGGCCAATTCACACAAGCAAAACAAGGACACGCAAGGCTTGTGGTGGGCAGAAAAGGCACGGGGAAAACAGCAATATTCTATGAGGTGAGAAATTGGTTGGGCAAAAACAAGTCGAGATTAGTCCTAGATCTGAAACCGGAAGGTCATCAATTCACTAAGCTACGCGAAGCCGTCCTCTCCCAGTTGTCTCCTGGTTTACAGGAACATACAATGACTGGCTTCTGGAACTATATCCTTCTTACAGAACTAGCACACAAGGTTCTTACCACAGAGGCAGCGTGGGCAAGTCATGATTCCCAACGACATCAACGATTTTTAAAGCTCCAGCAAGTATATCAGTCACATGAAATCGATTCTGAAGGCGACCTTTCGCAGAGGCTTCTTCGTCAGGTCAATCGACTCACGGAGAGATTTGGCGATGCGAGTGAATCGCAATCAAGGGAAAAGATTACTGAATGGCTATACTCAGGGGATATTCGTGAACTGGATGATGCCGTTAGTAGTTACGTGAAGGAAAAAGATGCTGTCTGGTTGCTGATAGACAATCTGGACAAGGGATGGCCATTGCGGGGTACAACTTCAGAAGACATGATGATCGTTCGTGCCCTTCTCGAAGCCACACGAAAATTACAGCGACAGTTAGAAGAGCAAGACGTTGAATTCAAATGTTTGGTCTTCATCAGAACAGATATTTATGAACACTTGGTTCGGCAAACTCCCGACAAAGGGAAGGATACTGCCATACGACTTGACTGGGACGATTCAAGCACTTTTCATGAAATCGTAACAAAGCGCATATCATTAAGCACGGGGCTGTCCGGAGCTTTTCGTGATATTTGGTCGGTTCTTTTTGATTCTCACATAGGAACTGAAGATTCTTTTAACTACATCCTTGAAAGAACGCTGATGCGTCCACGAGACTTACTTACCTTTCTCCATCGCGCTACCGAAGTTGCAGTCAACCGTGGGCATTCGAGAGTGTTTGCCGATGACGTGGTCCAGGCCGAGAAAAGCTATTCTGAGGATATGGTGCTAGCCACCGCGTACGAAATTGGTGATACATATCCTCAATTTGCTGACCTTCTCTATTCTTTTCAAGGCACACAGCGAACACTCTCAAAACTAGAGGCAGAACGCATTCTTGCTAAAGGTGGGATATGCGGTGATGAAGCTCAAAAAGCTCTGGAATTGCTTCTGTGGTATGGATTCTTAGGAACTACTGGGCGTACATCGGATGACGATAAATATTCCTATCATGTAAGGTACAATCTCCGACATCTACTTCATCCCGTCGAAAACGGAGAAGCAAAGTTTGTTATTCATCCGGGATTTCGCACCTCATTAGCCATTATCTGATGAAAGCAATCTGACGCTTTTGCGATAATAGGCACTGCCAATTCGTCATATCCGTGAGTGAATAGAGAGAGCGGCGCATCTGCTGTCCGCAATGTTTTCTGGTTGCAAGCTATTGCTCCTGTTTCGCATTGCTGATCGACGCGATCATCTCACTACAGGGCCGGCGTGGAAACTGCTGGGATCACGCTGTGGCCGAATCAGTACCGTTATCGGAAGTAACCACAAGAGCACCCCACTCAGCTCACACACCGACCAACGCGACGATGTTCAAAACATCCGTCGCAGTGTGTGCACAGCAGGGGCAATAGATCACCCGCTGTCTAATCTCAGGAAAGACAATCTCCACGCCAAGAATTCGTAGACAAACCCGCACGTTCATCACTGGTTTACCCGGTGCCAAGCGTTTCGGCGATAACCATTCAATGATTTACCATTTCGTCTTTAGCACAAGCTCAAATAGAAACTATGGTCCATCGAGGCCACGAGTACCTCAAGACGAAAAAACGGTTGTTGTCCATAGTCCGCGGCACTCGACCCCGATCTTGTCTTGCTCAACGATGCGAATCCCACGGGGTGTTGTAGAAGATGACGCGGCATCAGCACTATGCGACGACGAAGATTTATGTAGAAGAGTGTAGCGGCTGCTGGAAGTGGTGGAAGATGCGGTCACGTAGAGCTAGATGGTAGGATGTAGAGGGGATGCGCCTTGCCGTCCAGAACTCTTACTATGGATTTTCGGCTTGATGTGCTTAATATCAGCCTAGCTCATACGGAATTTTAAGATCTCCGAATCCCACGGAACGGGTGTTGCTGGAGATGACAGCAACCCCGTCGCGAATCTCCTTATTGCTCGGCCTGCCTGGTTTCCTGTGTCTCCCGCAGGTTTCGGTCCAGACCCTGCAGCGTGGACAGGTATGCTGACCACTCTTTCTCTGAAGCGTTGGCCAGCGGGGCGGTGCCCAACGCTGCCTTGACTGCTGAGGCGAGTATGTCAGGGAACGGGTGGGTGTTGTCTTCTAGGCGGTGGTGGAGCTGCGTGGAAATGTCTTCAGCGGCATTGCGGATCATGGTCGAGATTTCTTCGTCGCTCAGCCGTACCGACTTGGTGATGGTGATTTCATTTTTGTTGCCGGTTCGCTTGTCCATCCCCTTGACATGCAGGATCCCATCGAAATCGACATCAAAGGTCACCTCTATCTCGGGTTCTCCGCTTAGAGCAGGCTCGATCCCTTCCAATCTGAACGAGGCCAGCTTGACGTTGTCTTTGACCAAAGGCCGCTCGCCTTGATAGACAGCTATTTCTACACTTTCCTGCTTATCTTGCACCGTGCTGTAGGTCTTAGTCTTTTTTATTGGCACCGGTGTGTTACGAGGAATCAGGGCCTCCATATTTCCCTCGGAGTTCAGGCCTAGCGTCAGGGGCACAACGTTAGCCAGCCTTAGCTTGGTGGCTTCTCCTGCCAGAATGGCCGCTTGCACAGCAGCCCCCATAGCAACTGCCTCTTCAGGTTTGACACTAGCGTCGGGCTCCCGATCGAAAAACTTATGCACCGCCCGGTGAATGGAGGGCATCCGCGTCTGGCTACCCACGAGCAGTACCTCTTTGATGTCTGCGGTTGTCAGTTGTGCGTCTTGGAGTGCCTGGCGGCATGGGATGAACGTGCGCTCGATAATCTGCTGGGTGAGACTGTCCAACCGCTCCCGGGTGAACTCGAGATTAATGTCGTGCAGGTCTGAGGCTGGGCTAAGCGGGCCTGGTACGGTTAGTTGCGCCCGCTCGTCAGACGAAAGGGCGACTTTAGCCTGTTCAGCGGCAATGCGCAGGCGACCACGGGCATGTATATCTTTGCGCAGCCCATTCTTCTCACTCCCGAGGATCTCGTCCATTGCCCAATCGACTATTAGCCAGTCTATGTCATCCCCTCCCAGGTGTGTGTTGCCGTTGGTCGCTCTCACCGTAAACGGACCTTGGCCAACCTCAAGTATCGATACGTCGAAAGTGCCCCCCCCAAGGTCATAAACGGCCACTACTCTGCGCCTCTCTGCCAACTTTTGATAGCCAAAGGCAAGGCATGCTGCGGTTGGCTCGTTGAGCACCCGCAAGACTTCCAGGCCTGCGATCCGGCCAGCGTCGCGGGTGGCCTGACGTTGCGAATCGTTAAAGTAGGCTGGTACGGTGATGACTGCCTGAGTGATTTCGTGATGTCGGCCGGAGGCAGACGCCTTCTTGAGGTGTGCTTCAGCGTCTTGCTTGATCTTCAGCAGGACCTTGGCCGACACCTCCTGGGGGGTCAGCCGACGAGTGCCCAATGTAACCTCTATCGCGTCTGGACGTCCTGACGACTCGCTCACATGGTAGAGGACGCGCCGGTCCCGGAGGTCGTCCTGCACATTGTCATCCTTGAAGCGACGGCCCATCAAGCGTTTGATAGAGTAAATGACCGAATCCGGATGGTATTCCGCAACGGCGCGAGCGGCACGCCCCACCACCCATTCCCCCGTGTTCGGATCCAATGCGACTATCGAAGGCGTGATTGTATGGCCCTCAGTATCTTTGATGATCTCAGGCTTCCCGTTGCGCCACACTGCCCCAACGGACTTGGTCGTTCCCAGGTCGATGCCAAGAATCTCAGCCACGATGCCCTCCTCCTACGAGGTGTATTCGTAACAACTGACACCACCTGGTGAACCGATCCATACTTGTCTTTTGTTGCCAGCAGCGTGCACAGCTAACGCGGTCACCAAATCGGCGGCCAAGCCGGAATTGCCTGCGAGGAAGCAAGCCATCGGCGGACTGTTAAAGACTGAGCTGTCACCCGGCGATGACCACCGCTCCAGGCCTGTCGTCGTACCTAACCACAAGGTTCCCTCCGGAGCAAAGGCCATAGCGCCAACCTGGACCTTGCGGAAGCGAACCCAATTGTTACCACTCAAGCTGTATAAGCCAGACTTTGTACCGACCCATAAGCTGCCGCTAGGGTCGACCGCCAGCGCCTGGATTGGAAGGTGCCTCAGAGTGTCGTCCTCGGCAGGGCGAGGCCAAAGTTTCAAGTCGGGTCGGTAACGCCACAGTCCCTCCGCTGTACCAACCCAGAGCGCATCGTTGGTCGCGCACAAGGTCTGGATGGTAGGCCTAGACGTTGGCCAGTCGGTTGGCTCCCAGTCAGTGGCGTTCGGTGCCAGGCACAGCACCTCCTCTGGAGTGGCTGCCCACAGCGTTCCATCATCCCCGGCAACCATGGCGACAATGGATTTTGGCGAAGGCATGTTGGGCAAGTGTGTGCCCGACCGCAGGCGGTGAAACCCGCTTTGCCCACTACCCACCCACAACCACTCTCGGGTCTGTCCGGGAACGATTGCACGCACGTCCTGCAGGTCGGGGTTCTCAATGCGGAAGTTTCGCCAGGTACGGTTATGCTTATCAAAGGAGCAGAGCCCGCGCGCTGTGCCCACCCAGACCGTCGTATCATCAACCCACAGGCATTGGACAGCGTTGCTCAGCGTATCCTCGGAGTTAGCGCCGAACGCGCATTCGTACTCGTCAAGGCCAATGCGGTAGAGTCCAATAATACCCCGATCTGGGTCGCCCCCGCCGGCAGCCCATGTCTGGTTCTCTCCTAGGATTTCAGTGAACAGAGAAACTGTACGGCCAAGTTTTCGCTTGTCGGCGAGTAGTTCGTTTACCTGCAATGGAAACTGAGACAAGGGTTGCCAGGCATTGTCGATGATTCGTCCTACCCCTCGCCTGGTAACTAGCCACTTACTGCCGGTGGCTGGTTCGACTGTCAGGCTCACGACCTGGTCGTAGGGCCAATCTGGCTCGCGATGTTTCTCCTGTCCCGAGGAGACGCTGTAGACTCCGCTGTCGGTGCCCACCCAAAGCACCGGCCCGATCCCATCCAAAGCACGTACCCGAAAGGGGAGGTCTTCCACAGTAACAAAAGAGCCATCGCTCCTTTGACGATGTAGACCCCACAT